>JBCCDM010000206.1:0-11082 GCA_039030795.1 Cyanobacteria bacterium P01_A01_bin.84
AGTAATGAGTAGCATCTTTTCAATAGCGTTATATCGTAACTAATTAAGCGGACTTGATATCACCTCTAAATTTATACCAAGCAATCATTTAATTTAACAGTTTGGCAAGCCAATGTAAAAAATAATAGGTGGCTTTTATTACCACCTATTACTTAGTAATTTCAATCTTAAGAAAATAGAAAAATCAGGTTTAAGCTAAAACAAAATCCACATCACTTGTACCATCTGTGGTAGATTGACCAGACTGTATTTTGTTATTGTTCACTTCGACTGCAAAAGGTGTGTCAGATAAAGAGAGATTATAATCTGTTTCTTCACTGGTATATCCAACACTAGCGATCATTTGACGACCAGCATCAGTATATTTAAATGCCATCATTTGATTTTTTTGTTGCTTGTTATCATAAGCCCAAATGACCATATACTGTCCGCCTTGATAGTCGAATACCTTTGGGGGTCTGTTAGGTACATAGCGACCCGCATCGCCAAAACTTGCATCTAGAAAATTTTGCACTGAACTCTCTTCTACAGTAGCGTATGCAACCTCTTCTGGTGAAGTTGCTTCTGCATCGCCTTCACTCTCATCAACTACTTCTTCCTTACCACGATTGCGAAAATAATCTACTGCGGTTTTGGTTCCAATAGCTCCTACAGCTGCAACACCTGCCCCTACTAGCAGATTACGGAGATTTTTATTCATTTATGCTCGCTCCTCAAAGTTAATGAGATTTCGAGGTAAATGGTAGCACTTAGTGTAGCAATTAAATTATTTATTCATTTTTTTTATAGGTCGCGTCTTGGTAATATTTTTATCTTGAATAAACTAGAGTTTTATGCACATAACTACATATGTAAGTTAAACATCTATAGTTATTAACTTACATATATAGTCACAATCAAGTTAGTTTGTATACGTAGGGATTTAATTTAATAAACAAGTATTGATGAATCAAAATATAAAACTTGCTGATACTCATCCTCAAGCAGATGGAAGCGATGAGAATTTGTCTATAGGAAAAAAGTTATTTATTTTAATCTGGCAGATATTATTGGCGATACCTTTGGGTTTATTATTCTCCTGGTTTAACCTTGGTGGAATGGCGTGGATTTTTGGCGGTATGGTTGCTGGTGTAGTTGTTTTACAGACCAGCAGAATTATATATAATGTTTCTCCTTCACCAAACCGCAATGCTAGACATATTGGGCTAATGTTTGTTGGCTTGAGTATTGGCTGTTCCATGACTCAAGGTAATTTCGTTAGGGTGGCTGCGGGTTTTCCCGTTTTTCTATTCCTCACCATGTTTCTATTAGTAAGTGGTAGTATTATTGGTTACTTCTATTCCCGATTTACTGAGACTAACTTACTAACATCGATGCTCGCGACTGTACCTGGTGGTGTTGGAGTTATGGCTGCGATCGCGGCGGATTATGATAAAAATGTCACTTTGGTTGCGTTAGTTCAAGTTATTCGGGTAACTTCAGTAGTAATACTGATACCGCTTGTTGCGAGAATTTCTACAGATTATGGAATGAATCCGAATATAGGGATGATACAGCCAGGGTTGGGAAGTTTGACTGATAATTTTAGTATTTCCAATTTAGTTCTATTAACTGTAATAATCCTTTTAAGCATTGTTGCGGTTTACATAGCTGTTTTATTGAAGGTTCCTGCGGCTCACTTTTTTGCAACATTAATGCTGGGTCTGATATTCCAACCACTAATAAATCATTTACCTACTCTGGCTGGAGTTGAGTTTCAGATTCCATCAGGGATAGGTCTTTTAGGTCAAATGCTTTTAGGGATTACAATTGGTGAATATTGGGGAAAGAAACCAACTTTTACCAAAAGAACTGTTGCGTATGCTTTAATTTCCACCACCATGACTTTACTCGCAGGTGCGATCGCGTCTTTGATGGCTATGCAGTTAACGAATTGGGACTGGTTAACTTGTATGTTAGTCACTGCACCTGGAGGTGCTGCGGAAATGATTTTGGTTGCTTTGACTTTAAATCATGATGTGGAAGTTGTTACTATCGGTCATTTAGTCAGATTAATTGCGATTAATAGTTCTTTACCAATTTGGGTATTTTTATTCCGTCGTTTAGATACTCAAGTTTCCGAACCGGTATAATTAATGATGAGTAATTAATCATGTTGTCATGAATCTCAGGGAAGCACAACTTACAGATATTGAAACCCTGTTTGATATAGAACCAGCGTTGTTGAAAATTATCAGTCTCGTGAGGAAATTGCGGAATTAGGTGTGACTCCAGAAACTGTTGCTCAAATGTTACAAACTGATTGCCGCCCATGGATTGCTGAAGTTGATAGTAAAGCGATCGCTTTTTCTATCGCTAATGCAACAGAGAAAACAATTTTTGGTATATTTGTTCTTCCATCTTTTGAAGGACATGGTGCAGGTCGTGCTTTAATGCAAAAAGCTGAAGATTGGTTATTTTCCCAACAAGATACGGAAGAAATTTGGTTATTAACTGGTAATGACCCAAAATTAAGAGCTTACGGTTTTTATCTCCATTTAGGATGGACTCCTCACGGGATTATAACTGATGGAGAAATGCAAGGGGAGATGAAATTTATTAAGAAAAGAAACTAATAGAATTTTTCATTGGGAGCGAACTATATTGACTTACTATCCCGATTTAAGCAAATATAAATATTTACATTCCCGAGTTGATATAAACACTGACATGAAGAATGTTGGATGGCTCGATTATAAATATGATTATCAAAAAGGGTCTGTACCGAACGAAGTAGTACATCATTTAATAGCTCTTGCGAAATCACCACAAAATCTAACTCGGGGATTCCATAGGTGTAATCTATGTGAATCTAAGACAGATGAATTTAGGAAAGATACCATAACTTTGCAAGACCCCTTTGGGGGAAAAAGTAATGGAGAAATTCACATCTTCACTCCAAAAAATACCTTCGTTGCACCGGTACTAATTGTTCACTACATCATAGAGCATCGATATTGTCCGCCACAAGAATTTATTGATGCTGTTGTGGAAGATTATCAGCGTTTGTATAGTGATTCCAAATAAACACTTCAAGATAACTGAAAAGATTCTCAAATGGCAAGGGATATATCAACATCTTGGGTATCTTGCCTGACAACAGTTAAGCTAGGTTTACTTCGATAGCTGCTTGCCGATTTTTGAGACTTCCGTCAACCCCTTTGGGGAATTCAAAATTCAAAATTCAAAATAATTAGTTCCGCCATTATGACAAGAATCCTCAAGCCTTTTTGCTTGAAACAAAGAAAATATTTTTTATTTTTTTGTTCTAAAAAACGAGAGCAGGCATTTTGCATTTTGAATTGTTTCGGTCAGCTTGTCGAATCAGCTTTTAATTGACGAATTGCAAAATTAAAGAGGATATAAATGGTTGCCAATATTCGAGAATTTGAAACCCAAGATTGGGTAAGAGTACGTTCTTCTCTAGAATCTGATAGATCAACATTTTTTGTCTGGACGGGGACAATGTATGCTTTCTTACCAGGAAATAAGCGTAAGTTGCTTTTCAGCATGATAGGTATGAATGTTAACAGATGCATTCCCTCATCATCTGGTGGTTGGGACTTTACCTCTAAAGAATTGAACTATTATCTTCACCCAGTGACCGGTGAAATTTTACGTACATGGTATAACCCCTGGACTGAAGAAGTAGTTCCCGTAATGCACGTTGCCAACACTCCCGTACAATCTTACTTTCAAGGTAAATTCCCAGCCCAAATCGAAGGTAATAATCGCGCAACTTTTAAGTTTGATATATTTCCCACTTATCCCAACCCTTTAGCAGAAGATCCAAAATTTGCTGAATATAGTCCCCAACCGAATTATCAAGCTGCGGAACTATTTAAACTTACGGTCTCTACAAAAGATTTATTCGATACTTCGTTGCGTAGCATACCTCAAGTACAGTTGAATTGGGACAGAATAGGTCAATGGTTGCCTTGGATGAAAATGGGAAATCGTCCTGGTTATTTAATTTATAGTGCTTGTGGGAGCAAAATAGATAGTTTTACTCAATTACCAGAATTGCTGCAAAATGAGATTAATCATCGCCTACCTTCATATAAAGAGGCACCAACATCTTATCTAAAGGTTGAAGATATGAATGCTTGGCTTTACTTCAAACAACACTTCAATGCTTATTTAGCTGGAGAAATATTCCCGCTTCCTGAAGTTTATAATGATTCTTTATTTAAAGAAAAAATACCAGCTTAGAAATCTTTTTCCTAGACCGAATGCTTAATGAAACTTTAGACCCCATCAGATTTGCTAATTCTGATGGGGTCTACATTACGATAAAGTAGCTTTGTTATTGTGGGTCTAAAGTTAAGGAGAATAATTACCGTGAAAGCTGTTGTAATCAATAAGAACGGTAGTCCAGACGTCTTACAAATTCAAGAAGTACCACCTCCTTCATCTCCTGGAGAAACAGAAATTTTAGTGGGATTAGTTGCAGCAGGAGTTAATCCCATAGATACAAAACTTAGGAAACGTGGAACTTTTTACCCAGAAAAAATGCCAGCAATATTAGGATGTGATGGTGCTGGAATTGTCAAAGCTGTGGGAGTAGGTGTTAAAAAGTTTCGTGTGGACGATCGGGTATATTTCTGCAATGGTGGTTTGGGAGAACACCAGGGTAACTATGCTGAGTATACAACTGTAGATGAAAAATTCGCGGCTCTCAAACCAGCAGCAGTTTCATTTGTAGAAGCTGCTGCTGCACCTTTGGTATTAATTACTGCTTGGGAAGCATTATATGAACGCGGACGTTTGCAACCCGGAGACAAAGTATTAATTCATGCTGGTGCTGGTGGTGTAGGTCATGTAGCAATTCAACTAGCTAAACTTAAAGGTGCTGATGTCTGCACGACGATAAGTTCTGCCCAGAAAGCCAATTTTGTCAGAGGTTTGGGTGCCGATTGTGCAATTAATTATCAGCAAACAGACTTTGTTAAAGCAGTTTTGGACTGGACTAACGGTGAAGGTGTAGATTTAGCTTTTGATACCGTAGGAGGGAAAATTTTAGAAAATTCTTTTCCTGCTGTACGAATATATGGAGATATTGTCACTATCTTGGAGCCCGCAAAAGACACAGTTTGGAAGGTAGCAAGGTCACGTAATTTACGCATCGGTTTAGAATTAATGTTGACACCGGCTTTGCAAAATATAGTATCTGCTAAGGAACATCATGCAGAAATTTTAGAGCAATGTGCCCAATGGATGAATGCAGGACAGTTGAAAATTCATGTACAGCATCAGTTTCCTTTAGCCGAAGCACAATCAGCTCATCAGTTATTAGAAAATGGTTCCATGACAGGTAAGATTGTTTTGGTAATGAGTAATGAGTAACCCACAAGGTGGGAATTCAAAATTCAAAATACCCTTTGGGAACGTTATCTGGAGGGGGTTTGGGGGACGCAGCCGTCCACCCAATAGGGGGTTTGGGGGAAAATCCCCCAATTCTTTCTTCCTATTAAAGAATAAACATCTTCAGCAAGCCCTACTATAAAGGTAATCTATGCAAAAAAACCGCAAACCCATCTCCTCAGCCCCTCTGCTCCCTTGCAGTCTTAAAAAATGCATACCCCCTCAAACCCCAGAAATATAAGTAATTGCAACTAAAAAAACCTAGATTTTCAATTCCCCGATTTACCTACAGTCGCAAAAAACCTTAAAACTTCTAGGAAATTGCCGCAAACTGAGGATAAATACTGGGATACTAGCCAAGATCAGGTTTACTGCATTACCAACATAGTCAGGAAACACAAAACGCCATGTCTCCTAAATCTTTACCCAGCAAACCCTCACAGCACACATTATTGAAACTGCTCTCTTGTTCCATCGCTACCACAATGGCTGTGGGGTTACTTATCAGCGCACCAGGAAAAGTTACAGGACAAACTCAACAACCTCAGTCAACCCAACAATACGAGCATCCTTATTTTTGGGCTAGCTTTATTCCTTCGGGTAATTGGAGAGAAATGACAAGAGACTAGATAATATCGGTTCTTCAGTACCTGTTTAACCGGACATAATATTAACGGGAAAGGAATTGAACGAAAAATTTTATGCTGTTCAAAAAAATATCAATATTTCTCAGTTTATGCATAATATCCATACTAGTTATACTTGTATCATTTTCTCAACCTGCTAGAAGCGCCTCTGTTGAACTTACTCCTCTCACATTAGAATTATTGCATGAGCGAATAAATAATCCTGTTACCAGAGACGGTAATATGACTGTAGATTTACGTAGTATGCAGATAGATTTACAGCAAGAAAATAATCTATTTGGCGATGAATTCTATCAAATATTACGACAAGAATTACAAAAAACTGGTTCTCAACCTTTAGCTTTAGACTTAAGTCATTCTCTAATTGAAGGAGATTTTTTAGGAAATAAATTAGGTCTCATAACCCCTGTCTACTCTCAAGGTATAGCCCCCATTTTTACTTTACCAGAACAAATACAACTAGAGCGATCGCGCTCGGTTTGTTTGCACTCTCTTGTGTCAGAACTTCCCCTATCTAAGGATTGTCGGTCTTTACTGATTTCAAAACCAGGGATTTCGGGAGAAATAAATGTTTTCCGTGGTTCTTTAATTTTTATCGGAACTCACTTTACTGGTAAGGTAGATTTTAGTGATAGTTTCTTTTTACAACCTGTAGATGTAGAAGGTGCTATCTTTGGTGGAGAATCTAACTGGGCTGAAACTAGATTTAGCCGTAATGCACGGTTTTCTGGAGTCGATTTTCAAGCCCCAAGTAACTTTCAAGGTAGTATTTTTTTTGAGAAGGCTAAGTTTAAAAGGTCGTTATTTGAGGAGTTTGTCAATTTTCAAGATGTAAATTTTGTTCATCTATCGGATTTTAGTCAAGCAATTTTTCAAGATACAGCAGATTTTCGACGGGGACAATGGTGGGGTAATGGAAATTTTGCTAAAGTTCGATTTTCTCAACCTGTAGTTTTTTCTAAGACTAATTTTGATGGGTTTTTATTTCTAACGGAAGCAACTTTTATAAAAGCAGTTACCTTTCGAGAAGCTGAGTTTCATCAACCAGTTAATTTGAGAAATGCAAGCGTTCTTAATCAAGCAGACTTTAGTGATGTGGAATTTGCTCGTGGTGCATATCTATATGTAGCTGGTCTTAGTTTTAATTATAATCAAGCAAAAATATTAGGTAATTCTGGAGAGATTGGTCGTAAATTCTTTGTATCCAGTTTACAGGGAAATAGTAATGTATTGCGTAATCTGGTGCAAAATTTTCGTCAGTTACAACAAATTGCTGATGCAAACCAGTTAAATTATACAAAAGAGAAGTTACTCTTGAAGGGCGATTATCAACGTTTGTTTGGTGAAAATATAAATAATATTTCTCTAGATAATTTAATAAATCTTGGTTTTTCTGACATTCAAGCTGAAGCTATTATCGAGCATCGTCATCAAACACCATTTCAAGATAAAAGAGAATTACTACAAATTACAAATATCGATTATCAAACTTATCTTCAAGTCTCCCCCCGAATCTTAGTCAGTGAAAAACTTTTTCCTCTCAAATGGTTAATAGTATTATGGCACTGGATAGGATTAAGTTTACTCTTACTTTTAACTGGTTGCGGTACAAACTTTTGGTTAGTAGTTGGTGTGGGAATTATAGCTACTACTTACTTTGGTGTCATGTTTTGGATATGCGATCGTCGCTGGTTTCCAATTCTCATTATTCCCATCAGATATGAAACCATCTCAATGATAATTAGTTCCACCCTATTAACCATATTTGGCTTAACATCAATATTTCGTAATGCTGACAATCCTTGGTTAACTCTTGGTTGCTTATTTATAATTCTTGTTCCCATACCAATTGTTTTAATTTACCAACTCTATAGGCAGGGACACTTTAACCATCCCAGGGACGTCTCATACTTTACAGAAGATGGCAGTATGCGTCAATTAAGACTACTGATTGGTAGTTTACCAATTATACCAAGATATCCTATGTTTCGAGAAAGATTTATGCCTCTACTATGGGAGCGACGTTGGAACTGGTTAAACTACTATGATTTTAGTCTCAGTAATCTTTTAAAACTAGGGTTTAATGATGTACGACTCCGGGATAAGAATTTACCGGGTATCATCTCTATTCTTGCATGGTATCAATGGGGTCTTGGTATACTTTACGTGACTCTGCTCCTTTGGACGCTTTCTCGGACTATTCCAGGGTTAAATTTACTGATTTATCTAAAGTAAGACAGACATCTCTAAGAAAGATGTCCCAGATGTTAAATTTAACTTCTCTACAGGGGATCCCTTAGAATCGGGTACTGAACAATTAGATTCTTATTTAGCAAAATTGGGGGTAAATTCTGGTTGGTTAGTAATTTTTGATTTACATAAAAAGGCTTTACCCATACAAGAGCGTTTGAGTACTTAAGTTGTTACTATTGTTCGAGCTTGAAGTATTTAATAGAAATCTCCGAAAAATAATTTAACTCTAATAAAATGAATTCTATTCATGGGAGGTCAAACTTTCAAATTGTTGATTATATTCTTGATGGTAAAAGTTTCTTGAGAGTTGTATTCTTCTTCAAAATAATAGTAACTATGAGCTTCGTTTTCTGGAATCACTCCATTTACAACTTGTCCCAGAACATTCTGACCAGATTTTTCCAGGATCTCTTTTGCTAAAGTTGCATTTACCGAATCAACCACCCCAGGACGGACTACAAATAATAGACCATCAGCCATTTGACCTAAAGTTGCAGCGTCAGCAGCTAAATTTAAAGCCGGTGCATCAATAATTACATATTCGTAATAAGCAGCAAAACTGTCAATCAATGAAGCCATTCTCTTTGAGTCAAGGAGGGACCCAGGGGAGGGAGGTACAACACCGGAGGTTAAAATATCAAGACTTCCTTCTACGTTCTTAATCGCTCTCATCACCTCTACTTGTCCAACAATGACGTTACTTAAACCTTCATTGTTAGAAACTTCCCAGACTTGATGCTGAATAGGATTGTGTAAATCTGCATCCACCAGCAAGACTCGACTTTCCATTTGAGCTATTGACATGGCTAAATTGGCAGCTACAGTAGATTTACCTTCTTTAGGGACGGAACTGGTGACAACAATCACTTTTAGTTCCTTGTCAGCACTCATAAATTTTAAGTTTGCTCGCAGCATTCGGTAAGCTTCGCTGACCGGGGAACGAGGATTATCTCTTACTATTAGTCCTGCACTAGGTGGTTCAATTTCTTGGTTACTGCGAAGAGATTTTTTGGATTTGCTAAATGAAGGAATTAAACCAAGTAGAGTTAATCCAGTTAATTCTTTTGCTTCATCAACTGTCTTGATAGATTTATCTTTAGTTTCCAGAATATACATCGCGAGCAAAGCTAGTAAGATACCAGCTAAACCTGCACCTATATAACCAGTAGTTGCAGAAGAACTTGGTTTTTCTGGGACGGAAGCTTTAGCAAGAATACGAGCGTTACCTAATGTTTGATTTTCGGAAATTCTGGCTTCTTGTAGTTTTTGTAGTAAAAGAGAATAGGTCGATTGAGCTGCTTTTAATTTTCTCTCTAATTCCCGCTCCTGCTGTTCTAATTTCGGCATAATACTTAGTCTTTGCCGATATAAGTTTTCTTGACTGGATAATGTTGCTAATTCGCTACTTAAACCTAATTTTCTTGCTTCTAATGTAATTAGCTCTGCACTCAATTGTTGCTTTAAATTACCAGCCTGAATATCATTTATATTACCTATACTGCCTAATTTTTCAGAACCTGCAACTGAATTCATTCTTTGTTTTAAGATATTTTGCAGGGCTAATAATTTGGTTTTAAGTTTAATTACATTTGGGTGAGTATCTTTTAATATTGTCCGTTTATCTGCTATTAAACTTTCTAATTCTTGAATTTCTCTTATAATATTTTGAACGCCTTCTGACTGACTTAAGGAAGTAACTATCATGGCTTTTTCAGATGTCATGCCCAGTTTTTGACGTATCATTTTTGTCTGGGCACCTGTATCGGAAATTTGCGATCTAGTGGTACTAATGTTTCTTTGTAACTCTTTTAATATTTCTACAGACCTATTTGTTTCTTCTTGGACAGAGACAATATTATTTTGTTCTTTAAAGTTTCGTAAAGCTGCTTCTGCTTGACGTACAAGTAATTCGGCATTTGGTAACTGTTTGTCTATAAATTTACGAGCAGATGTTGCTTCATAACGATTTAATAAGATATTACTCTCTATATATACGTCCATTATGCTGTTAACAATTTGTGCAGCTATTTCTGGATCTGTATGTTGATAAGTTACTTGAATTACATCTGTGCCTCGAACACCTTTGACGCTTAAGTTATTGGCAAAATTTTCGGGTCTTAATGGCTGACCTAATTCATTTTGTAGTCCTAATTTACTAATAACTTTTTTGACGATAGGTACGGAACTGATAACTTCGGATTCGGTGTTTAAAGGATTGGTTTTCAGATCCTGTACAACTGGTTCTAGTTTACTTATTTCTGTACCAAATCCAGTTAGAGAAGATGCTTTATCGGTTCTTTGAAATAGTAGTTTTCCTTGAGCTTCATATAGGGGCTTCTTGGCTGAATAGGCTAATAATGAAACTAAAAAAACTGGTATAAAAACTCCGGCTCCAGTTAATATCCGCCTTTGTAAAAATTTACCGCTTCCTTCAAAGGAAACAAATGATTCTTTTAATTCCATAGTTTTAAGCGATCGCAATCTTTTTGAAATAAAAAATCAATTTTTTAAGTTAGTATTTTAAGTTCGCATTTTAAGTTAAGAGCAGATTCGCATTCATATATAACAATATCATTAATTCTATGTATTTCTATTGGATTTAGTAAAATTAGATATAAAAATGAGGGTTGTTAACTATAAGATTACGAAGTATTTATTTTTGAGATAATTATTTGAGATAATTAATCTATTTATTTTTCTATATATGATTTGTTAAATTAGATACTGTGGTTTTAAATCTACTGCGATAATAAACTTAACAAAAGTTCATGAGTGAACT
>JBCCDM010000207.1:0-11036 GCA_039030795.1 Cyanobacteria bacterium P01_A01_bin.84
TAGCCCGATCGGAAGACGGCTGACCACTGTTTCCTTGCCCCCGTTGAGAGCCTTCCGGCGTTTGTGCACTTCCGTCGTTTCTACCGGGATCAGTTGGATGGAATACACCCCTCTCCTTAATAAGGAGAGGGGCTGGGGGTGAGGTCTATCAAAGTGTATTTAACTCAACCGAAAGCGCTATATCAACTAACAACTAGCGTACAGAAAATGCTTCGCTAAAGCGTCTTGTTACTGGCTCAACTAGGAATGTCAAAATTGATTTTTTGCGAGTCACGATTTCAGCATTAGCGGTCATTCCGGGTGCAAATCCTACTTCTTGACCGCGTACTACTACGGTGTTTTTATCTAATTTGATTGTGGTGGGATACACTAATCCTAAGTCTTCATCTATTACTGCATTAGGACTAACGGTAACTACTTCACCGGTTATGGCTCCAAATTCTTGGAAAGGAAAGGTTGCTAGTTTTACTTTTGCTTTCATTCCTTGATTAATAAAGCCAATATCGCGGTTAAGAACTTTGACTTCTAATAATAATTCTTCTCCTTCCGGAACTATTGAAAGCAATTGTTCTCCTGCTTGTACCGGCCCAATCGTAGCTTTAACATCGTAAACTATTCCAGAAACGGGAGCTTTTATAGTTTCTAATTGCTGCTGTTTTCTGGCTTGATTTAATTGACCTGTAATATTTGTCAATTCTTCTTTGCGCTTGTTGATTTGAGTTAATATCTCACTTTGACGTTCCGAAGCTAAACGCTGTGCTTGACTTTGTGCTGCTTCAAAAGTTGCTTGTGCTTGGCTAATTTCTTGTTTTTGTGCTGCTAAGTCTTTCTGTAGAGATGTTACCTTGTCTTTGGCTTCGGTAACTTTATTATTAGCGTTGATTATTTGGTCTCCAGACCTGGTAATTTCGACATTAGCGCGATTAAGTCTATCTTGTGCATCCAAATAATCTAATCTGGGTACTGCACCTTGTTTGCTTAAACCACGTAAACCTTCTTCTCTTTTTTTCGCTAAAGCTAAATTTTCCCCAACTCGTTCGCGAAGCTTTTGAGAATTTGTCTGATTAGCAGAAGCATTATTTAAGCTGATTTTGGCGTTAGCAAGATTTTCTTCTAAACGATTTAAACGTACCTTTGCTTGCTTCACGACCGCTTTTTGACGATTTGCTTCCGCTTCAGCAGCAGTTTGACGTGCTTGATAGTCTTGCAAACGGGACTGTAACAGTTCATCCTGTAACTTATTACCCGCTTTTTTTTCACCACTACGCTCAGCATCTAACCGACGTAAATCTTCCCGAATTAAATTAGCACTTTTTGCCAAACGAGCAACATCTGCTTGCTGTAAATCCGGGTCTCTTTGAACTACTACCTCACCTTTTTCTACCTTATCCCCTTCCTTAACTTTCACTCCCACAATTGAACCATTACCTAAAGATGTCACCGGTCTAATTTGTGTAGCAGCAACTACTTTTCCAGGAGCAGTAGCAACTTCATCCACTTTTGACAAATGTGCCCAAGTAATCGAACCAAATACAATCGCAGTAATCGTTCCCGCTAAAAATCTAGTATAAAAAGGTGGTAGTTCCTGTACTGCTTTTCCCAACTCATAAGATAACTGTTCGTCAGGTTTCGCAAACTCTTGCTTTGTTCTACGTGCTTGAGATGGATTAGCAACTAAAGAATTTTTCATAGAAATTTAAATGAAATAGGTGAAAGGTGAAAGGTAATAGGTATATATAACTTTTTACTCTTCATTTCTTATTCTTTACTTTTTACTGCTTAGAAATAATATTTTCACAAATAATAAAGTTCGTAGTAAGCGATTTATCGCTTCTGATAAAAGACTAAAGTCTTTACTACAAACCACGATATTTAATAGGATATAACATTACTTCTGTTTTATAGAAAAATCCATTTTATAGCAAAGTGCGGAAAGTACTATTATCTTTATCGTGATGGGAATTGCGGATGGGAGAGGAGCGAGTAGCGAGTAAAGAGTAAGAAATAATCGAAGAGAAGCATTTAACTTACTACTTGCTACTTACTACTTGCTACTCCCTAACTCCACAGTTACGGGGGTATGGTCGCTGGGTTGGGTTAGTTTTCTGGGTTCGATGTCGATGGTGCAGCTGGTTGCGCGTTCGTATAGGTCTGGTGTGAGATAATGATGGTCGATGCGCCAACCTCGATTACGATTGAATGATGCTGCTCGATAGTCCCACCAACTGTAATGCTCTCCTTCTGAGATAAATTTACGAAATGCGTCGGCGAATCCTAATTTTAAAACATTTTCTCGTAATGCTTCCCGTTCTACATCAGATGACATGATATGAGTTGCTGGTTTGGCTTTTTCATGAATATCTTTATCTTCTAAAGCTATATTAAAGTCTCCACACACGCATATATTCGGTGTTGATTTTTGCTGTTTCTGCAAATAATCTTTGAGAATTTTCAACCAACCCAATTTATATTCGTATTTTTCGCTACCTATAGAAGAACCGTTAGGTACATAAAGATTCACGATTCTAATACTGTCAACTACACCCGAAATAAGTCGTTTTTGTTCGTCCCATTTCGCATCTACATCCGGCAAAATTGAAGTAAAACCAACAGAAACATCTTCCAGCGGTTGACGACTAATTATAGCGACACCGTTATATGATTTTTGTCCAGAAGTATAAAGATGATAGCCCAATTCTTCAAAAGGTTTTCGGGGAAACAGTTCATCTACAACTTTAGTTTCCTGCAAACAAAGCACGTCCACACCAGTTTCTTTTAGCCAATTAGTAGCGTGTTCTAAACGAGTTCTGATTGAATTTACATTCCAGGTAGCGATTTTCATTACAGTTATCAGTGAACAGTGAACAGTGAACAGTGAACAGTTATCAGTCCTTAAGAATACTCAATTAGTGAAATCAGTAAAAATTGTCAGTTGTTAAGAATAACTCAATCAGTGAAATCAGCGAAATCCATTTAATCCGTGATGATCCACACCCGACCGGTGAAAGTTGTTTGTTGATATTTATTACCCATTACCAATTACCTATTCCCAATCCCCAATCCCCAATTCATTATTTAAGATAAATCAATAGGTTCAATCCGGGAATAGTGCGGGAAAGAGTCCACAATACTAAGGTGATATAAAGTATACCTAAGCTCCATTGATACCAGGCTAAGGTGCTGATGATTCCGGGGAGATGTTCGTCTCGTAAGCGCACGTCGTTAAAACCTAGTTTTAAAAGGTTGTTTAAACTAAAGTCGTAATAATTTAACCAGTTCCAGCGACGATTCCACAATAGGGGTAAATAACGGTCGCGAAATAATTCATACCTTGGTATTACGGGTAAACGCCCAATTAATAATCGTAGTTGTCGAAATGTTCCGTCTTCTGTAAAATATGATGTTTCCATTAAATCGTGGTAGCGTCCTTGTTGATAAAGTCGAAATAATAAAAAAGCTGGTAAGGGAATAATAATAACTGTTATGCAGGCTAAAGTTAATAGTGGTTGTCTTGTATTGCGAAAAATAGCAATTAAACCAAATAGCATGCTGATCAGGAAACTTCCTAACATCCAGGTGGTTTCGTAAGCTGTAGGAACAATTTGATTGGGATGCAATCTGCGGAATCTATCAACCAACCAAAATAGTAAACTGAAAAACGCGATCGCGATTATTCCGACACCAAAAACTAAATAAAAGTTGGTACCGTATCCCGAAAGCAGTAGTAGCAAACTTAACGCAAACCATTCCCATATTTGCAGCAACCATTTAACCGGGGTAAGGGTTTGAGCAACTACAAACCGGGAAGCAAGTTGTGTAAATATTTCTTCGTCGATATCGGCTAATGTCAGTAGTTCGTTTTTTACTTGAAATGGTTCAGTTTGACGACGTTTAATTATCGCTTCTGCTTGAATTTGGGAAAAACCTAAATCAATTAAACGTTTTTGAGAAGCATCATTAATATTCGCATCAACTAAACGTCGAGTTAAATAGTTTAAATACAGTCGCTGTTTGCTATACTCCAATTCGTTAGCGTCGGAAATTTGCTGTAACTGACGAAAATTTTGAATCAAATTACGCAATACATTTTGATTTCCCGAAAATCTCGGTACTCTTAACATAAAACCAATTTCACCAGGATTACCCAAAATTTTGGCTTTATCGGAATTAAAAATTAAACTTGGGACGTTAAGATAAGCACCTTTAGCAAAAACAGCATCGCTAAAGTCAGCTTGATTAAGAATACTAGTACCGCTCATATTTACAGGTAAATTAAACTGTGCTTCCCGAAAAATTACAGATTCTGCAAAACTAGTTTCTTTAAAAAATAGAAGTTCCTGAAAATTCGCTTTAGTAAACTGAGTTTGTTCAAGAAAACGAACTTGAGAAAAAATTGTCGTACCTTCCCACCGAGCGCGATTAAAATTAGCTAACTGCTCAAAAATCGCATCAGAAAAATTAGCAGTATCTTCAAAAGTTGTATTTTTAAACTCGGCATTTTTCTTAAACTGAGTTTCTTTGAAATTAGCCTCATCAAAAAAAACACTTCCTACAAAGTTAACTTGATTACGAAAATTAGCATTTGCAAAACTGACCCGACGACCAAATCTTGATTGCTTGAAATTAGTAATATCATTAAAAATAGCTGCTTCCGCTTCTACAGGTTGCAGAAAAAACGTATGATTAAATTCCAACTTACCCTTAAAACGAGTTTGCTTAAAAATTAACGAACCGCGAAACACTGAAATTTGCGCTGATGTAGTAGAATCCTTTCCTAAAAGCGAACGACAATCTCTAGAATTAGGAACCGAATAAGCAAGAGATTGTAAACAAACCTCCCGCAAACGTTCGAGTTGATTTTGTTCGGTGTCAGTAAAAATTGGTGCAATAGCTTGAGCATATAAAGGAGTTCTTAAACCCAAATCGCTACCAATAAAATCACCTTCAATTATCGAATCGCTTAAATCCAATCCTACAGGTTTTGTCCCATTTTTTTGCAATTCATCCTGCAACAACTTATAAAAATTATCGCGAAACTCTTTATTTTCAGGCTGTAAATCAATCTCCATTTCTCGTAAATCAACCGTAAGACTACCTTCATTGACAATAGGAGAAGCGATTCTTTCCTGGAGTAATTCTAAAGTTAAAACAGTTCGTTGGGGTTGGGGTTCCGCTGCTAATATGGGTTGGATTGATAATAGGAAAAATAATAAAAATATAAATAGCGTGTAGAATAATTTGGTAATTGGTAATTGGTAATTGGTAATTGGTAATCGGTAATTGGGCATTGTGGGTTGGGATTAAATTTGATGCACAGTTTAATATAATTTCATGAATTTATAATTATTGATAATTAAATAAATTAAAATAAGTTTAGTGAAGGATATAAGATTGATTCGGATAGAATTTGCTTTTTAATTCGATGAGTTAAATTAAATTTGTATATAGTTGTTTTTGATAAATTGTGATAATTGTATTAGGTTAAAATGGTGCGTTACGGTATTAACAAAAATATCGGTTTATTCCATAACCATTTTGTGACCATAACACAATGACACGGCAATAATGCGGGAAGAAAATCTACACCACAATTTGCCTCCCCTACAAGATAATTATAAAACCAATTACATATTACTTATTTATCTTCTTAAAACAATTTACAGTACAATAAATATACATTCTTATGTACGCTTTATTATATGCCTAAGTATTTAACTATTACAGAAGCTAAACAACAGCTATTAAACTTACCCGACGAATTGAAAGAAGATGCGGTTATTATTACTAAGCATGGAAAACCAGTAATGGCTGCACTAAGCTTTAAACAGTTTGAATCGATGATGGAAACTTTAGCTATTGTTTCTGATAAAGAATTTAGCAGCAAGTTACAGAAAAGCATACAGCAAGCTCAAGCTGGAGAAACTGTTACTTGGGAAGAAGCAAAGAATAAATTAGGATTTTAATCGATTTAGCAATAAGAAAATTTAAATTGATAACTATATTCACCAATTGATATCTACTTGTTCGCAATCTTGTTTAATCGCTTCAAGCATTAGTTGAATATCATCAGAATGTATAGAACCTGCGAAGCTTAATAGTCCTTTTCCTGGAGTACCTTTGATTTCATTTTTTACAAGCTGATTAACAAATTCTAGTACTTGAGCTTGCTGGTATTGTGACATAGTTTTTAATTGTTCAATTACTTCGTCAATAATATAAGTATTCACACAAATTCCTTAGCTAAAATGCTTTGATGTATTTTTATATTTTACTTCAAAAATATAGAAAGAGGTCAGATTTATTTTGGATAGCTATAAGTAATATAACTTTTACTTTTGAATGAATTAAATAATCCTTCTAGTCTTATTTATAAGACTTCTACTATTAGCCCAGGGTTTGCAACCCTGGGTGGGTTATGTTTAAATGAACAAGTTCGCGAAATAATGATGGTGCGTTACGGTATTAACTCAGTTATCTATTTATTCCGCTAAAATATCGTCACCGTAACACACCCTACAAGAATCAATTACCAATTACCAATTACCAATTACCAATTACCAATTACCAATTACCAATTACCAATTACCAATTACCCATTACCAATTACCAATTACCTATTACCCAATACCAATTACCAACTTCCCAATCATCGAACCAGCTTCTAATAATTGATGAGCTTTCGCTACTTCTTCCAATCCAAATGTCTGATTGACACAAACCCTTAATTTACCTTCATCCATCCACTCAGCACATTGTTGTAAAATCTCTCCATGATGGGCTTGTGCTTCTTCTAATCCCTGCAATGCTGGAGTTAACATTAATTCTAAACCGATTCTCAAATTCCTTTGTCTTGCTATTTTCCAATTTGTTTCGTCACTTGGTTGCAAAATCGTGACAATATCTCCATAAATCCTTATTGCTGGAAATGTTTTCTCAAATGTGTCCCCACCAACGGTATCAAATGCTAAATCTACACCTTCGTTGTTCGTCCAGTCTAAAATAGCTTTTGTAAAATCATTCTGTTTATAATTAATCGCATAATCAGCCCCTAGATTCTTGACAAAATCGGCTTTTTCTTGATTACTTATCGTAGTACAAACATCAGCACCTTTAAGCTTCGCAAGCTGAATCGCTACATGTCCGACACCACCCGCTCCAGCATGAATTAATACTTTTTCTCCCGGTTCTAAACCTCCTCGCTCGTATAAAGCTTCCCATGCGGTAATTAAAACTAAAGGTGCAGCAGCAGCTTCTATAAAAGATACAGATTTGGGTTTTGTAGCTACGAAGCGCTCTTCTACAGTTGTGAATTCTGCGTAATTACCTTGATGTTCTCCAAGTCCACCACTACAAAAAAATACTTCGTCTCCCACCCGGAACCGTTTTACTTCACTTCCCACAGCTTCTACAATTCCTGCACCGTCACATCCTAATATTGCAGGCATTTTATCGGGATAAAAAGTCCCACGTTTGCGAAGTTTTGTATCGATGGGGTTAATTCCAGCAGCTTTTAAACGTACCAAAAGTTGTGTGTTTTGAGGAGGAAGCGGATTTGCAATTTCCCGCATTTGTAATACTTCCGGGCTTCCGGGTGCTGTCATTAACACTACTTTCATGGCTTTTCCTTCGATGCACGCTTCACAAATTACTTTAGCGTAAAGGGGAGCCAATTCGATGCAGGGATTTTAGATTTTGGATTAAAGATTTCTGTATTTTAAAGTTTGAAGATGTTCTTGGTATTGCTGGTTTGGGTATCGGTTTTGAGGATTTAAGTATTGCTCAACAGCAAAACAATACTATGATTGCTGTTAATGGTTCGGATTTAAGTAAGTCGGCACAAATAAACCGAGCTATGTAACAGATTGTAAATTACCCTTAAACCCTTAAACCCTTATTCCTACTCCCTATTCCCTATTCCCTATTCCCTATTCCCTTGTCCTAGTTATGATTTTCAACACCGACCTACTTAGCTGTTTTGAAAGGTATTGAAGCAGATAGTTTGAATGCTGATAACTTTGCTTTTGTTTAAGTACTTCTAAATAATTCCTAAGGAATTAACAAACTCGGTTTTTTTTTCGGAACCGGGTTTCTTGTAATATCTAATTATAATTATTTATTTTCTACTTTCTACTACCTATTTTTATAAATGAAAAATCGTACTTCCTACACTGTAAAATCTGGCGATACCTTAAGCGGAATAGCACAACGTTATTTGGGTAGCGCGAACCGTTGGCAAGAGATAACTAAACAAACAGGTGAACGCTTTACGGAAAAAGAAGCAAGACGTTTACAAATCGGTCAAGTTGTTTATTTACCATTAGAAAATACGAAAATAAATCCTAATATTAAAGTTAATCATGAAAATAAAAGAATTAGTAATAATGGTTTAAATTTTATTGCAGACCACGAAGGAATTATTCTACATCTTTATAATGACCCAGCTAATCATGCAACAATTGGTGTGGGACATTTGGTACACCACGGACCAATTAACGGTAACGAACCAGAAGAATTTAAATGTGGAATTACAAAAGAACGAGCGATGGAAATTTTACGCTCCGATGTAATTACAGCCGAAAACACAGTTAATAAATTAGTCAAAGTACCGTTAAATCAAAATCAATTTGACGCACTTGTAAGTTTTGTATTTAATATTGGAGAAACACAATTTGCATCATCTACATTATTAACCAAATTAAATAATCAAAATTATCAAGCTGTCCCAAACGAATTAAATCGTTGGGTTCATGGTGGTGGAAAGAAATTACCAGGTTTAATTAATCGTCGTCGGGATGAAGGAAATTTGTTTAATAAATGAAGGGAATAGGGAAAATTCTCTCTTCCTAGCTTTATGATTACCTAACTTGAGGGAGTGAGGGAGGGAGTGAGAGAGGGAGTGAGGGAGTAATATAATTCCCAATTATTCATTATTCATTAGCAATTAACAACTACCAATGATTTAATCATGTCTAATTTTTCTCAAAATAACCCGCTTATCGGAACTTGGAAACTTGTTTCAATCACAGCGATATTTCCCGATGGAAGTATTAATAAAGAAGCATTTGGAGCTAACCCTATTGGCTACATCACTTATACCACCGAAGGTAAAATGATGGTAATCTTCTCAAAAAGCCAGCGTCAATTTTTAAGCGGTAATTCAGCTTCACCTCTCACTAATGCGATACATTCTGTACCAGTGGAAGAGCGAGCAGAAGCATTTTCTACCTTTAACTCATACGCTGGAAATTATACCCTTGATGGTGATAAAGTTATTCACCATGTAGAAATAGCATCGGTTCCTAATCGTATAGGAAAAAGCTTAACCAGGACTTTTCGATTAAATGGAAATCGAGTGACTTTGAAAACCCCACCGAGCAAAAGCGATGATACATCCAAAATTTTTGAATTGACTTGGGAACGGATAGTATCATAAGCAAACAAATAAAAAGCCGCGAAACACAAGGTTCCACGGCTTTATCATGTAATGTGAGGAGCTTAACTTTCATTCTCATTATACCTAGCAAGTTGCTGGATGAATCCTAACGTATCAATTTTTGAAACAAGATTTTTTATTAGATATTTTTCTATTTCATAATCTTAATTTATACATTACATTGTTAACTACTTATAAACAAAAAAAAGAAACCGTGGGATATTTTCAGGGAGGTCCACGGTTTATAATATGGTGTAAGGAGACTTGCTTATTTAATTGCCATTGTATAATTTTCCAACAAGAATAGTTCGCTGGTAACAGTTTTGGTAACGAGGTGATTTTGTAGAGAATTTATGTATTCATATTTGTAATGGGAGCATGTCGGTCACTAATATTAATGAGCGACTATCTGTCAATACTGTTCCCCATTCCTTATTTACAGCAAAGCACCACCACAACTAGAACCGCTACCAGCAGTACAACCGTAGCAATAGCTAGCAGTTTGGACTTCTTCAATCAAGTTTAAATTATCAGCTTCGAGCAGCTTTACGACTGTAATATCTTCTCCATTGCGAGTTTTCGCTGGTATGTTCATCATCTGGTTAAAATCGCAATCGTAAACCTTACCAAGATAATCAATTGACAATTCATCACGACACATCAAATTGTCCACGGTCACTGGATTAAAATTCGATTCGAGAAAGTGTAAGTAAGGCTTATACAGTTTGGTTCTTTCTAAATGAAACTTAGTTCTACCAACTGGTAAATTAGTAATTGCAAATAAGTTATTAAATACAATCCCAAAATTATCTTTCAAGAACTTTTTGTAATCTTGTTCCAACTTAACCTGGTCGGGAGTGAGAGCAAAATTTTCCGTTTTAGGTAATTGTGGATTATAAACCAAATCCAAAATTAAATCCGATTTATTACCGTAACCTAATTTATTTAACCATTGTAGCGCTCTCACCGAAGCATCAAAAACACCATCACCGCGCATTTTATTAACGTTATCCGCTAGATAACAGGGTAAAGAAGCGACAACTCTAACTTTATGTTTAGCAAAATATTCTGGAATATCGCTAAATCCATCTTCAAAATAAATCGTTAAATTAGAGCGAACAATTACCTGTTTATTATTCTTTCTGGCAGCTTCTACTAGCGGTTTAAAACCATAATTCATTTCCGGAGCGCCACCAGTTAGGTCTACAATTTTAGTCTCAGGAAATCTATTAATTAATTCAATTAACTGTTCGCAAATTTCTGGAGAAAGTTCTTCAGTTCTTTTCGGTCCCGCATCCACATGACAGTGACTGCAAGCAAGATTACAACGCTTACCTAAATTAATTTGTAAAACGTTAATTTCTTTCTTTCTTAAAGTCGAATCAAGTTTACGTTTAAAGGGAGTTACTGTAGTTTGAATCATAAATAATTTGGGAATTGGGAATTGGGAATTGGGGATTGGTAATTGGTAATTGGTAATTGGTAATTGGGGATTGGTAATTGGTAATTGGTAATTGGTAATTGGAGGAGAAATAATTAACAACTTATTACTCATTAGTTATTACTTATTACTTATTACTCATTAATAATTGGAGAATAAATA
>JBCCDM010000208.1:0-11022 GCA_039030795.1 Cyanobacteria bacterium P01_A01_bin.84
AATGAATCTAGAAAACTCCGAGACTTACATAAATCATCCTACTTGGGGCTTGCTCTACAGAATATGTCTGGTAGAAGACAAGCAGGAACTATTCACTACACTTTATGCCCAAAGATTATTTTTTTTGGTAACAAACGATGCTAGGGGATTGAAATTTCAACCAGTTGGAAGAACTGAAGCCCGAATGGTGTTAGAAAATCGTCTGCGGACTCTACGTCGTAATGGACACGCACGAGAGTACGAAAGCTTGCAAAGTATATTCAGACGTACTTTTCAATAGACATCCCCTTATACAATACTGCTCGGTTAAGATTATTAGTAATAGTTTGATTCTGTAGAGAACCTTACCGGTTCTCTGCAAATGCTATTGGATAAAAAATTGTTATCCGAACACTATTGTGAATAGTCCAACTCTCTTTGAACGCATTGCAGCAATTACTCCCGATATTCCCCCGAATGTCAAGCTGATTGCTGTAAGTAAACAGGTACCCGCTTCCACGATCCGCCTTGCTTATGAGGCGGGAATTCGTGATTTTGGCGAAAATCGCATCCAAGAAGCGATCGCAAAACAAGCCGAACTGGAAGATTTACCTGATATTATCTGGCATTTTATTGGGCATCTACAAAGCAACAAAGCTAGAAAAGCGCTGCTACACTTTCAGTATATTCACTCAGTAGACAACTTGAAATTGGCACAGCGCTTGAATCATTTGGCACAAGAATTAGATTTAAAACCCTTAGTTTGTCTTCAAGTCAAGATACTTCCTGACCCAAACAAATCCGGTTGGGATGTAACTCAACTTATGGCAGATTTACCAGAATTACATCTTTGTAATAATTTACAAATTCAAGGTTTGATGACAATTCCACCTTTGGGATTAAATAATATAGACGTAAAAAAAGTATTTATTAATACTAAGAATTTAGGGGAAACAATTAAAGCCAGTGGATTTGCAAATCTGCAAATCAAGCATCTATCTATGGGGATGTCAGGGGACTACAAAATTGCCATTGAGGCTGGTGCAACCATGGTTCGATTAGGTAGTATTTTATTCGGAGAAAGGTCTAAATAGAAATATATTTCATGGCTTAGTTATAGTATTTGATCGACCAAAATTTTTTGATAGAAGTAAAGGAAGACTATAGTATTAGGAGACTCGAAGACTGCTCTACTCTCCTGAATTCATCACCCCATTAACCTTAAAAAAGCACAGAATCAATAGCCTCCAAAAAGCCCCTTTTATAAAACAGAGCTGTTTTATTCCTTGGAGAGAAACCAACATAAACAGTAAAAAATTGTTTTTATTTTCTTATTTGAAGGGGGTTTAGGAGACTCCACATCACTTCAATCAGGGATTTTGGGGGAAATACGCCCCAATTATTGGTTTTTCAAGTTCCAAGCAACTTTCACAGTTCTCTGAAAACCTTTATTTTTTTCCTTTTTAGAATGAAACAGCCTTCTTCTATAAGGAGGGATTGAGGAATCCCCACATATCGGAGTCGGCAAAGTCATCTAAATATCTGAAACATCAAGAAAATATTTGCTTAAAAAAATGTTGGAATTATTGTTTTAGAAATATCATAAGATTCCCCTTCAGACAGGGAGGAAAGTCTGAACTGTTGACTGTCATAAGATTTGCTGCTTCTAATTTAGGCTCAGCTGAACCTTATCACCCCTGAATGGACAAATATTGATATCGTAAGGATATAGAGTAGGCAAAAAAAATTTTTCTAAGAAAAAAATATAAACCTTATTTTAACTATGTAGCAAACTATATAAGACCAATACAAGTAAGTAAAATAAAAAAAAGGGGGGCAAGCAACTTTTATTCTCGGACTGATTAGTATATAATCGTCACTCAATTATCGTTAATGCTTTGATAATTAACGCTACAAATAAAGTTAGCCTATTAACAAAGTACGTAGTAGATGCTACAAATAGCGATAAGATTCCTAAGTCGTTTGTTATTTTCTCATTGCCAAAGTTGATTTGGTCAACTTTGAAAGTTTGGAAAAGTTGATAGAAATACCCTTGGAGTTAAAGCCATGACCAATATTTTTTCACGACTAAGAGACTTCGTTGGTTTAAATGAACCAGTGGAATATGATTATTACGAAGAAGAAGTAGACCCACAAACCTACCAGACTATATATCAAGAACAGAACACCCAGCCAGCGCCTCAAGTTACTCAAGAAGCCCCTGTTACCAATCGACGTTGGCGAGAACCTGTGTCTACAATAGGTACTGATGTCGAAACGGGTACTACTAAGACAATGAGTAATGTTATTGGAATGCCAGGAGCATTGAACGGAATTTCTGAAGTATTAGTTATTGAACCACGTAGTTTTGAAGAAATGCCCCAGGCAATTCAGGCATTGCGGGAACGAAAGTCTATAGTACTAAATTTAACTATAATGGATCCAGACCAAGCACAAAGAGCAGTAGACTTTGTTGCTGGTGGTACTTACGCTCTTGATGGACATCAAGAGAGAATTGGAGAGAGCATTTTCTTATTCACTCCTAGCTGCGTACAGGTTAGTACTCAAGCAGGAGTCCTGCACGAAGTTCCTCAGCATCCCGTTCACTCTTCACGTTCTACAACTCCTAACCCAGCATGGGGACAGGATAGCGAACGGATGGCACAATAAGAGAAAGATAATGGATTTAAGATTTGACATTTTAGATATGCAGAGTGGGTCTAAAATCTCAAATCTACAATCCCTCAATCAACAAGAGGATAATTGACTTGTCTGTCAAAATTGGCTTAATTGGTGGCGGGGTAATGGGAGAAGCGCTATTATCCCGTCTTATAGCAAGTGAAATATACAAAGCGTCAGAAATTATAATCAGTGAACCTTTGGAATCACGTTGCCAATACCTAGAAAAGCAGTATGGGATAACCACCACCGGGGATAATCAAGAACTTTTAGCCCAAGCACCAGATGCGATTGTAGTCGCAGTAAAGCCTCAGATATTTGGCACAATAGCTCAAGAAATTGGGGAAGCAGGTAATAATAAGAAGTTTCCCATCGTAATTTCTGTAATGGCAGGAATATCATTGTCTCAGCTAGAGCTTGCTTTTCCTTCTACACCAATTATTAGGGCTATGCCTAATACTCCAGCGACAGTCGGAGCAGGGATAACAGCCATCTGTGCTGGCTCTTATACAAATATCAACCATGTAAAAATAGCACGTCAGCTTTTAGAAGCAGTTGGGGAAGTTGTAGAGGTTTCGGAGAGTCTAATAGATGCTGTGACTGGATTATCTGGTAGCGGTCCAGCCTACGTTGCATTATTTATCGAAGCCTTAGCTGATGGTGGAGTTGCTAGTGGTTTACCTAGAGCTACAGCTTATAAATTAGCACTACAGACTGTACTTGGAACGGCGCAATTACTAGCCAATAGTAAAATACATCCTGCGGAACTAAAAGACCGCGTTACCAGTCCTGGAGGTACAACAATTACTGGAGTTGCTCAACTAGAAAAAAATAGCTTTCGTTCAACAATAATTGAAGCGGTAAAATCTGCGACTAAGAGGTCGCAAGAGTTGGGGCAATGATTAGGAAACTGGGAGACTGAAACAATTCAAAATTCAAAATTCAAAATTCAAAATTCAAAATTTAAAATTCAAAATTTAAAATTCTCTATGGGAACGTTTTCAACGAACCGGCATTCCGGTATTACATAACAAGACAGGGAGACTTGGAGACTGAAGAGATGGATAGCGCAGCTACTCCCATCATACATTACCCGTTACCAATCTCTTATACAATTAAAAAGACAAAGTTGACAAAAGTATCGTTAATATAGTAATCAGTCTGGTTAAAATGTAATTGAGTGAATTATCCTGCCTTGTCTGGTGAAATTGACCTCAAGTCAATATTTCCCTTTGAATTAGATGAATTTCAGAATGAGGCGATCGCGTCTTTAAATGCGGGACGATCCGTAGTGGTTTGTGCCCCTACTGGTTCTGGGAAAACTTTGATTGGGGAGTATGCTATCTACCGTGCCCTTTCCAGGGGAAAACGGGTGTTCTATACTACACCTTTGAAAGCTCTCTCGAATCAGAAATTACGTGATTTCCGAGAAAAATTTGGGTTTGATGCAGTAGGTTTATTAACCGGGGACGCTTCAATAAACCGGGATGCGCCTGTTCTGGTGATGACTACAGAGATTTTTCGTAATATGCTCTATGGTACCTCCATTGGGCAGGTCGGGATTTCCTTGGCAGATGTGGAAGCGGTGGTATTGGATGAATGCCACTACATGAATGACCGCCAAAGAGGTACGGTGTGGGAGGAGTCAATTATTTACGCTCCTCACCAAATGCAGTTGGTGGCACTTTCGGCTACTGTTGCCAATAGTGATGAACTTACTCACTGGTTAAATCAGGTTCACGGAGCAACCGATCTAATTTACTCTGATTTTCGTCCGGTGCCCTTGGAATACCATTTTGGGAATACTAAGGGAGTATTTCCTTTACTAAATGAGAATAAAACTAAAATTAATTCTCGTCTGTTACAAAGGAAAGGTAGAAAAGGTAGAGGTGAACCAAGAGGGAGAGGTGGCAGACCAGAAGCCCCAAGTATTACATTTACTCTGAGTAAATTAAAACAACGGGATATGCTTCCAGCGATTTACTTTATCTTTAGCCGTCGGGGATGCGATCGCGCGGTGGCAGAAGTGGGAGATTTATGGTTAGTAGATGCCGAAGAAGCACAGATATTGAGACCGCAGATAGATGACTTTCTGAAGAGAAATCCAGAGGCTGGACGTGCTGGACAAATCGCGCCTTTATATCGGGGAATCGCAGCTCATCATGCCGGAATTTTACCTGCTTGGAAGGGATTGGTTGAAGAATTATTTCAGCAGGGTTTAATTAAGGTTGTTTTTGCCACCGAGACTTTGGCTGCTGGTATAAATATGCCTGCTCGGACTACAGTAATTTCTACACTATCTAAGCGTACAGATTCTGGGCACAGACTTTTAAATGCCTCTGAGTTTCTGCAAATGGCAGGACGTGCCGGTCGTCGGGGTATGGATAAGCAGGGTCATGTTGTAACTTTGCAAACACCATTTGAAGGTGCCAAGGAAGCAGCATATTTAGCAACATCAAAAGCCGATCCTTTGGTCAGCCAGTTTACTCCTAGTTATGGTATGGTGCTTAATTTGCTGCAAACCCACACCTTAGACCAAACTAGAGAGCTGATAGAACGCAGTTTCGGTCAGTATCTAGCAAACTTGCATCTCAACCCCCAGTATGAGTATATTGCCAATATGCAGCAGCAGTTAGAGCAGATACGAACTCAAATAGAAGCCGTTGGGGAAGAAGAATTAGCTAGCTATGAAAAACTTAGAGGACGGCTGAAGGTAGAGAAGAAGCTGTTAAAAACTTTACAAGAACAGGCACTGGAAATCCGACAAGAAGGCTTGAAAATGATGTTGGGTTTTGCCATGTCTGGGACTTTGGTAAGTCTTAAGGGTAAATATATTGAAGTATCCAAGCCGATTACAGCCGTCATTGTAGGAAAAACACCCGGTTCCGGTCGCGCTCCCTATTTAATATGTCTGGGAACAGATAATCGCTGGTATATAGTCACTAATGCTGATGTTATGGACTTATATGCTGAATTACCTAGAGTTGAAATACCAGAAGACTTAGCAATACCTCCAGAGTTATCCCTCAGACCAGGAGAAAGCATCGATGGGAAAGAAGACACCCAAGCGATCGCTTTATCAATACCAGAACCAGATATTAGTTTGCACCTAGCACCAGAAGTAGATGAGCAGCTTGCTCGTGTTGGGGAGGTACAGAAATTAATAGAAGCTCATCCTCTTTTCGGAACGGGTAATACTGGTAAACTATTTAAACGTCGCGCCCTTGCTGGCAAACTAGAGAAAGACATTCATGATTATCAATCCCAAGTAGAATTACAATCTCATCGTCATTGGGATGAATTTGTTAACCTAATTGAAATTTTGCAGCATTTTGAGTGTTTGGATAATTTGGTACCAACCAACTTAGGACAAGTATGTGCCGCGATTCGTGGGGAAAATGAGTTATGGTTGGGTTTATCTCTAGCTAGCAGTATTTTAGATAACATCGATCCTCAACACTTGGCAGCTATTGTGGCTGCATTAGTAACTGAAAGCACTCGTCCCGATACTTCTGTAAATTTCCAAATTTCACCACAAGTAGATGAAACTTGGTCGCAGTTACAAAAAATTCGTCGTTCTGTATTGAAGGTACAGTATCGTCATGGGGTAGCTTTACCTGTTGGTTTAGAAAATCGTTATATAAATATCATTTCTCTGTTGGAACAATGGGCTTTAGGGATGGAATGGATGGAGTTATGTGATAACACTAGTTTAGATGAGGGTGATGTGGTGAGAATTTTGCGACGCACTTTAGATTTATTATCACAAATACCTCATGTTCCTCATTTGTCGGAAGTCTTAAGACGTAATGCACAAAGAGCTATGCAGTTGATTGACCGATTTCCGGTTAATGAGGTGGTGGAGTAAGAAAAGACTTGGGGGATTCTCCCCCAAACCCCCGATTGGGTGGACGGTTGCGTCCCCCAACTCCTTCCAAATCCTATGGTTGGTTTTATAGCGGTTTTCAGTTGAGTAGAATACATTAGGACTTATGCACTCGTAACGGGAAAATAAGGCTTTGAGATTACTAGTTTAACGACAACCCTTTCAGGGAATCCTAGGTTCGTAATCACCTAAATATGTAGTCCGTGCGTAAGTCCTATACATATTGCTGGTAAATCTGGGAGTTTCAGTCCTCGGTGGTCGGGAATGGAATTTTGATATCTATAAATACTAAGTATTTTTATTTGGTAGATTTTTCTGGTGTAGGATATATATCATCCTTTGAATTTATCAATTTATTGATTATGATTGTTGATTTTGTTAGCACGAAAGTTGATTTAACGAAGGATACAGTTGAGTTGTGCAAAGCTATTGAGATTGAACTAGAAAAATATGGTGAACCTCTACGTTGGGCTGTTACTGCTGTAGATTTAAAGAACGGAAAGGTAATTGTTGAGGGTGTGGTAACTAATTGGTAATTGGAAAGAAGAAGAGGAATTTATTATTTTACTTTTTCAAGGTAAATTTTATAAACTTTATAAATATGTTGGTTTGTAAGAAATTCGTCTTTCTGTAGAATCTAAATATCTAATGGAAAAACTTCTGCTAATTCTAAAAGTAAATCTGGAAAATTAGGAATACTAACTACAGAGTTAGGTAAGACAATTTGCTTATTTCCATAACCATATTCACCCTGCAAGTCTTGAAAGGGTTGGATATATTTTTATAAACAGTTATTGACTAAGTTAAATATCCAATAATTCTCTATACCTGATTCTGCGTATAGGGGTAATTTTACTTCCCGGTCATATTTAATTGTGGAGTCGGCAATCTCGACTAGTAAGATAATATCTTGGGGTTGGGGAGGTTAATTAACAGTATATTAAAAGTTGTTCTGAAACTGATAAGAGTGAAAATTTGGTACGTCCATACACTGCAATTTTAATTGTACCTACTGGGGTTGGAGCATCTATTGGTGGTTATGCTGGTGATGCTTTACCAATTGCTAGAGCTATGGCTGGGGTGTGCGATCGCTTGATTACTCATCCGAATGTAATGAATGGTGCGGTTCTATATTGGAATTTGCCTAATACTTTATATGTTGAGGGTTATGCTTTAGATCAATTCGCTGCGGGTCGCTGGGGTTTAAGTGAGGTACATCAAAATAACATTGGTTTAATTTTAGACCAAGGGATTGAGGCAGATTTACGATTGAGAAACCTACAAGCGGCTGATGCTGCTAGGGCTACTTTGGGTTTATCTATAACTGATTATGTAATTACTGATGCGCCCTTAAATGTAGAATTACGGATGTCTGAATCTGGCGCTAGTTGGGGAACTATTACTAATCCTGATAGTTTGCTCAGAGCTGCTGATAAACTAATAAATCAAGCTAGAGCAAATGCGATCGCAGTTGTGGCTCGCTTTCCTGATGAGGTAGATGCTGAAGCCGATCGTAATTATAGAATGGGTCAAGGTGTTGATACTATTGCTGGAGCCGAGGCTGTAATTAGTCATTTAATAGTGCGGACTTTTAAGATACCTTGCGCTCATGCACCTGCTTTCTCACCACCTGAATTAGATGCTAATTTATCTCCTCGTTCGGCGGCGGAGGAATTAGGGTATACTTTTTTACCTAGTGTTTTAGTTGGTTTAAGTCGGGCACCTCAGTTTGTAGTTGATTCTAAAAGTAACTTTGAACAGGAGCGATATCTTACCTCTGAGACGCAACCGAAATGGCTGAATCCTTTGAATTTATCGAATTCGGGAGAGATTTGGGCAAATCAAGTTGATGCGATAGTATTACCTGCAAACACTTGTGGAAGTAGCGCGGTACTGAGTTTAAACAAGCTTTCCCATCATCAACAATGTTTAGCGATCGCGGTTAAAGAAAATCATACTCAGATGCAAGTTTCACCGGCAGCTTTAGGTATTAAAGCATTAGAAGTTAACTCTTACCTAGAAGCTATAGGAGTATTAGCGGCACATAAAGCAGGTGTGAATGTATCTATTTTCAATTTAGCAATTTCACAATTGTTAGAATATAAGTAACAAACTAACGTAGTTGCTGATTTGGAGTGTAAATCTGGGTATATAGATGAGATGTATGGATGAGCCGTCTCTACAATTTTTTGATATCATGCAACGAGGAGTATCATAGATGAATTCAACAAGTCTAAATTAACAATATTTTTACAACAGTTAACAGCTAAGGTCAATACAACAGATCGGATATTTTTCTCATAAAATTAATATTGAAATCCACTATACTAATTTACCAACAGTATTGATTGTGTTCCTTAATCTATTCCTTTTACTCTAAATTCTTGTGGCAAAAGAGCAAAAGCATCAACCAGAAATTTCAAACTTGACACGTACCCAAGTTCTAATAGCAATGGGTGTAACTGCGATTATTTTGTGGATAGTTGCCAAGCTATGGCTTAAGTTTGGTGATTTTTACCTGATGTCTTGGCATTGGCAGGAAAATGACTTATTTTTAGGTTTAGTCTTGGGTTTAGCTATTACAGGTTTTAGTGGTTTAGCTTACAAGTTTTGGTCAGAGTATCGACGCAGTGCTAATTTTTACTTAGATATTGTCATCAAACCCCTAAATTTCCCAGACTTGATTTGGTTGGGACTATTACCAGGACTGAGCGAAGAGTTACTATTTCGTGGAGTCATGCTACCAGCTTTAGGATCTAGTCATCCAGCGATCGCTGTTTCTAGTATCTGTTTTGGTATATTGCACCTTAGCGGTTCGGGACAATGGTCTTATGTAATTTGGGCAACTGTAGTTGGCTTCATTCTAGGATACAGCGCCATATTAACTGGAAATTTATTAGTACCAATAGTCGCTCATATATTGACTAACTTACTCTCAAGTTACATTTGGAAGTTAGCACAAGTTCGTCAAGTAAAAAAGGAAGAGTAGAAAATAAGAGTATATGGCTGATATTCATTACCTACCATATACTCTTATTTTCTGTACTAGCATTTTGTCTTAGATTTTATCGGAGTTTTATTCTATCTTTTTGACTTGAAACCACCACCTTTTCTAACTCTTACATAACGACATTTTTTAATGCGACGAAGACGTCCTTTATAACGACGAATTTTGATAACACAGACTCTTTTGCGCTTATATCTGACTGGTCTTTTCGCAACAGAAAACTCTCCTTTCTCAGCAACTAAATTTTGAGATGAATTCTCTTGAATGCCATTTAAAGAATTAAAATTACTAGTTAAAGCTAAAGCTGGTAAACTACCAGTAGTTAAAGTTAAAATTGCACCAGTAGCAATAATACCTAGTTTCTGTTTAATAGAATTCATATTTCTAATTTCCTTTATAAGTTAAACCGTAATTTGAACAGTTACTTATTTCACAGGGGGGTAACTAGAAATTTATGCAGAAAATCTTATTTTTGATAAAAAATATTTTGTCCTTATCCCTCAAAGTATTGATATTTAAGGATGTATAAGCCATCTTATTAAATATAAATTTTTGTAAATAGTTTCAAAATCCTTTAACTTTCACTAATTTACAGGCTTTTCAAAAAGTCTTACATAACTTTGGAGAATAAATAAAAATTTACGTCTTTACATCTACAAAAATTTTTATTGCACCCAAATCGAAGAATAATTCAAACTTCCTTTTTTAGGGGTATTGCATAAATGTCACGGGAATTCCAATCATTTGCTTACCCAACTGAGATAATTTAAATTTACCTTGCATCGATGACGGTAAATTTTCATACTGGACTTTCACAAAACCTCTTTGAGAATAAAATCTTTCTAATTTTTGCCCCAAACACTCTAAATAAAGTGGTTTATTTGCTTGCTGAACTAAATGTCTAACCAAATAAGTACCAATACCCTGATTTTGCCAAGCTTTTTTTACTACTAAACTACCAAGTTCTTGAGTATCTAAAAAATTTCTCAACTGACCACAAGCTATTATCTTACCCTGATATTCAATCAACCAAAATTGCTGCCATTTTATCTGAGTTGGGTCAAGTTTGGCACCTAGTACTAAAATACGAATTGACCAAATATCCTTTTGTGTAGCTTGACGGAGAACACATCCAAAGGGCAAAGAAATATCAGACATGGCTAACTTATTTGATGTTTTATTTTAATATGATGATTTGGTAGATATTTGATAGATATTTGGTAGATATATCTATAGATTTTTTCAATAGTTATTTTTGTATAGATCAGTAATTTATTCATAATCATGAGTCTATAAATGTCATACAAGAATCAAACTAGATTCTTGTTACCCTAAGTCTGAGGATAATGGTTTAGTCCGCTCATAACTCATTTTACGCCTTTTTCAGCCATCAAATACAATATGTATTGTTAGTACATAAATATTGTTGGTATATATTGTTAAGTATTAATTAATTTGAAGATAATTATGT
>JBCCDM010000209.1:0-10996 GCA_039030795.1 Cyanobacteria bacterium P01_A01_bin.84
CAGTCAGCTTAATATCAATTCATATAGCAAAATAACAAAAGTTAAACAGGAAAACCTATAATTACTTTTAGATTTCATGAAATCTTCACGAAACTAAATAATATTATTAAAGTTTAATTATTAAATTTTAATTAAGCTGAGTTCAGGAAAAGCTAAAGCCCTGATTATACTGTTATTTGATTTTGGCTATAAACGTGTTTAGGTTATTTCAGCTATTAATCAGTTGCTCAAAATTAAATTAACGGGACTCAACGCAAACTAACGTTAATTATTAAATTCTAATTTTTTGATCCGACTATCATTTTTATCCAATCACGAGAACTTACCCTAAGTCACTTAAAAGCCAATCTTAATAATGAGGACGCAAAGCTTGTGACTCTAAGATATATTGGCGGTATTCTGGTATTTCCTAGAATTGAAATCCCCTACCTAACTTGCAAAAGCAGTAGCACCAGTTCTATCCGGGGATAAAATTGGTGCATCGTTACGTTGAGGTTCTCCAAGCATAATTAGAGAACAAGTAAGTTGTCTGGCTAAACTATCAGTAACATCAGTAATAGAAAGACCACCAGGAATCGTGCGATTGTGTATAAACGGTAGAACCACTAAGTCATATAAGCGAGAAGCTTGTAGAATTGCTTGAGTGGTGTTTTCGTGAGCGATAATTTGAATTTCTGGAGGATTTACCAAACCTAACTGAGAAACTATTAAAGCAATTTGCGATCGCCTCCAAGCAATTTTACTAGAACTAGTGCGGCGATCGCATACATTTAGTACAGTTACTATACCTTGATTTGCTTCGGCTAAAATATGAGCAAATTCTATGGGTTGTAGTGTTGGTGCTGCTAAGTTTTCTATAGGAACTAAAATTCGTTGAATTTTAGTCGGTGATTCACCCAAGCGTGAAACTGCCACAGGACAGTGAGAAGAACGAACAACGCTGTCAATAACGCTACCAAATAAACGCGCTTTTAAACCCGTGCGTTTTCCCCAACCCATAACAATTAAGTTAGCTTTTTGCTCTCTAGCTGCACGACTAATACCTTGAGCAAAAGCATCATCTATTCGTAATAATGGTTCCACCTCGACTTCAAGTAATCGACTTAATCGGACTGCTTTAAATAATGACCTTTCGCTACGCTGTAAAGAACTTTCGAGTTGGGGTGTATCCATATGGGTAGAAGCAGTAGCGATCGCTAGAGGTATGATCTTTCCAGAGTTTTGTTTTGCCAGCAAAGAAGCCATTTCAATCAAATACTGCTGTGTTTGAGGATTGTAAATAGGCACAACAATATTAAATTTATTGTCTGCTGTCCCTTGACGAGAATAGGAAAGAGTAGTCGTGTTTATTTGAGTTGTTGCTACAGTTTTCAAACCTACTGCGACCCGTTTGGTAAGGATTGGTCCGAAAGTAGAGGTGATAAGTATGAGTAAAATAAGGCTATTAAACGTATTCTGCTCAAATAGCTGCATTTGATAGCTGACTACACTTATTGCCAGTGCAATGCTTAGCTGGGGTATCAAAATAGATAATATAGTTAAGGCTTCTTTTCGGTTATAGCGATAAAACAGTTTAATTAAAAATACTGCAATTAATTTACTTACAATAGTACCAGCAGTAAAAATTAAAGTTAGTTTAAGTAAACCAATATTTTCGATTAAATTTGGCAATTTTATGAGTAAGCCAACATATATGAAAAAAATAGGAATGAACAGTACGCTACCAGCAAAAGCTAGCTTTTCTTTCACTGCACCTTTTCCTAAAAGCTCATTTACTGCTAAACCAGCTAAAAAGGCTCCGAAAATCTTTTCTACTTGTAGTAATTGTGCGCCGACAGCAGCTATAAATACTGCTAATAGCATAAATAAAAACTGATTTCCTTCGTCATTTCCACATCGACGAAAAAACTCTCTGCCAGCCCAATCAAAACCGGCAATAATTAATGTCCCGTAGATAGTTAACCAGCCTAATAAAGTAATTACTTGAAATATATTTAATCCTTGGTTACGAATTGCTAAACATACTACTAAAATTAGCAATGCTCCTATTTTATTAAATACATTCGCACCAATAGAAATGATAACTGCTTCATTTTTTACTACTCCGAGTCGATTCACAATCGGATACGCAATTAAGCTATAAGAAGAAAGCAATGAACCAAGCAAAATTGCTTCATCCCAGTCCATACCTATAAATCTAGCTAAAAAAGTTCCTGCAAGTAGAGGGATATTAAAACTTAAGCAGCCAAAGCCTAAACAACGATGGGGGTAACGTCGAAATATATTAGTATCTACTTCTAATCCAGCAATAAATATTAGATAGACTAATCCGATGTTAGATAGCATTCGCATCGTTTCTAATTGGGCATCAAAAAGATTGAATCCTGATGGTCCTAATATGACACCTGTTAATACTAAACCTACTAATCCAGGTAATTTTAGCCTTTCAAAAATAATAGGTATGACTAAGATAACTGTTAGTAAAATTGCAAATAGGACAACTGGTTCTCTAACATTTATAATCGCTATTGGTTGGAAGGTAAGAAGTAAAGATAGAAATTCCATGATTTGGATGGAAGACTAGTGCTGCTAAGTGGAATTGAAAATTCCGGCATTAAAAATTCAAAATTCGCAGATACCCTATGGGAACTATTAGGGCAGAATATAATGGTTATATAACAAGAGTTTGACTAATTTAAAATCAGTTATTTAAGTCATATTAGACTAGGAAAGATATTCCGTTGATTAAATATCCAATCTTGTATAGTTATTCTATTACAAAAAATTACCTTGAATATAAGGGAAACAATTAAGTAAAAGTATGATTTGTACTTCCTGTGATTGAGATGTTTACTTACTTAGTTATTTAGTGAAAAAAATTATTTAAACAAACGTTTGACATCAAAGCTTAGTTTAATAAGCTAAAAATTAGATTTAGATTGTTTTGATTAAAATTGAGTCGAGCTTTTTACTAAATACTTTGGACAAAAACACTAAATTCTAATTTCTAACTTTAAAAATAAAAATCTTAAATTATGGATTGATTTGACCGAGAATAAACCGCAATCGGTCGTAGTCGTCTTTAAGCAAAATACTCAAGGTTCTTCCAGCTTTGATCAGCCATTGTCTATCTGCTTTACGCAATCGATATACTTCCCGGATAGCTGCTGCTGTCAAGGAATCAACTGGTGCACCATTTACCGAAAGTAGTGTCCATAAAAAATCTAATTCTTCTGTAAACCTAATGATAGTATCTGCATCGCATCGATATACTGCTTGGTGAATTTGCGGTGGACGAGGTGGCAAATATTGTAACACCCTATTGTTAGTATTCCCCATATTATCCGATGCCTGCTCAAACCCTACAATCCCAGCACGAAATTCAGTTTTAAGCATGGCAAAAATTTGCGGTTGTTCTTCCCGCAAATCCTGTAAAGATAGTCCCAATGCCACTGGTCTGTGTATAGAATCGATAGGCATTGTTGTTACGTAATATACTACACCGTAAATATTATTACCTGATTCTTCATCTTTACAACATACCCAACTACCAAAAGGAGGCATAGAGGGAAAACTCAAATCCTCTGGTTCTAAACACTGAGCATGAAATTCTGTGGTAGAGGTTGCAATCACCTCCGCAATATGATTAGGTTGGCGATCGCTCCTATCAAACTGTGGTAAAGGAAGGCGCATAGTGCAACTGAGAATTATTCATTGTGAATGAGTGAAGCCATCATAACCTGTTCTTCTATCTGGAGGAAAGTAGTAGTCATTCTAGCTATCTACATTTTTGAATTGGTAATTGGTAATTGATGATAGCTTTTATCATGGTTTTTCCTTTTCCACTTTCCTTTTCTTCAAAGGGATTAGATAGAATATTCCTTCTTGGGTGTTTCCAGACCATCCTATTTTCTGGTGAGTGGTATGTTTTTTATTGGAAGTCCCTAAGAAGGAAATAATTTTGTCCCAAGATCCCAAAGGTCGCTAATATTTGGAGGGATACTGGCAATACTAGGATTTTTTACGTTCTGCGGTGGTATCTACTAGTTCTAATTCAGAAAGACGGAAAGTAACTAACTTATCCCAGTTTCCGCCTTCAAATAGAACTGCAACTTTACCGTCGCTAACTCTTTGTACAAGTCCTTCAAAGCGATAATATGTATCTGCGGGATTTTTTACCCAAACAGTTGCTCCTGGTAAAATCATAATTCTACTACTCTCTAAATTTCCTATTACTAGCTTAATCTCGATTAGTGTTTACTTGCACTTTTCCCATAAAAGCAATATTTAATCAGTATTTCTTAAATTTCCGGAAATTAGCGACAGATTCCACTATTCCCAAAGCAATAAAGTTTTTTAACATGGCTGAGCGACCATAACTCATCCAAGGTAAAGGAATACCAGCTACAGGAGCTAAACCAATAGTCATTCCAATATTAACAGTCATCTGGAAGACAATCATTGCCAAAACGCCAATTGCTAGTAGGGAGCCGAAATTATCTTTAGCGGTTAAAGCAACGTGCAGCAAACGCATACAAATAACGAAAAAGGTTAAGAGCATCAATAAGCTACCAACTAAGCCAAACTCTTCAGCAACAGCTGAGAAAATAAAATCTGTATGTTGCTCTGGGACAAAGTTCAACTGTGTCATCGGACCGTTATTTAGTCCCCACCCCCAAATTCCTCCTGCACCAATCGCAATACGGGATTGAATCAGGTGATAACCGGTTCCGAGGGGATCTAGCTCTGGATTCAAAAATGAGGTAATTCTGCCTTTTTGATAGTCTTGGAGTACATTTTCCCAAGCAAAAACTCCCAACTCACCACATAACAAGTTCAGAGCTAAAGGAGCGATCGCTCCTAAACCAAATTTCTTCCAAGGTAAAGTCCGCCAGCCAATGATACCCATTAGTATTGACCATGCTATAGCTAGTGGACCAATATGTATTATATCAAACAAAACTATGGGGAAGGGCCATTTTATACCGAATAAAATAGCTGAAACGATAGGCGATATTAATAGTATTAACCATCCAGGATTAGCATTTGCCCAGTACAACATGGCTATAACCACAGCACCAAAGACTAAAGATGTAGCTAAATCTGGTTGAATAAAGACTAAAGCCCAAGGAATAGCGGTAAACCCTAAAGCACGCAGGAAGCTAGGAATAGTTGATGCTGTACGTTTATGTAATAGGGCTGCCAGAGTAATAATAATTGCTATTTTTGCAAACTCCGAAGGTTGGATATTAAACCCCAAAACACTAATCCATCTTTGGGCACCTTTCGCACGAGTTCCGGCTATCATGACTACAATCAAACTGATGTTTGTCAGTACATAAGTAATCCAGTGCCAGCTAAGTAAATTTTCATAACGAATAGACGAAATTATTAAAGCGATCGCTAAACCAACAGCACCAGTTACCAAATGCCACATCCAGTCATTTAGACCCTGATTTAGTTCAACGCTACGAATCATTATGCCGCTAAAAATGGTTAAACCAATAGGCAAAATAAACAACAGTAAGTCTACTTGATGCCAGGGTTTAAACCATTTTTGCCAGAAAACTTTATTATGTGAAGAGCGCGACCTTTTTAACAACATTGGGAATTATAGATTTTAGATTTTAGATTTTAGTTTTTAGATTTTAAAGTTAAGAATTAATAAGAGTCTGTATTCCTAGGTATATACCCAGGGATAAGATGTAAAGAATTACTAAAAATATTTATTCTCAAAATCTTTATTCTCAGGTATTCATCCAGGAACCAGACAAAAATTGACATTTTTTATGTCAAAGCTGCAACAGATACTTTTCCAGCTACTGTTAAGGCAATTTCTTTAAGAGCTTTTGCACAAGCAGAGTCTTCTTGAGAAACCACTATAGGTATCCCTTCATCCCCACCTTTACGGGCAGAAATTTCCAAAGGTATACAGCCCAATAAAGGTATTCCCAATTCAGATGCTGTTTTAGAACCACCCCCAGAACCGAATATGTCATACTTTTTATCCGGCATATCTGGCGGAATAAAGTAACTCATGTTCTCGACTATACCTAGTACCGGAACATTCATTTGCTGAAACATTCGCAAACCCTTACGAGAATCTAGCAGTGCGACATTCTGTGGTGTTGTAACAATAATAGCGCCTGCCATCGGAACTGCTTGTGTAAGAGTTAACTGAGCATCACCTGTTCCGGGGGGCATATCTACTATGAGATAATCTAATTCTCCCCACTGTACTTGATAAAGAAATTGACGAATAACCCCATTCAGCATTGGACCCCGCCAAATAACTGGTTGGTCGCGGTCAATCAAAAACCCCATAGATACCAATTTCACACCATGGTTAAAAGCTGGATGTAGTACTTCCCCTTGTTCAGTAGAATCAACTACAATTTGTGCATCCGATAAACCTAACATTGTAGGATCGTTAGGTCCATAAATATCTGCATCCAACAAACCTACAGCAGCACCTGTTTGAGCAAGGGCTACGGCAATATTCACCGCCACCGTACTTTTACCTACACCACCTTTACCGCTAGAAACAGCAATAATATTCTTTACACCAGGAATATTATTACGATCTGGTAAACTGTTTTTCTGTTGGGGTGTCTCTGCTGTCACTTCTACAGAAACATCGGTCACACCGGGCAGTTTTTTGACAGCTTTTTGACAGTCTTCTACAATAAATTCTCGTAAAGGACAGGCTGGGGTAGTTAGCACCAGAGTGAAGCTGACTTGAGACCCATCAATTTTTACATTGCGAATCATATTTAATTCCACCAGGCTTTTACGAAGTTCTGGGTCTTCCACAGGTCGCAGCACTTCTAATACTGAGTGGGTACTGAGGACATCGTTCATAGTGTTTTCACCCTTTTTGCCGCAACATTTTGTAACAAATTAGTTTTTATCTAACTGCATCTTAATATTAAAAGAGCTATTAGCTTTTGGCTGTTGGCTGTTAGTCGTTGCTTAAGAGTAAAAAAACAAAAAAAAGCCAAAATCTAAAAAACAAAAGCTAAAAGCAATAAAATAATTGAAATTAGACACGAATTAGAAATCAAAACAGTTATTATTCAGAGATTTTCTCTTACCAGGCACAGAATTGAGAGCAGCTTGTTCAACAGCATCAACTAAAGCTTTAGCGACTCGGTTAGCATAAGGTCGAGAAAAAGACCAAATCAGTGGTGATAACCAACCACGTAGAGTTACAGAATATGATACGCAGGTGCCACACACAGTTGATTCTACCCTGTACGTGAGACGCTCTTCTATTCCAGGAATTGCCATGACTCGGATGCTGAGTAATTCACCAGGACTAACTTTTTCTACAAAAATTCTGATGGGAATAGGAGAGAAGCGAGTAACTGCTTGAAAAATTAATCCTGGCTTAGGTACTAAACCTGATGGTACATTAGTGCTTTTTAATAAAGGATGCCAAGAAACATCTCCTAAGTCAACAACTTTTTGCCATAATTCATCGACTGAAGCTGAGCTTATTTCTCGATAATTCCGTACTAGAGAAACACAAAATCGACGACGTTTGCGGTGGACGAATTTAGGCAACCAATTTTGCATACGATCAATCCTCCTCACGCTTGATTTCAGGTAATTCTGGTACAGTAGATCCCGGGTTTGCCACTATATTTATAAATGTTTATCTAATTTGTTCTTAGCTCAGCAAGTAAAGTGAAGCATACATTGAAATTGAAATAAATCAGCTATTTCGTATTAATTATCTATGCTAGCAATATCATTAGATCCCTTTAGGTATGTTTAAGTTTCTTTTTCATTACAATCCTATTCATGTTTGAGAAAAAATTTTTATAGGGCGGTATATGACTTAAGTCTTGCTTTTTTAGGAGAATTTCAATGTTTATATGTAGATTTGTTACAGATAAAACTTTTATCCGAGTCACTTTGGCACAAACTAACAGGACAGATAAATAGTTTTTTACTGCTTATGTATTAAAAACGATACGAACCGCTACACCTGTATTGTTTAGCCTTTAGGCGCTTACCAGTTATGATGACACATTAAAAGCGCCTCAGAATTTTTGCTGTAGTTTTTACCTCAAAGACAGAAAATTTTACATAAAGTAAGTCAAAAAAAATTAACTATTTTAGGAGCAAATACACATTTGAGGGAAAATAGCTTTATTCATGTCTGTAACAGGCAGGAATCATAAATTTGAGTAATAACTTTGGCTAAAACATATATTGAGGTACTTTTTGGTTTTAAGTGTTGCCTCTGTAATAGTTTAAAGACTGGTGCTAAAACAGCATCGCTTGGAGATAATGACTCAAGTTTAAAATTTTTGTTGCTTTCTCAAAATCGGGATTGAGGCTATCTATATTTATGTTGACAAATTCACACCCCACCACATCATCAAAAAAATCATCTGAGTTGCTACCACCAACAGATGCCAAAACTAGAGTCAGTGACTTTATGAAGCAACTGCAAGATAGTATCACTGAAGCATTGGAAACACTTGATGGTGGCGCTCAATTTCGTCAGGATGCGTGGGAACGTCCCGAAGGAGGTGGAGGGCGATCGCGTGTTATTCGTGAAGGTAAAATTTTTGAACAAGGTGGTGTAAATTTCTCTGAAGTATGGGGAAAACAGTTACCACCTTCTATCCTCGCTCAACGTCCTGAAGCTGAAGGACATGGATTTTATGCCACTGGTACTTCCATGGTGTTACACCCTCGCAATCCTTATGTACCTACAGTTCACTTAAATTACCGCTATTTTGAAGCTGGTCCTGTATGGTGGTTCGGTGGTGGTGCCGATTTGACTCCTTACTATGCCTTTGCTGAAGATGCAACACATTTTCATAAAACTTTTAAACAAGCTTGCGATCGCCATCACCAGGAATATTATCCTGTTTTTAAACGATGGTGTGATGAATACTTTTATTTGAAACATCGTCAAGAGACTAGGGGAATCGGGGGTTTATTTTTCGATTACCAAGATGGCAGAGGTGGCTTATATAAAGGTCCTTCACCTGATGGTGGAGCCGCTAATTATAGTAACGAAATAGGAGAACCCCCAACTCGCACCTGGTTTGATTTATTTGATTTTGTCAATGATTGCGGTAACGCCTTTTTAAAAGCTTATTTGCCAATTGTAGAGAGAAGAAAAGATATAGAATATAGCGATCGCCAGCGTGATTTTCAACTTTACCGTCGCGGTAGATATGTAGAATTCAATTTAGTTTACGACCGGGGTACGATTTTTGGACTGCAAACCAATGGTCGTACTGAGTCTATTTTGATGTCTTTACCACCTTTAGTACGTTGGGAATACGGTTATCAGCCGGAAGCAGGTTCCCCAGAGGCAGAATTATATAAAACTTTCTTAAAGCCTCAAGATTGGGTAAATTGGATACCAAGCCATACTAAGCAGGTGTGAGTTAAACTACTAAAGGTAAGTACCTAGCTGATACGGTTATATTTATTGCTGTAGTTTGGTAGCCTCAAGCTACGGCGAAAATTTGCTGTTTTCTAGCTTAACCCTACAGATGCTTTGTACATCAGGGTAATGGAACTTTATTAGTTAACCGCTAAAAGAGAAGATAGGGAAGAAAGCGTGATTCACATCGAGCAAAAAACTTATACAACCCAAGATGATAAGACTATTATTGTTTTAACGCCTACTGGTCGTTTAGATATCACGACTGCTTGGCAATTTCGCTTAAAGTTACAAGAGTGCATTTCCAAACTAAGTTCTCATGTAGTAGTAAATCTTGGTCAAGTCAACTTCATTGATAGTTCGGGTTTAACTTCTTTAGTTGCTGGAATGCGCGATGCTGATAAAGTAAAAGGCAGCTTCCGCATTTGTAACGTTCATCCTGAAGCAAAGTTAGTATTTGAAGTTACTATGATGGATACGGTCTTTGAAATTTTTGAAACCGAGGAAGAAGCTATTGAAGGTGTACCTCGTAGTATTGTGACTTAGAGATGGAAAGCTTGAATATTGAGAGCTCAATTTTCTCAATACCTATGTTTTAGGATTTTTTGTGATATTTTGCGATTACCTATGGCAGGACTAAAGCCATCCCAAGTAGGATGATATTTCGTGTTATCGCTAATTTTCTTGAAATTTAATTAAATACAATCATCTCTGATTTCCTGGAAATCTAGAAATCCTAATACTGCTTTATCTTTTGATAATGAAAAGGTCCTAAAATTGCTCCCCAGGTAGCTTTCCCCGTGGCAGGTTCTATACCTTTGTCATAGCTGAAAAATTCTTCCTGAGTCGCTTCAAAGCCTAGTGATACTTGAACTGTCTTACCAAGATAATTAAAGCTACAAACAGCATCTGGAGGTGTTATTGTACTAAATCTATAGCAGTTTGGAGCGATGTTGTGAATCACAACATTTAAAATACAGCCCGGTAATAACTCTAAATCTTCAGATGTTAATCCATTAAGCTTTGAATTATCTTTGCCACCACCAGCTATACTGGCTGGGTTTTTCGGCATATAATATTGTACTCTCAAATGATTTCTATCCGATTCAGGCATTTGAGTAATTCTCATTACTCTTTGACGATATGGTTGGTCAATTTTAACAACACTAGATTGCTCTGCAAACAGGGTAATACTATCTTGCTCAAATAAAGATATAGGTCTTTGCCACATACGCAGATGAACATACCAAGCTGGTTCTGCGATCGCTTGTTCTTTATTATCAAATTCACCTGCTAAATATTTTCCTAGAGTGGTTAAGTGTGGTGAATAATTCATAGACCCATGATATTTATAAGTACTTGTGCAAAATTGATGAAATATTTTGTATGAGTGGTAAATGGTGAATAATTAATAGGAAACGTTTGTATAACTGAGCAGTAAATATAGCGGTTTTCAGTTGGGTGCAATACAGTAACCACAGTGCTGAAACCAGCTTAAAATATCGTTTAAGCTAACAGTTTCAAACGCTTCTGTAATAGCTTTATCTAAATCTGAGTAAGTTCTCGTTTCCTGGGAACGTA
>JBCCDM010000210.1:0-10887 GCA_039030795.1 Cyanobacteria bacterium P01_A01_bin.84
CAAAAGCACCGCGAGACACTGCACCTATGGCTAAATGTCCGCTTGTTAACCCTCCACCAATGATTAATACTTTTTCATTGGCTAAATGTAGCTGACGTAAATCTATTGCGTGAGAATGACAAAGCTTATCTTCGGGATAATCTTGATTGATTTGACTTATCCAATCAGGTATTTGTGGTTGATTGCTACCAGTTGCTAACACTACCCGATGAGCTAATATTGATTTTCCCGAACTTAAACATAGACGAAACTGTGACACAAAAGGATTATGCAATGGTTGAATCCGAGTTATACTTTCACTTAAAACTATATTTTCTAAATCCCAACGACAAATCACATCTTTACAAAAATCATTAAATAACCGAGTCCCAGGTAAATCATAGGGAGGGAAAAACTCATTCGAGCGAGACTCTGCAAACTTGCGTAATCCAAAAGGATTTGGATCTGGATGATGAACGGCAGGCGATCGCAAATGTGGTATTTCTAATCGTGCAAACTGATTCTCCCATTGATTCATCCATTGTCCACTGGGGTCAAATACGGCAATTTTTGAACGGATTTTCTGACGCTTTTGTAATAAATGAGTAACTAATGTCAGAGCGTGAGGTCCAGCACCAATGATTGCTAAGTCTATTTGTCTCAAGAGATGTGGCGGATTATTTTCCATAAAATATAACAAGAATGAGAATCATTGTCATGTTAGCACTAGATTCTTTCTAGATATCAAAATGCGCATCTCGCATGAACCCGAAACTAAGGGGTTCCAAAAGCAGATTAAACATGATTGATAGTTATTAGGTGATAGTTGGACGATTGATAATTATTAATGGTTAGTAGTTAGTAATTAATTAAAAGTCATTAAGCTGATCTCTGCTCCCGGTTTAAAAATAGAATATTATTGCCATAAGCACGCTGTAAATTTTCAGGTGTAATAACTTCTTTCATAGAACCATCAGCAACAACACATTTATTTAACAATAATAAAGAGTTACATTCAGCTAGAATTTGACCCAAATCATGAGTAATTAAAATTACTATTTTGTCATTACTTTTTAACTCATTAAAAATATCAAGCATAATATCTTCAGTAGTTTTATCAATTCCCACAAATGGCTCGTCAAAAAAAAATAAATCTGCTTGCTGTGCTAGCGCTCTAGCTAAAAATACCCGTTGTTGCTGTCCTCCAGATAACTCCCCAATTCGACGGGAACGAAATTCCCACATTCCCACTCTTTGCAATGCAGATTTAACTATTTCTTTAGATTTACGATTTGGTTTGCGAAACCAACCCGTGCTTACAGTACGAGACATCATCACTACGTTGTGTACCGTAACCGGATAATCCCAGTCTACTTGGGTTCTTTGAGGAACATAAGCAATGGAGCGTAATTGCCTATGGATAGGACAGTTACAAAAATTAATAGTACCACCAGAAACAGGAATTAAACCTAGTATAGCTTTGACCAAAGTGCTTTTACCTGCGCCATTTGGACCGATTACACCAACCATCTTCCCGGGGAAAACGCGAAAACTAACATCCTCAACAGCTACTACACCTCGGTACTCTACATCCAAATGTTCTACTTCTAGCACTAATTTCTCCTATATAATAACGATAATCATTTGTGTTACAAATCTACTTCCTTTTCAGTAGTAGCTATTGTATGATAATGATTATCATTTTAATGTACTATTTCTAATAAGTGATGTTTAGAAAACTACCTCTAAGTACTATTACGGCATTAACTTTAGCCATAGGCTTGATTAGCTGTGGCGGTAACGAGCAAGTCAATTCCAATTCTAGTACAGAAGAAAATTCTGCCGTAAATACTAGCAGTACTGCAACGGGGAACCGTCCCCTAGTGGTTGCGACTACTAGCGTTATATGTGACTTAACAAAGCAAGTTGCGGTTCAAACAGTTGACTTGAAGTGTTTAGTGGAAGCAGGTCAAGATCCCCACACATACCAACCATCACCGGAAGACCGCAAAGCAATCGAGCAAGCTAATTTAGTTTTGTACGGTGGTTATGATTTTGAACCTGGTATTATCAAGTTAGTTAAAGCAAGCACTAATGAAGCTCCAAAAGTAGCAATTCATGAAGTTGCAGTTCCTAAACCAATTATAGGAGAAGAACACGACCACGGTCATTCCGGACATAAGGAAGAAAAGCACGACGACCATGACCACGAAAAAGAAGAGAAGCATTCTGACGAAAAAGCACCAGACCCCCATGTATGGCACGATCCTCAAAATGGTGTACAAATAGTGGAAGCTATTCGCAGCAATTTAGAGAAGGTTGCTCCAGATAACGCTCAATTATATGCAACTAATGCCGAGAAAGTAACCGGGGAAATTAAACAAATAGATAGCTGGATTAAAAAAAATGTAGCTACAATACCTGAAAGTCAACGTAAATTAGTTACCACTCACGACGCTTTAAGCTACTATGCCCAGACATATAATATTGACTACGAAGGTGCTATAGAAGGTTTGAGTACTGAAGCAGAACCAACAGCAGCAAGAATCGCCGAATTATCAAAAGAAATTAAGCAAGAGAACGTACCGACAATATTTGCTGAAAGTACCCATAGTTCAAAACTAATTGAAAGAGTTGCCAAAGAAGCCAATGTAAAGGTTTCTCCAGAAAAACTATATGCTGATGGTTTGGGAGAACAAGGTACTGATGCTGATACTTATCAGAAAATGTTGATTGCCAATACCAAAGCTATCGTGGATGGTTTAGGCGGTCAATACACAGCTTTTGGGCAATAATAGCTAATAGTGGAATTAAAGTAATTAATAATTACTTTGACTCGCTTGCAAGTTGTGTAATGGATGTAAATCAATCAGAATATCTGCGAACAAGCTGGGTTTCTTAAGAATTAATCAAGCTCAAAAGTTTGATTATTAATTAAGTTGCTTGTAGGTAAATCTAGAAATCTAGTTGATTCTTTTTTTGGTTTGGGGTGTCAGACAGTTTTATTCCTAATTAATAGTTAATCAATATCAGGGAAGAAATAGGTGGTGTCAGCATTTGTGACACCATTAGCATTTATTTGCATATCTATATTCTAAATTTAAGTGTGAGGAGAAAATAATCATGAAAAAAGGCTTCTGGAAGTTTCTATTAGTTAGTCCCGTTGTGTTTGCATCATCATTATTAATAAATGACAGCGTTGTTGCGCAAACTCAAACCCAAGAGCAAACAATAGACCAAGTAACCTCAGTATCCCAACTATCAGACGTACAACCAACAGACTGGGCATTTGGGGCACTACAATCCCTAGTAGAGCGCTACGGTTGTATTGCAGGATATCCTAACAGCACCTATAGAGGGAACCGCGCATTAACTAGATATGAATTTGCAGCAGGTTTGAATGCTTGTTTAGATAGAGTGAACGAGTTGATTGCAACCGCAACAGCAGACCTCGTTACCAAAGAAGACTTAGGAACCCTACAAAGACTACAAGAAGAGTTTTCTGCGGAGTTAGCAACACTTAGAGGAAGAGTAGACGCACTAGAAGCACGTACAGCGGAGTTGGAAGCAAATCAGTTCTCTACAACTTCTAAACTTGAAGGTGAAGTAGTTGTTGGTATCACAGACGTATTTGAAGGAGATACCAACGATAAAAATACCGCAGTTGGTGCAAGAGCAAGAATTAACTTCGTTACCAGCTTTACAGGTAAAGACACCCTATACACCAGACTTCAGAGTAATAGTATAGTTGCTGCTGACATCAATACCCCCGAAGGAGCTTTAGCTTTTGCTGGTGAGAGTGGAGATAACAACGTTGAGTTAGATGCACTTTGGTACAGTTTTCCTCTAACTAAGAGTACTAATGTTATTGCGATCGCTAATGCAGGTGCAGCAGATGATGTTGTAGATACAGTCAACCTCTTCGATGGTGACGGTACAGAGGGAGCTTTATCTAGCTTTGGTACTCGTAACCCCATCTACGGAGCAATGGATGGAGCTGGTGTAGGAGTTACCCAAGAGTTCGGCAAGAATCTATCTTTGAGTTTGGCTTATTTAGCTGGTTCTGGAAGCGACCCCAGTACTGATAATGGTTTATTCAACGGTTCTTATGGTGCATTAGCACAACTAACATTTGCACCGAGCGATCGCTTTAAGGTTGGTTTAACCTACATCAATTCCTACAATCAGTTCAATGGTTCTGGTAGTAGTGCTTCTAACTTCAATACAGTTTCACCATTGGATAATATCTCTACTCTTGCAGATACTCCATTCATAGCTAATTCCTATGGTGTGCAAGCATCTTTAGGACTCAGTAAGAACATAGTTTTAGGCGGTTGGACAGGTTACACTGATGCTCGTAACTTAACTGCATCAGCAGCATTCCCAGACCGTGGAAGCGTTGATATTTGGAACTGGGCTGTTACTTTAGGACTGCAAGACTTTGGTAAAAAAGGTAACTTGGCTGGTATAATCTTTGGTATGGAACCAAGGGTTACTAGTTCAAGTATTGACGGTTTGAATAAAGACCCCGATACTTCCTACCACATCGAAGCATTCTATCAGTATAAGATTAACGACAATATTGCAGTTACCCCTGGTGTTATTTGGTTGACTGCACCAGACCACAACGAAAACAATGATGATGTAGTTATTGGTACTTTCAGAACTACTTTCACTTTCTAAACCATTGGAATCTTTAAGCTTAGAATCTCAAAACTTAGAATCTTAAAATTTGTCATCTCACAACCTTGTATGTAGATATGCTGCTGAAGTGTATCTACATTTTTTTTATATTTTTTAGCATTACTGAATATGGATATGATATTGAGTCCACTTGATTAACCATCATTGCGACGGTCGAGTTAGCTAGCGCTATACTACGTAAACGCTTTAACGTCTCCGTCAGGAGAAGCAATCTCAATATTAACTATTGAATACGATCATCCGATTTACCTTTGGACTCCATTACTGTTTTGATTGGGACTCCCGTTGTCATGTAGGAGATGATTTTGCATTGTCGTTCCCGCTTTTTTTGAACCAAGAAAAATTAACACTGGTTCAACTTTAAAGTTAGTTGTAGTTATCATCAAAACCTAAAAAATTTTCTACAAAAACAACTATGATTAAAAATAACGATAATCATTATCACAATATGTCCTCAGAAAACCTGACTAAAAACACCGAATCTGCTGTTAAAACCTTAATTCAACGTCCCCGTCGGCTGCGTCGTACTCAAGGATTACGTAACATGGTACGAGAAAATCAACTAACTGTAGACGACTTGATATACCCGATGTTCGTCATGGAAGGGGACAATCAAAAAATGGAAATCTCTTCCATGCCGGGATGTTATCGTTATACCTTAGACTTATTGCTCGAACAAATAAAGCAAGTTAGTGAATTAGGGATTAATGCGATCGCGCTTTTTCCACTGATTCCAGAAGCCAAAAAGGATGATATCGGTACGGAAAGTTATAACCCCGATGGTTTGGTACAAAGAACCGTCAAAGCAATTAAACAAGCTGTACCCGACATAGTTGTGATTACCGATGTGGCTCTCGACCCCTTCAGTATTCACGGTCACGATGGTATCGTTGATGACAATAGAATGATTTTAAACGACCCTACCGTAAAACTATTGGTGAAAATGGCAATTTCCCAAGCAGAAGCAGGTGCGGATATAGTCGCACCTTCCGATATGATGGATGGTAGAGTAGGTGCAATTCGCCAAGCTTTAGATGCAGCAGGATACTTTCATGTGGGTATTTTAGCATACTCTGCTAAATATGCTTCTAGTTATTATGGACCATTCCGCGATGCCTTGGATTCAGCACCGAAATTTGGGGATAAGAAGACTTATCAAATGGATGCAGCCAATGCTAGAGAGGCTTTAAAGGAAGTAGAGTTAGATATTGCCGAAGGTGCGGATATAGTCATGGTGAAACCTGCTTTGGCATATATGGACATTATTTGTCAGATTAAATCAGCAACAAATTTGCCCGTAGCTGCATATAACGTCAGTGGAGAATATGCCATGATTAAAGCAGCCGCACAGCAGGGTTGGATTGATGAGAAAAAGGTAATTTTAGAAACTTTGACTAGTATGAAGCGAGCTGGTGCTGATTTGATTTTAACTTATTTCGCCAAAGAAGTTGCTTTGATGTTGCTTTAATTAGTACTGGTGTCTTGGGGATTCCAAGACACAAACCGACTAGCGCTCATGTTGCTTCATCACCTAACGGTAAAATCACTGGATTATCAAAAATTGTCCAATGATTGCAGAATTAGAAAAACAGAATAGTTTTTTCTCAAGGGTTTTAAGTGAATTTTTGTTGTAATTGTTCAATTTTATCTATTAAAATACGAACCTGAGCAGGTTTATTGCGGAACCAATCTGTTGACCAAACTCGATGAATTTTCCAACCCAATCTTTCAAGGACTTGTTGTCTTAAACGGTCTCTGTCTCTTGCGGTGGGTGAACTATGATAAGATGCCCCATCACATTCAATTCCTAACAAAAACTCACCGGGACGATTTTTATTAACTACTCCCAAATCAATTCGATAACCAGAACATCCTACTTGGGTACGAATAATATATCCTTTTTCTGCTAATGTATGATAAACATCTTCTTCAAAGGGTGAGTCAAATTTGAGCTTATCAGTATAAAAATTACCTTCAAATCTTTCACCACCACTAGCAGCATATTCTAAGTAATCGCGTAACAATCTTATACCTTCGCTTTTAGTGCGTGTAGTATCTATGTCACCAGCAACAATCGAAGATACCAAAGTCAGCTTTCTTTTAGCTCGGGTTACAGCTACATTTAATCGTCTTTCTCCTCCTTGTTTAATCAAAGGACCAAAGTTGAGAGAAAACTTACCTTGAGAATCGCGAGCATAACCAACGCTAATTATAATTGCATCTCTCTCATCCCCTTGAACGTTTTCCAATGCTTTGATAAAAAACTGAGGTGAGTTGTCGCTGCAAAATGCTTCTAGTTCGGGATACTCTTTACTTAAAATTTCTATTTGCTCATTAATAGCATCAGCTTGAGCTTCACTAAAGGCAATTATACCAAGAGATTGTTCGGGAAAGCTCTGAAAATGCTCTAATGTAAGTTGAGCTACCACTTCTGCTTCACGTCGATTATCCCTGCGTCCACCACGGTCGTAAATACCATCAGGAACGTGTTTAAACCATACTCCTAAATCTGGATTTTGAACTGGGTTAGGAAAAGTTACTAATTGAGAATCATAAAAATGTTTATTAGAAAAAGCAATCAAACGCTCATCTTGACTGCGATAATGCCATTTTAATGTACGTCCAAACATAAAATTTGAACATTCATCCAAAACGCTTTCATAACTTGCATCATCAGTATCCTCTAAATCTTCCTCGCTGTCTCCGGTTGAGAAGAATGAAGTGGGAGGTAATTGTTTGCGATCACCAATTATAATAACTTGGTCGGAGCGAATTATTGAGGGGACAACATCTTCTGTACGGAGCTGAGATGCTTCATCAAAAATGAGAACATCAAAATGAACTACATCAGCGTTAACATATTGACTGACGGAAAGTGGACTCATCATCCAGCAAGGTTTTAAAGCTTTGACAAGATTGGGAATTCCCTTTTGTTTATCATTGAGTAGTTTACGAATGGCTAAATGTCTACTTTTTTTTGTTACTTCTTTTTTTAATCTTGGTAATTCAGCTTTAATAATTGAAGTTTTTTCGTATTCTTTCCAATGTTGTAGGTGACTTTGTTTTAAACGTTCTTTAGCAGCATCAAGTTGGTAACTATCAAGTTGAGAAAATTCTTGAATGTGCTGCTCCTGTACCTCAACATTAAAATTCTTTAATTCAGGTTTTTTAGCAAGGATAGCATCAAGACAAGTTTGGTAAATCCGCTTCTCTAAAATTGGGAACCAAAGTTTTGATTCTATACTATTTTCACGTAAAGTATCTAAAAATTTATTAGTTCCTAAACTTTCCAGTTTTTCGTAAGTTTCCTTGTAAGTTAACCATTCTTGAAAGTTAGATAATTCAGATTGAGCTAAATTGAGAAATTTTTCTAAGTCTGCGAAAGGAATTTGATTTATAGGTAAATAAGAATCTGTAATATCACTTTCGTTAAAGTGCGATAAAAGGAAATCTACTTCTTGGTTAATCTTGTTCCTAATTTCTTCAAAGTTTTGAACAAGTTGATTTATTTCTCGTCGCAGAGAAGAAGAATCAATTATTTGCTGTATAGAATCATGATTTAGCGAATAAGCTTGTAATTCAAGCAGCCATTTTAAAGCATCTTCAATTAGCTTTAACTCTGCTTATTGAGAAATTTGTGGATTAAATAAAGACCCAAAAACTTGACGGGGAAGATACTCTGGATGACTTAATTTATTTCGCAAAGCAACAATAGGATTGGGTTTATTGTCTCGTAAAGTATCAACGAATTCTTCCAATTCTAATTTTTTTAATTCTTCGCAAATTTCTTTGTATTTTAACCATTTGCGAAAATCTTTCAAGTCAGTTTTAGCTATATTAATAAATTTTATCAGTTCTGTAAATAAAATTTTATTTTTAGGATAATATTCCTCAACAATATCATTCTCATTAAAGTATAAAGTCAAAAATTCTATTCCTTGTTCAAAAATTGCGGGAAATGATTCGAGTCTTTCAACTAAATCGGATAATTCCTGTTGTAGAGAAGAAGAATTTATAATCCGTTGTATAGAATCATCAGGAAGGGAATAATTTTGTAAGTAAGTTAGCCAACTTAAAGCTTGTTCGATTTTGATTAGTTCTGACTCATTACAAACTTTAGGAACTCCTTGATGTTCTTTTTTTAAAAGCTCGCCAAAAATATCAAAGGGTGATTTATCTAAAGGCTTTTGTTTGGAATGTAAACTCGTAAGATATGAATTCAAAGACTGACGATTACTTACTAATCTTTCAAAAAAAGAATTATAATCTCCTGTTTCAGAGATTTGTGAAAGATAATCAATTGTTTTTGATAAATTATTAACAAGTTCTCGTTTATCTGTGGTACCACTGTGATGTAAGTTTAAACATATATGGTCTAAACTACATTCAGTCATTCGCTTATAAACAACACTTAATGCAGTCTCTTTTTCTGCAACTAATAAAACAGATTTCCCATCTCCAATTAGTTCAGCAATCATATTTACAATAGTTTGACTTTTCCCCGTTCCTGGTGGACCTTGAACAACAAAACTAGAACCAGATTTTGCAGCTTCAACAACAACTTGTTGACTAGAATCAGCATCAAGAATCTGATATATTCTTTCCGGTTTAACTTGAGAATCTAAAGCAGATGCAGGTATGGGTTCTTGATAATTAGACTGATAATTATCTAAATCTCCACTAATTGCTTGCAAAATCGGATGAGTGAATATCAAAGCTTCATTTTCAATAATATCCCGAACCATTGCAGCTTTAGCATAAGAGAATAATGACAAAAAGATATTCTCTTTAATTTCCCACGTCTTGTGTTCTAATAAAGCTTCACGAACCAAAGCAATAATTTCGCTGTAATTTAATTCTTGGATTGTTTCTGCTTCTGGAAAATCAATTGCAAAGTTTTGTTTTAACTTTTGTGTTAAAGCTGGATTTAAAACAATATCCTCATCTAAGACAGATATTTTATAGATATCCTTCCCCCGCTCCTTAGTTAATTCTACGGGAACCAAAATCAACGGTGACAGCAAAGCATCTTCTGGTTTATCTTTGTCATACCAAGTTAAAGTTCCCAACACTAAAAATAAACTATTAACTCCTCGTTCCTCAAACGAGCGTCTTGCTTCACCACGAATTTTTTTGAGTCGTTTAAGTTGCTCGTTACCAGTTTGACGAGTAATTAATCCTAAAGAATTTCTTCTTTCTGGTAATGTTTGATTTTCTTTCAATAAAGGAATATCTTGATACTCGCTATCAAGTATTTGAAATTGAAGTGATTTTTTCCCTTCTGTGAGATTTTTGAAGATAATATCCGGTTCATCTGTCAAAATCTGCAAACTTCGAGAACTATCTTGCTTAAACTTAATTAAAGGATTCCGTCGTCCTAAATCAGCCAGTCCAGCTTTCCACTTGACAATTTTTTGAATAAGTTTTTGTTGAGAATCTGAAGCAGGCTGTTGCATACTAGTTGAGACAGTAAATATACGTACAATTAATATTATACTTAATTATATTCGCTTAAGTGTTGGCTTTATTGAGTAAAGAAAGCTACTACACTTTCAAAGTTATGCAAAATTCAATTCACTTCCTAATGAAAGTAGTCCGTGAGTCAATAAGTACCTACGCAAAATTAATTGTGTATTGTCATTGCGAGAAACGAAGCATAAGCTCTATCGAGCAGACTACGTCAACGCAGGGGTTTGAAGTTTTCAGAATGTAAAATTAATTTTGCACGACTACTTAGTGAAATTTGCAAAGATAGTGAAGAATACGATTAATTTATTTAACAGCAAGCAACCTTTGCAAGACGCAATCTTAACATCAAGCAGTGAAGCCACATCACATACGCAAAGCTCTTGACCATTACTAAGGTCGTGGAGAATCTTTAAGCGCGATTTATCAGCTAGCTCAAGCGCTAAAAAGAATTTGAGCATTTTCGAGAGTATCATCTCCCGGCAGTGCTTCACCAATTATGATAATCGGTTTATTTTTGTTACTACCCAAACAAGCCTTCACATCAAACCAACTTTTTGCGCTATCATGATAACGATTCTCATTCTAATTGCGTATGGTCAGTTCATTATCCCAATCTCAGGAAGGCTTGCAAGAAAAAGATGCCCAAAAGCTTGAGCGGATTCGTCATACTTGCGCTCATGTCATGGCTATGGCTGTACAAAAGCTTTTTCCGGGAACAAAAGTTGCAATTGGACC
>JBCCDM010000211.1:0-10878 GCA_039030795.1 Cyanobacteria bacterium P01_A01_bin.84
CAAAGTAAAACAGAGTCACTATTTTTCGCTGGTCTTCTGCTTCTTGACAAGTTTTTAGAAGAGTATCACTATCATGAAAAGCGAAACAAATTAGTTGCTGACAACGAGAAAGCTTCTAGCCTGGGGTTAAAATAATTATTATATGAATATAGGCTTTGTTTGTATAGCGTTACCCTGAAGCGGGTGTCGAGTAAGATATTTGTTCCAAATTGGGATGTTCTCTTGAAAGAGGGCTGATGAGATAATCTCGAAATTTTATAATCAAGATAAATAGATCCTAAATTTTAAATTTTAACTAATATTACTTGTTAACCACTCATACCAAGAATCTAAACCATTTCCATGAACTGCGGAAACTTGAAAAATCTTAATTTGTGGATTCACTTGTAGAGCATATTCTAGACAACGCTGTAAGTCAAAATGAATGTAAGGTAATAAATCTATTTTAGTAATTATCATGACATCACTATTACGAAAAATATGAGGATACTTTATCGGTTTATCATCACCTTCCGTGACGGAAAGAATTACTACTTTATAAGTTTCTCCTAAGTCAAATAAAGCTGGACAAACTAAATTACCTACATTCTCGATGATGACTACTGAATCTAGAGGTGGATTAAGTTGCTTTAATCCTTTTTCTACCATTGCAGCATCAAGATGACAACCGGTACCAGTGTTTATTTGAACTACACTACAACCTGTTTCTCTAATTTTTTTAGCGTCATTAGCTGTTTCCTGGTCTCCTTCAATAACATTAATAACTAACTGATTTTTTAAGTCATTGATAGTTTGAGTTAAGAGAGTGGTTTTTCCAGAACCGGGAGAACTCATAAAATTTAAAGCAAAAATATTTCTTCCTGCAAACCATCCTCGGTTATGAGCGGCAAGTAAATTATTTTTGGATAATATTTTTTCTTCTATAGAAATAGTTGTACCATGTATTTGAGAATGTATTTGAGAAGGAATTTCTGAAGTTTTTATATTGTTATTTAAGCTATTAATTGAACTATTACTTAAACTATTATTTTGTGAATTATGACTATGAGTATGGTTAATAGTTGTACCGTCTGCTAATATATGAGTATGAATATCTTCTAAATTAGTTATTTTTACATTATTATTATCATCAGAACATCCACAGGTTACGCACATAATTCTTATATTTCTATTTCCTTAATTTTTAATTCTTCTCCAGCAATTAAGTCTATTGCAGTGCTTCCACAATTACATTTACCAAAGGGTTTATCTAAATGAAATTCTCTCCCACATTTGAGACATTTTCCTATCCCATCGGTTTCTATAATTTCTAAATTTGCACCTTCTAAAACTGTATTTTCGGATATAATATCAAAACAAAATCGTATAGCTTCGGGCATAATTGCAGAAAGTTTTCCAATTTCTAGTAATACTCGCTGTACTTTTTTCCCTTCTGCACGTTCGGTGACAATTGCAACTATATTTTGAGTAATTCCAAGTTCGTGCATAGGAATTTAGATGAGTTGAGCTAAGCTAATTAAATTAATAATTTTGATCTAAAGAGGTTTTATAAAACCTCTCTACAGAGGATTAGATTATCCAATAAAATACATTTAATAGATTAAATCAGTAACCCTAAGTTAACAAATACGGGGTAATTGCTCACCAACTAACATATCTATTATTCTTTCTGTACCAAAAGTTGTTTGTAATGAAACTATCGGTAGGGAAAAATCAACTACCTCACCGATGATTTGAGCATTCTTGCCCGCTTCATGGGATCGCATTATTTCTAAAACGATTTCAGCCTTTGCTTGAGGAACAGTTAAAACTAGTTTCCCTTCGTTAGCTAAATATAAAGGGTCTAAACCAAGAATTTCACAGACCCCTTTGACTTCTTCTCGAATTGGAAGAGATTCTTCGTATAGACGAATACCAAAATTAGAAGCGATCGCGAATTCGTTTAATACGGTCGCTAAACCTCCACGGGTAGTATCTCGCATTGCATGAATTTGGGGACAGACTTGAAGTATAGTGTCAACTAAACTATTTAGAGGTTGAGTGTCGCTAGTAATATCAGATTCTAACGCTAGTTCACCACGAGCAATTAAAATAGCAGCACCGTGATTTCCTAACTCTCCATTAACTATTACTGCATCTCCAGGTTTGATATTGTCAGTTGAGATACAAACCTCATGACTAATTACTCCTATTCCCGCAGTGTTGATAAATAACTTGTCTGCTGCACCGCGATGGACAACTTTAGTATCGCCAGTTACTATCTGTATATTGGCTTTTTGAGCGGTAGATTGCATACTCTTAGCTATACTTCGGAGAGTATCTATAGAAAATCCTTCTTCTAAAATAACGCTACAAGTTAAATATAAAGGTTTTGCACCACCAACAGCTAAATCATTAACGGTACCGTTGACTGCTAGCTCACCTATATTTCCACCAGGAAAAAATAAGGGATCTACAACATAAGAGTCGGTAGTAAAAGCTAGTTTATCTCCATGTTGTGTTAAACTCGCTAAATCAAAACTCGCTTGGTCTTCTAAGTGAGAAAGAGTTTGATTATTAAATGTACTAATAAAAATATCCTCAATTAGATCCCGCATCGCTTTACCACCACTACCATGAGCAAGAGTTATATTGCGATCGGTAAACCCTTTCGTGCGATTGCCTGCGGCAGGGCTTTGCCCATCGCGTATTTTTCCTAGAGGATGGTTAGCTTTTTCAATATCTTTAAATAATGAATGTTGTAATGAATTATTTGAAGGTAATTTCATATCCAATCCGTTAGTATCGGAATTATATTTTTTGAAACCCAGGGAAAAGTGCACTCAACTCCGGTAAAGAAGAGATTATAATTTCTTACTGTCGCTCCGGACGTAAACTTAAATCTTACACCTATACGTATAAATAGTTAAACACCTTTTTCAATGTGTCTACCTTTGTGTTTGTCAGAATGAAGCATTCCCCCTACAGCCCAATTATCCCTCTCAAATTCATCAATATGAACCGTTACCCATTCAGGTTTAGTTCCCATTGTTTCGACGAGAGTATTTGTAATAGCTTTTGCTAGTTCGCGTTTTTTTTCGATGGAGTGACCTTTAGCTATTTTGATGGTGATGAATGGCATAATGTTTGTTGGTAATGGGTAATGGATAAAGGGTAACTAGTATAAGATTGAAAAACTCATGTATAAATAGTTCTTATTTTTGTCATATTATCTGTTTACTAACTTTTGCTGCTTCTTAGAAAAACGACCATACTTATAATAAGCAGCACAAGCACCCTCAGAAGAAACCATACAGGTACCAATGGGAGTTTGAGGAGTACAAGCTGTACCAAAGACTTTACACTCCCAGGGTTTTAGAACTCCTTTGAGTATTTCTCCGCATTGACAGGCTCTATGGTCTGCTATTTGATAGTTAGGGATATTAAACTTAGTTTCAGCGTCAAATTGAGCGTATTCAGAACGGATTTTGAAACCAGAGTTGGGTATTTCACCCAAACCTCTCCATTCAAATTTATCTCGTATTTCAAAGACTTGATTAATTGCAGTTAGTCCTTGATGATTACCTTTTGCTTGTACTAAACGAGTATACTGGTTTTCGACCTGACAGTGATTTTCTATAAACTGCTGTAATAACATCCATACAGATTGCAGAATATCTAGGGGTTCAAATCCGGAAATAACAACTGGTTTTTGATATTGGTGGGAAATAAATTGATAAGGTTCAGTTCCGATAACTACACTTACATGACCCGGAGCAATAAAACCATCTAGTTGTAAATCTGGATTTTCTAATAAAGTTTGTAGGGCTGGAATTACTAAGACGTGATTGCAAAACATACTAAAATTAGCAACCCGTTCATTAGCAGCTTGTAAAATAGTTAAAGCTGTACTTGGAGCAGTAGTTTCAAAACCAATACAGAAAAATACTATTTCCTTCTCAGGATTATCCTTTGCTATTTGTAAACAGTCTAAAGGTGAATAAACCATACGAACATCTGCACCCTTAGCCTTTGCTTGCAGTAAACTATCCGTAGAGCCAGGGACACGAATTGTATCACCAAAGGTAGTTAAGATAATATTAGGACTTTGTGTAGCGATCGCGATCGCATCATCAATTCTACCTTTTGGCATGACACACACGGGACATCCTGGTCCATGAATTAATTCAATTTCAGGGGGTAGAATATCTTCAATTCCATATTTAAAAATAGAATGGGTATGACCACCACATACCTCCATTATCTTTATGGGTTTATTTAAGCTGTTCTTAAGTTGATTGCACAGCTTTACTATTTCCCCAGTTAAAGCTTGACCTGTATGACTATCTCGAAATTCATCAACATATTTCATAATAATAGTTTTATAAGAATTCAAAACCTATATAAGTTCTATGTAATCGACCCACAAGGTGGGAATTCCTTCTGCAACATTTAACTCCTCCTTGTAACGAATGAAACTTGTACATTTTTCGATAAATTCTAAAACCCTTGATATATAAGGGTTGTAAAATTTGCAAGTTAAGAGGACATATAATAAAATACGGTTGCGGATAAGGATAATTGTAGATTGAGTAAAGCGATAGCGTTACCCATATTTCGGCTGAAATGGTATTAGAAGTTATATAAATTACCCATCACCCGTTCCCAACTTCCATACATACAACCATTTCTTTTAATATTTTTAAGGTCTCTGCTGCTTCTTGTTCATTTATCTTACTCATTGCAAAACCTACGTGAACTAATACCCACTGACCGACACAATCCGATGCTGAATTATTTTCGTCAACTATACAAGCAATATTAATTTCACGTTTGACACCACCAACATCGACAGTTGCTAGTTTAGAGTTTTTGGGATTAATTTCAATAATTTGACCGGGAATTCCTAAACACATTCATGTTTTCCTTTGTTTATAACAGGACTTAGACATTTTTTTGGTTAAAAAAAGCTTCAAAGCTTTATATGTCAATAGTTTTACATCGAATTGGTGGTTTTCTTGATATATCTGGGTTTAAGAGATTTCCTAGACTTTGATGTATATACCTTGTACTGACTGTCTTTGAGGCTTTTTCCTCCTTATTTTTTGTCTAAGTCCCGATAAGTATAATCCTATGAAATATTTTTTCCTCTCTAAAAGTTGAAATTTGCCAGCTACACATAAGTATATCTATTTCTTATTTAGAGGGGGTTTGGAAAAAAATCTAAGGTATTTGTATGAATAGAATTTTGGCGTTTTTTATTCCTAAAATTTTAGTGTCATACTCAGTAAATAAAATTGTCATATCGTAGCTAAAACAAACATCTCCATCAAATTTCCTACTACTCTAAATTAGATTCTAGATTCTATAACCAAGTCTTAGATAATACTTTAATTGTTCAATTCTTCAGGAAAATCAGCGATAGTGCGATGACACGGTAGTGTCCGTCATAGGCGATCGCACCGACCGACCATAGCTAATCTCTCTTGCTGCGGTGATGACAGCTTGTCCGAGTGATAAACCCCCATCATTCGGGGGTACTAAACTATGAGTTAGTACTGTAATCCCTAGCTTTTGTAAACCTTTAGTAACTTGTTCTAATAAAATACAGTTTTGGAACACTCCTCCTGTGAGGACAATTTTATCTATAGTATTTTTACTACATAAAAATGTAGCCATTTTTACAATAGATTTAGCAAAGCCTAAGTGAAATTTTGTAGCGATGATAGATGGAGAGATTTGATTTTTTAAGTCATCTAATAAAGCTTTCCACATTAAGTCAGAGTTTATAACATAAATATTATCTAATTTCTCAATTCTAAGGGGATAAATTGAATAATATTTATAAGAATTTAATATATCTCTATCAACTAAGGCTTCTATTTCTATCGCTGCTTGTCCTTCATAACTACACTCTTCTCGACAAATACCGATAGCTGCTGCGACTGCATCAAATAAACGTCCAGTTGATGAAGATAGTGGAGAATTTAAGTTTTGTTCTAGTATTTGATTAATGAGTTTTAGGGGTTGTTTATTAAAGAATTTAATAATTTCTAATTCGGAATAATAAGTATTAATATAATTCCAATTAAAATTTGAATTTAAATGAGTATATGTGTTTCGCCAAGGTTGATAAATTGCTTTTTCTCCCCCAATCATAGGAACAGGTTTTAGACTAGCTAATCTTTTAAATTGGCGATAATCTGCTAAGAGAAACTCTCCTCCCCACAGGGTCTTATCTTCACCGTAACCTAAGCCATCTAAGGCAATACCTAGGACTGGAGGAGAATTTAAGGGTAATTTGTTTTCAGCCATGCAGGCAGCTATATGAGCATGATGGTGTTGAATTTGATGTAGTTGAATTTGATTATTTTGATGATTATTTTGATTATAGTTTTTGACTAATTGTTTACCAAGCTTAGTAGATAGATATTCTGGATGTTTATCTGTTGCAATAATTCTTGGTTGATGTTGATATAAATTTAAATATAAATTGAGAGTATTTTGATAAGATTTAAATGTAGAAGTTGTTTGTAAATTTCCTAAATGTTGAGATAAAATTGCTCGTCCATTCTGTAACAAACAAAAAGTATTTTTTAATTCGCTACCCATAGCTAAAATATGCGGTAAATTATCAGATAAAGTATCAAATCCGGGTGGTAAATTTATTGGTATTGGTGTGTACCCTCTAGCACGACGAATTATTAATATTTTATTCTCAAGTTTATTCTCAACCTTGTTTTCAATAACTCTAACTACAGAATCATCTACCCGGTTCACAATCTCCCGATTATGTAAGAGAAAATAATCAGCAATTTGGCTTAATTTCTTTTTTGCAATATCATTGTCAATACATTGGGGTTCATCAGCAATATTCCCACTTGTTAAAACAATCGGTCGATTCATGCGTCTAAGAATCAAGTGATGTAGAGGGGTATAAGGTAGCATGAAGCCAATATATGGAAAAGGATATAAAGGAAGAAACAGAGAACTTGATTTTTTACGCAATAAAACAATTGGTGCAGCAGGACTTTCGAGTAATTCTATTTCCTTTTGATTAAGAGTACAGTATTGTTCAATTATCTTTATATCCCTTGCCATCAAAGCAAAAGGCTTATGATGACGTTTCTTGCGATCGCGCAATTTATTTACTGCTGTTTCATTAGTCGCATCACAGGCTAAATGTATACCACCTATTCCTTTAATAGCTACTATTTCACCCTTTTGTAACAGAGTACACGCAGCATCTATATCATCCATCATAGAGAACATGGAGGCTGTGATTGGTCTACCATCAGCACGTTCTAACCAGACGGATGGACCACAAGTATAACAAGCTACCGGTTGAGCATGAAATCGACGATTTTCAATGTCTTGGTATTCCTCAGAGCATTTTGCACACATCCCAAAAGCCGCCATGCTAGTATTTTTACGGTCATAGGGTATAGCATTGATGATACTTAAGCGGGGTCCGCAATGAGTACAGTTCGTGAAAGGATAGCGGAAGTATCGACTCAGGGGGTCAAATATCTCTTTTTGACACTGAGGACAGGTTGCAGCATCGGGAGAAATTTCTGTTTTAATTCTTGTATTTAAACTTTCAGCAATACTGAAATCTAGAAAATTTGATTGAATTAAGTAAGCTTGACGAGTGAGTTTAGTAATTTTTGCTAATGGTGGACATTCTATATAAAGATTTTGAATAAACTCTTCTATATATATTTTTTTACCAGATACATGGATAACTACTCCCTCTCCATCGTTATAAACTTTACCTTTTAGAGAGAATTTTTTAGCTAGTCTATAGACTGTAGGACGAAAACCTACACCTTGTACTGTGCCATAAATTCTTATTTCTTCTGTAATCATTGAATAATTAAAGTGTTATGGAAGGTGTTATACCAATTTTATGTGAAGCTGTATGTAACACAATACGGTTCAATTCAACCTAAAAAATAGAAATAGTGTAGGTTGGGTTTTTTAGCTAAATCCAATCTACAATTATCCTTATCTGAATTATATTGGCATATGCTAGTACTCAATCAAGCCAAAATTGCCAGGTAAGGGCAGGCAGGGGAAGCAGAAACTTTTTCTTTTCACGAACAACACGCAAAGTTCGCTTGGCAAACTACTAGGCTTTCGGGTTGGGACATTTTTTTCACAAGAAAAAGACTTGGGGGATTCTCCCCCTTTTTCCCCGATTGAAGTGACGTGGAGTCCCCGAAACCCCCTGCAAATAAGAAATATAAAGATGTACTAACATATTCTGGTAGTGGTATAATCTAATGTAGTTCAGGGTAGAGCTACTGAGAAACAAAGCTCAACTTCGTTGGAGGCTTAAATGTGAGACTTTCGTCTACAATGGTATTAGCTCTTAGCAAGAAGAAAAACTAAAAGTTAAAATTTAAAATTTAAAAGCTAAAAGCTAAAAGCTATTATCAAACTATCTCCCACAATAGAACACGATTATTCCCAGAATCTGCTATTACTGCTATATTTCCACATATATTAATTCCATATGACCAATTAAGGCTATTTCTACTTGCTTTCCCATAATTTCGGTTTTCACTTTTAGTTTGAAAATTATCCTGCCCGATCAGAGCGTCTGCTGATGTACCTTGTAGAGATATTAGGGATGATATCGGTTTTTTCCAACCTAGTAAACGAGAATTTGCAGTATCGGTGACTAATAACCAATTATTAACTGCGGTAATTCCATAAGGCATACTTAAACTACTGGAGTTTGGAAAATATACTCCCTGATTAATTTCTACAAAGTCAAAGGTTTTTTGCCCTACAACTGCTAAACAAGGAGTATTATTTTCAGTTGGTATACCTTCCCAAACCATGACGCGGTTATTACCAGCATCAGTCACAGCCAAATCTCCATCCCAGATTGCGATATCATGACACCAGCGCATACTGGAAGCTCCAGCAGAAGCACCACCGTTTTCATCGCGAGATTTCATGTCTGGTTGTCCTAATACTAAGTCTGCGGGTTGTCCGTTTTCAGTTGGTATTTGGTTCCAAATCAGAAGACGACGATTTCCGGTATCAGCAACAAATAGTTTCCCTTGATGGTAGTAGACTCCGTAACACCAATTTAAAGTATTTGCAGCAGCATTTCGTTTACCCCGATTCGCTAGATTGTCTATAAAGTTAACCTGACCCAATACTAAATCGGCTGGGACATTCATATCACATGGTACATTGTTCCAAATTAGTACGCGGTGATTCCAAGCATCAGCTACAGCTAAACCATTACCACATCTAGATATACCCGTCGGTACGCTAAGGGTATTTCTCCCTGGTGTTCCTTTAGCGTTTTGTCCCTCACTATCAAAGTCTGGTTGTCCAATTACCCAATCTGCTACTTGATTATCCTTAGATGGTACATTTTCCCATCCTAATAAACGATGATGTCCGGTGTCCGATACCCATAAAGAACCAGTTTCAGATATTAGACAAGCACTCCGAGGAGCAAACATTTGCTGAGCAGTTGGTGCAAGGGGTACCGCTAATTCTGTTGATGGGATATTTGGATTTTGTCCTAAAATTACTTTGGCACCTGTAGATGAAAGAAGGGATGGTATCCTAGTTTCTAATTTAAGCGATCGCATTTAATATTTAATTGTAGATTTAGGATCAGATTTAGTATTACAAAGACTTTCCATAGAATATCTCTACAGAATTTCCAGAATTACGTATTGATTTGGAGATTATCTAACTGCAACGACATTCTTTATTTCAGGACAATGGTCTTGAATTGTTTGCTCTACTAATTCTGATAAAGTTAAATTAGAAGCCGCACAATGTTTACAAGTACCAGTTAATCTGACTTCTACTGTATCAGGTGGTTTGACAGCAACCAATTCCACATCACCATAATGATTATTTAAACCAGGACGAACTTCATCAATCGCTGTTTGAATGCGTTGTTGGAGAGGTGGTTTAACCAGTTCGTGATAGAGTAAAACTCCATAAACGACTTCGTCTTCTACAGCATGACGTAAAGCTATCATTGATTCTTGTTTAAGACTTTTAATCAGTCTAGTTAAAGCTTCTTTATGTAATTCTTCAATTGCTCTTTGTAGACCAACTACAACACATCTTTGACTTTCATCCCATTCAGAGATAATTGCTTCAAAGCGGCTAATATCTTTTACTAATTCTTCAATGTTGCTCATAATAGCGGAACTATACTTAATAATTTGCTCACATTTTAAAATCTCACATTTTGAAATCTTTAAGTAGAAAAGGCATACTCGCACTTGCGACTAAACTAGATATAGTCATGGGTATGCAAAAAGGTAAATTTGTCTGAGCAAGAGTAATTAGTAATATTAGACATATGCTGACACCAATAGTAATTTGTCGGAAGAAAAATAAAGGGTTTCGCAGCATTTTGCCTTTGAGAAACAGTTTTGTGGCAAACCAACCAATTTCTAACATGATTAATACTTGTCGTAGATATCGTCTATATATTTGATATTATCATCTTAATATTTATGAGAAATAATTTAAAAAAACTAACCATGCAACTACTGCTGGAATCACGCCACTAGTTCCAAATATTCCTCCTAATAATGCCGAAAATTGGTAGCCTAAATCTTTGCCAGCTAGAATCATACCACCTATAGCACCACCAATGACAGCTAAAATAGCAGTGATAATAAACCAAGCAATTCCGGTGATTACATTAATCTCTCCGTGTCCTAATTGTGAAAGAAAATTTTGAAATTCTGGTGTTGTAAAAATATCAAAATCTGGCATCTATTTTCTCCTCCAGACATGAATGTGAAGTCGTGTGGCGAAAGTCCAATATGATGGGTTTGAGGTTTATCGGCTGAAGGAACAACCGGCAAAACCATGTTTGCAACCGGCATATGCCTGGTCATG
>JBCCDM010000212.1:0-10847 GCA_039030795.1 Cyanobacteria bacterium P01_A01_bin.84
CAAAATTATTTACTTCCCCCTGGTATGCGATGTCTAAAACATTACTTCCCCCTACTAAAGTACTGAAAATCTAGATACTAACTTGGTCACTTTGTCAAGGGTTTTGTAAGAAAATATTCCCAAAAACAAAACCCCATATCCGAGGGGATAGCAGGGGGAATGGTTGGGGAATGGGAATTGGGGAATGGGGAATGGGGATTAGTAAAATCTGGTATGCATTGGGTGTCCGGGTTCTATCAATTCATCATCTGGGTAAATTTTCTTAGCGTAATATCCCTCATTGTCGAAAGCTTTAAGTGCATACATCAAACTTTGTAATTCTCCGCTTTTGGTTCCCATTTGGTAATCTTCGATTTTGGGATTTAATACCGCTTTAGTTTTTTCGTCACTTAATAGCAAGTTATCAGCTAAAGCGGATTTTAAGATAAACAATGAATCATCATCCGCGTTATCAGCATCATTGCCCGATTCTACGATTTCAGATGATAGTAAAATATTCAGCATATTTTGAACATGAACGCTATTAGTAAAAGCTTTATCAAGTAGCGCTTTATTATATTTCTTACACACACTTGCATACATTGAAGAAATATTATTCATACTTCTAAACCCTGAACCGATATTTTCTAGAATTGCGTAAATATTACCGACACGGTAATTTTCATACATTCCTACAACTGAAAAACCGAAATGATTGTAGTGTGCGTAGATTCCTATACTGATTGAGCAATTATAGAAGCATCTAAATGTGTTGTATTCTCCATAATCAAAATATTCGTCATTATCCACATATTGCTTTTTATCTTTTAATGCCATTTGAACGGCATATTTATATCTTTTTCTATTTTTTGATTGCTGTTCTTGAAAACTAATTTTTCTCATAATTGAATATCATCAAAAACACTATTATCTTTCTGACCAAACGGAGTAACATTTAGACCAAAAGCTGTACTCATAACAGTATCATCATGTCTATTGGGTGCAGCCTCTAATTTTTTACCGTCACGCCTAAACGACAATAATTCATCAATTAACACGCATTTTTCCTCTGGATAGCTGAGAATTTGTTTTTCTAAACCAAGTTGTAAAAGCGATATCATCACCGCTTTACTTTCTTGAGTAGTCCGTATTTCCTGACAGTTCCAACCTGACCTTGTTAACTGCTCCAAATAAATAGCACCAACACCACCAGTAATTTCTATTCCTATTACTTTGGGTTTATAAATTCTGAGAACTTCACCTATTTGATAAAGGTGATATTCGTTCGTTTCCTTCCTTTTTCGATATAGCCTTACTAAAGAATATTCACCATTTTTGTATTTAAGAATAGACAATGAAGTGTAATCATCTCCCAAAGTAGAACAATCTAAACCAGCATAATAGATTGCATCTTTATCTCTAAAATCTTCATAGCGTCCTGTAGCATTTCATCCTTACTAAATCTGAACTGAAAACAGCTACAGAAGCATCAATAAATTTAAGATTGTATTCGCGTTCTACAGTTTCATAATCAGTACCATCTTGCAGCATCCGATATTCTAAATAGTCCTTTCTTTGGTTGTAAACCGGATGACAACTGTAATGTATTACCAGTTTTAGAGTGCCTGCTTTATCCTCAAAATAATAAAGCCCTGGGATATCTTTATATAGTTTCCCGTCCGCAACATCCTTACAAATTTCCTCAATATCTAAACCACCATTGTTTTCACTTAATTTCTCCCAGTACCAACCGCTTTTAGCACTGGGAGTACTAACAATCATCTTGGTTATTAAATCCCCTGCTAACGCACCACTAGGGGAGCTAGCCGCGTATATTTCTTGAATATTCGGACAAAAAGCAGCTTCATCAAAAAGAAAATCTAAAACCGAATCATAAGACCTACACCCCTCCTTACCGCTGTTTCTGAAATAAATATCCCCTTTATCTCTTAGCTTCAAATACCCTACGTTATCGTTATCAGGCTTGATGTAGGCATCTAACCCGGATAGCATCTGTCTAGCCCTTCTACTAATAGCGCTTGCATCTTCGCTATTCCTCATAAAAGCCATTGCAGAGTAAGCAGCATTTAACGCGGCTCGATGAAGAAATTTACTAACCACCATCTGAGTAATACCAGTTTGACGGGATTTAACAGCGATGATGTTGTTATATTTATCCATCAAATTACTAATGATTTTCTGGTATTCATAGGGGATAAACGGTTTCATTGCACCCCCTGACCTGATAGTAGTTAAACCTACAAACTGCTCCCAATCTGTAGGTATCGATTTGATTGTTTCCTTTGATAAATTGCTCTTAAATTTTCTTTCTAAAGCAGCAATTCTATTTTCAATGTTCATTTAATTGTTCTAAAACTTCTACTCTTCTTTGTAATTGATAATCCTTAATTTTCTCACCATGTCTTAAGGTTATTTCAATTGCTCTTAATTTATTAGCTACTGAAACATCACTACCCATAATGATGCATTCAAGCTCGTTAACTGCTGATATTGCTACACCTGCTAGTTTATTAATCGCATCATCGTAAGTTTTAGCCCATGCATCTTGTAGGGCATTTTTAAATAAAGGTTGCTTACACCATTCGTTAATAGTTTCTATAGGTTTGTTTATCTCTTTAGATATTTGTTTCGTCGTTTTACCTGCTATTAACTGAAAGATTGCTTGAAAATGTATCGGTTCTAAATGTTCTAAATTCATCGGTACAACAAAGTATTATCTATAACTCTATTGTACCAATTATCGAAACTCTCTATACATAAAAACTATTGTTTGTCAAGCATCTGGCGATAATTTAACTTTCATCAAAATTAGAGAGAATAGTAGCTTTTCGTAGCAAGCAGTGCTAGTAATAAACGCTTACGTATGCTATGTGTCTTTAGATAGAAATTTATTCAATTCGTACAAAACAATGAATCTTGCGAATTTCATACTTTATTTTGCAGAGTCGCAACCCGAACAAAATTCAAGTATCGATTGGGGTATGTGGGGTGTGATAGCAACTATTGTAGTTGGAGTGGTCATTCCTATAATTCTTTATGTCATACAAACTAGAAGAAAAAGTATTAAGTTTCTCAAGGTTTCAACAGCGCCATTAGTAAAAATAGATGACAGGTTCGTACAAGATTTAGAAGTAATCTACCAAGGTAAAAAAGTAGAAGATGTCACTTCTATCGTATTAAAAATTTACAACTCAGGTAATCAGGCAATAGCTAAAAGTGATTTTGAAGATTCCATTGTAATTATGTTTAATGAGAATACAGAAATTATAAAAGCTGAAATACTGAAAACAATACCTAACAAGATTAAACCTAGTATTTTAGTTGAGAAAAATATTATAGAAATAAAGCCTTTATTGATAAACCCTAAAGACATAATCGAAATATCTGCCATAGTAAGTTCATTCGATGGGAATATAGAAATAGGTGGAAGAATAAAAGATATCAAAGAAATAAGCTTAGAAGAAGATTATTTAGAAGATAATTTACTCTCAAAAATTTTTAATGTTATTACTATTATTTCATTAGCCGGATTTAATTTCTCTGGATTAGTTATATTAGCGTATGATACTTTAAATAACTCTAAATCAACACATTTATATGAGGGCGTTATACTAGTATTCCTTGCGCTTTTCTGCGTTAGTATTTTTTCGTCTGCTGTGTTACAAGAAATAAGGAAACGTTGAATATTTAAGAAAATTACCCACGACGGGTAATTTTCAGTTAAGAACCTTATCCGTAAAGCTTGATGATGCCTTTAAGATGCTCGGTAAAGACTCAAGATTTTGGTAAAGAGTCTTTACTAAAAATTACTTAGACTAGCTTGATATCATTTTTGATATCTTTTTTACCCCTGTTGTGGTGGAAGGTAAAACCCATCATGTTGTTGTAGCCAATATCAGCTTTAGGCTTATCATTTTTGTCATTCCACCAGCGTATATTTAAATCTTCTATCCCCTCTTCTGACTCAAAATAATCTTTAACCACCTGGGTTCTACAGTTGGTTAGCTCCTTTAAGCTACTAGTATTAATAGCCCACATAGCAGCTTTATCACCACCACAGCTTTGATTAAAATCTTTAATAGCTTTAACAGCGCGTCTCATTTTTTCTTGACCTGTACCCGGTGCTTTGTAACTAAATAATTCTTCATTGGTTAATTGAGAAGGATTAACATTCTCTTTGACTTCTTTAGTCTTGATAGTTTCAGTTACTGGTACTTCTTTGATAACCTCAACTTCTTTAATCACTTCCACTTCTTTAACAGTATTAAGTTCACCTGCTTCATACTGCTTACCTAACTCAGCTAGTCTGACTAATTCATCCATCTTTGTTACTTGGTCTGGTTTGTCGATTCCCTCTAGATAGTTAAATGCACCTTTAGTCATACGAACGCTACGACGGGTAACGCTCATTTCTGATTCAGTAACAGTTTGCTGATTCATAATTTCTCTCATTACCCCTTGTGTTAATGGTTTACCGTTTATATCTGTTACCTGATAATCTTCGTAATTTGCTGCCTCGGCATCTCCGACGTGTCCGAGATTATCTTTAATGAAACTTCCTAATGTCTGACTCCAATCACCGAAGAAATGAAACGCAATAGCGCAATAAGCAGACCTCAAGCTGTGACTACTTAGCTTGTCTTTACCTAATGCTGGTGATAGTACTTCTGAATATCTTTTATGGATGTAAGTATTAAGTGCTGTATTCGCTCTGCTATCTAAATCAGCTAGGCTATCGCGTCTCATTTCTCTATTATCAGCCATTCGTCTAAGCTTCAAAAGCCCGTCTACAACTAAAGCTGACTCGACTATGGTGTATTTCGTGTAAGCATCTCTATCATTACCTTTAGTTTTGATTTGACCTGAGAATCTAACTTGAAACTGTCCTACCTGTTTCATGTCGGCAGTTTTCAATACTTCCCCTTGTCTTGGTGAAGTACTCAATATGATTGCCGCTGTAATAGCTCGCCAATCATTGCTCTGTAAATCTTCTTTGATAATTTCGGTTATAGCTTTACCTTGCTCGGTGGTAATAGGGGTTAAATTACGTCTCTGCGCTTGCTTTTTACCTTCGTATTTTTGGCGCTTTTCTTCATAGAACTCTTTAGTGAATACGAAGTTATTTTTTATCTCTGGTATATCGCCAAAAGCCAACTTAAAAGCATTACGAATGGGTGATAGATAGCTTGCTGCTGAAGACTTCCACGCATCAGAGTCTATAGTTTTACCTCTATCTTTGGCTCTCTCTTCTGATTTTTCCTGACACATAGTAGAAAATTCTTCAAGCTTGTTTTTAGCTAACTCTGCTACTTTTTCGCTGTCATCAGATATCTGGGAATAAGCAATCATAAATTCTTCAGCAAAAGCTGCTACCCATTTAGTTCTAATCTTGTTGGTGTATTTTTTATAAGCCATAATAGTTACCTTACTTTGTCCTCTATCTTTGTACACTGTAATATACTTTGTCCTCTAATGTAAATCAGGACAAAGTTATAAACAAATAAAAATACCTGACATTTAGCCAGGTATCATAGATTATTCTCTATAGATGGGAAATAGAATATTTCGCACCGAAGGTGTAAAGACTAGAAACTGCTTGTACAGAGTCTTTACCATCTGTACGTTTATCTAGCCTCAGACTCTTTACTTTTTCTACGTTTTGATTCACCCATGTTGCCCCTGTAATTTCTCTCTAAATAGTTCTAGTCCTTTATTTTGTAATATTCTTTGTGCTGTCAACATATAACCAAAAGCGTCTGCTTCATTATCAATATATAAATTGCCTAGAACCCCTCCAGCAGTGCTGTGCAGGTGGATACAATGCAGTTTCCAGTCAACATAAGCTTTTAAATCATAGTTGTTCACTGTGATTTTATAGTGCAAATATTCACCTTTTTTGATTGCTATTTCTGGTGTAAAATTGTCCATGATGATGCTTATTTGGAATACTAATAATAGCTTGCAAAAATTCTCTTCATTTTGCAAGCTATTTTTCTTTTTATGGGTAATTAATTTTCCTATTTAAACATAAGTGTCGGGCTTGTATTTCATCCTGCTTTTATCTTTTGCGTACTCCTTAAATATTCTTTGTCTGTGATTTGTATATTCTCTGGCTAGCGCAAACTGTTCTACAGGTGTCATGTCACTAGAATCTATACGAACCAAATTGCTGTAATCACCTCCGTAAAATTCAACGTAGCTATCAGAAACTACTACTTGTTTTATTTCTTTGATGTCTATCATTTTTCATTCCATAACTTGTGTTTAATTTTCCCATCAAACAGATGGGAATAGATAGCCGCACAATTGCAGTGCGGATAAAGCTTTTAACTTTCTAACTGGTTTGGTTAAAAATAAATAAAAATAACCCTGCTACTCTCGTGAGTAGCAGGGTTATTTTTATTTGTAATATTTTCTTAAGCGAGGCTGGTATACATCACTTAATATCTAAATTTTATTAAATCCCTACAACCGAAGACGACTTTCAGCTTTCTTTGTTACTACCAAAGTAAAATCCTAAAGCAAAGCTGAGTAAAGTAACTTGAGGTGTAATGACTGCTAAAATCAAGTCTTTTGTTTCAGCTTGCTTGGCATTTGGATGAATACTTGTAATCAGTATTAACAAAAAGCTAGCGCCTAATGAAAAACCAAAAATTTTGGTCAAGCGCATCGCCAGTTTACTGCGAAAAGCTTCCCTCTGTTTAGCAATAGAACTCGACAACTCTTTAGTTGTCTTTTCTGAAGCTGGCACAGATGTTATGTAATCTTCTAACCTTAGCTCAGCGTTAAGATTAATATTTGGCTTTACGTCATTAGTGTTGTTGGGTTTAGAATTAGTCATAGCAATGTATAACGGTAGAGGTTTACGTTTGCTTCCAAAACCAAAACCCCTGCTATTTATCTAAAAAGCACCTCCCTAACCTCTCTATCAGGATGTTGAAGTAACACTTTAGTCCCCTGCAATCTCTCTTGTAGTAAATATGCTTCTGTAGCTATTGCTTTGCGGAGAGCTTCATTCTGAGAGATGCCTTGGGACTTAGCCAAGAATTCCAACATACCTGCAATATCGCCAGATAGACTGACTGACATACGCTTAACGTCGGAAGTTTTGGTTTTGGAAGAAACTTTTTCACAGTCAAGGTTATTTGAAGATGTTTCTTGACCTGTATCAATAGTGTTTGGTTGAGCTTTCATAATCATCATAAATCCCTATAAAGTGAGTCCATGTGTACACATACAAACAGAAAGGCTTCCTATCTGTCAGATATTTTCATCAGACCTGTCACAGTCTGTAAAAAATACTTGTATAGTCTAAGCCTTCGTATATTTCTCCCTTCTCGGTAGAAGATTTCCTATGTCGTAGGTTGGGTTTCACTTCGTTCAACCCAACCTACAATTTTTCGGTAATCTTAGAGTGGGATACCAGTAAGAGTACTTGCATAGACTGTGGATGAACTAGTTCCCGAAAAATAACTACATTATTTTTTGGCGCTAGTTCATTCCACATAAGTACACAAAACAAGTATAGCTTAAAAACATCAAATTGGTGCATTAAAAACACCAATTTGATGTAAATTACAAAATTTATTTCTCAAGCAACTTCATACCTGTAACGTTAATGTTCGCAGGATTATCAAGTACTTGGAAGTTACTACTATCAATGTCTTCTGTGATGTAATCACTAATCCAATCGGCAATAATCACAGATGCAAAACCACCACCAGTAGCAAAAATATTAAACCCAGAGTTCAACCGCTCCCGCGCTTCGGTCAAAACTTTTTTGATAGTTGGGTTTTCATCAATCCAATTTTGCAATCCGTCCGGTATTTGCTCGGAGATATCAATATTTTTTCTCCCTAAGCAGTATGGTGTGTAGTAGCCTTCATCCTTTCTACGACAGGCTTTAAGTGATGCGAATATCCCAGATAATCGGAACTCTTGACCACCTTTATCAGCTTTACTCACAGCTTTATAAATCTGTTCGGCTACTATCTGCATACCTCCACCAGTGGCGATATGACGGTTAACTGCTTTGGGTAATTCTCGACCGTTCCGGTACTGGGTAAGAGTTAAAGTACCTCCACCCAAATCCAGAATATAAAATTCTCTAGAATTAATAGCTTGCTTTGCTGTTAAAGCAGCGCCGTAACCTTCACTATAAATAAACTCATCATCAAGGTTATTGATACTCAATTCAAACTCTTTACCGCGATAGGTAAAGCTTTTTAGGTTGTTGAGAATTTTAGAGATATCACCTTTTTTCGATGACGACAGGGAGAGTAATTTTAAATCCACTGATAACCGAATCGGCATACTCTTATACTTATTCTTCGATTTCTTATCAGCTATCAATTCATCTAAGAAATCGCAATCCGAAGTCAAAGCACCGATTAACCAAATATCAAGGCACTTAATTTTATTGTCTTCAAAAGCGTAGACTAATTTACCTGGGAACCCATCAGCCAATTCCCCCACAATATAATTTTTATTCTTGTAGCTAAAACAACCAGCCATGCCAGAGGGTAAATCCCCTTTGATTTCCTTAAATACAGAAGCGAATGAATTTTCGTAACCATCAATCATTGATTTATTGCTGTGGCTACCAGCATCTAATACCACATCCACATAAGCGATAGCGTTAGGTTTCGGTTTTTGTTCGGCTTTAACTTTTTTAGTTTTGGGCTGCTTGGTTTCTTCGGTTTTAGTTTCTAATTGCTCTGCTGTTTCAATCATGGTTAAATTCTGTGTGGTTTGCTCAGTCTTGGTGTGTCCGTTTGTAGTTGTCATTGTTATTAGTCCTTATGGTGATTAGGTTTGCTCGTTGATGCTCAAGTACTGCTCACGTAATGCTCAGTGCTTGCTCATTCTTGCTCGTGTTTTTAGCCTATTGATAATTTTCTCTTCTATTGCGAATGAACTATTAGTAAATAAATCGCTATTAATTAACAGTAACTACCGAGTTTGTAGAATAGTTTTACAAATAAGCTTAATTATTTACTAACATTAACCCCCAAAAATATTACTAATTGTCCATAATTTCCTGGAACCCCCTATAGGTAGTTGTCCGTCCAAAATGGACATCAATTGTCCATTGCTGCAACCTTTACTATGGGAGACTTACAGCCGTTATTTCGTAAGTAACTGTCCACTACGTTCCAGAAGCAATATGTTAATGGACAGCATTGTCCGTCCATTTTGGAACGCTATGGACAGCGTTATAAATGGTTAATTACTATTAATTAAACCTTCCAAGACTTATTACAATCCTTGCATCTAGCCCTACCAGCCCCTTTACTGCCTATATTTGTGCTTCCACATTTTGGGCATTTTTGAGCAGGTGTTGAGCGGTCAGTGAGCGCAGGTTGAGCAATTGATTCTACTTTTTCAATTGGTTGAGCAGGAGTATCTATTTTTTCGGATGAATCAAATACGAACGGGGGCACTTCAATAAAGTAAGGTTTTTGATTTGGGATAGCGATAAACGCAAATCTAAAATAACCGTAGTCAGAGATTGTTAATCCGAGTTCATCGTTCTTTCGTTGGTAAAAATCTCGCACTGCTCCGAATTGCTTAAGATATTCATCACGTAGTTCGGGTTCCTTATCCCATCGGTTTTCGATAAATAGCTTTGCGTTATCACCTAAGTGAAATTGAGCCACACTATTCCAGTCGCTCCAAGTCATTCCAGAAACAACGTTAGCCGCGCTAGACTGACCAATGATAATTACTCCGATATCTTGGTGTGATGCTTGCTTAATGCCATATCTCAATGGCTGCTTTACTTTGGTAGCTCCCATCTCATCAATGATTGAATCCAGTTCGTCAAAGATGAATAAATCAAAAGTCTCTGTTGAGTTTTTCTTAGCTTGTCGTTGTTTGAGTTCATCGCCTAGAACGGAGAATCCTTTTAGGCATTCTTCAGCGTTTTTACCTTCTGCTCTGTATTGCCAGTTATCTTTTTTGCTCCCGTGTTGCGGGTTAAAAAGCCTAACCTTAACTTCCTTGGAGTTGTAAGCAGTAATAGCATCTGCAATAAACTGGGCTGATGGACTTTTACCCGCTTGGCTACCTCCTGTGACCCTCCATCTCTCGTAACCACTAACAGCAGCTTTGAAAGCTGTATGAGGTTTACAAATACGAGAGATATCTTTTAGTGGGTCGGCTTTTGGTTTTTCTTTCAAGGTTACAGTCGCAACCATCAAACCTTTAGAACCGGAATACTTAAAGGTAATCGGCTTAAGCACTCTACAAAATTGTTGCAACTCTTCCGACCGTTCGTTAAGTTCCGACTCAACTATTTGACGCGGGTTGCGGTCTATTTGAAAGTAAATTTTAGATTCGTAACCATCAGTTTCTAGAAAACTTCTGTCTAAGTAATACCCGGTTCCATCTTTCCAGAAATAATCGATAATCATGTTACCGATTTCTAATTCACGGGAATTAGCTAAAGTCCATTTGAGCGGTTTACGGTTTTGGTTGATTTCAGATTTTAAATTAGCAATCTCTAAGTTCTTCTCATCAATTTGATTGATAAGGTCAGTAACATTTTCTCGGAGATTATTTAAGTTATCTACCTGCTGATTTAAAGCCGACTGAAACCTTACTTTTTGATTAGCGTAGTAATTATCATTGTTGTCTAACGCGGTCATCACCTTGTTAGCAGGTACAAAGTTTTTAGGGTTACGACGTTCGCGCAATTCTTCCTCAAATTCTCTCAATGTCAGACGCTCAACCGTATTTAATAAATTGCGGTATTGCACCTTACGCGCTGCTATCTCATCACTAATCTGGAAGTAAATATCAGTAAGTTCAGTTGTAGAAAATTCACTATCTTTCAAATCAATCAA
>JBCCDM010000213.1:0-10806 GCA_039030795.1 Cyanobacteria bacterium P01_A01_bin.84
AGAGCAAAAGTTACAGCACCTTGCAGGTAAATGAGGTACAAAAAATTTTATAAAACTCTTGTGGTACGGAGAGAACTTGACGGGGAGATGTTCTTTCCGTCAAAGTTCGGGGCATCCCTGCCCGTTAGAATCCTCATAAAGATGAAATATGCTGTATATCTAACAACTAACAACTAACAACTAACAACCAACTTCCGGTAAACGAATAATAAAAGTAGTTCCTGGAGTTTCTGGTGACTTAATAGCAAAACGATTAGCAGGGCTGAAAATTTCCATTTCACCCTGCATTTGCTCTATCAATTGTTTTGCTATGGTTAATCCTAATCCAGAACCGGGAATTTCAGTTTGGGCTTGTACTCCTCGATAACCTCTTTCTCCAAGATGTTCTAAATCTTTTTGTGGAATCCCCGGCCCATTGTCACTAATAGCAATTCCTAAAAAGTTAGCTTCCTCTCTTATTGATTCTATTAAAATTTTTCCGCCTGCGGGAGTGTATTTCAAAGCATTATCAATCAAATTACTCAATATTTCTCGTAATGCTTGGTAATTTCCTCGCACGTCAGGCAAATTATTCTCAATCTTAGTTATTAATTCTAGAGAGCGTTCCTGCGCTATTGCTTCAGTCGATACTAATAGCGGTTGCAAGACTTCATTGAAATTTAAATCAACTATTTCTTGTTCTGCGCCATTTAATAACAATAAAGGTTTATCAAGTTCAACAGTTGCTTCTACTTCTACTTGATTTTGTGCGGGTAATTTGGCTGGAAGTAAATCTTCTGGAGTTAGATCAATTGCTTCATCAAATTTCTGTAGTAATTCTTTCAATCTATCAGTTTCCCGAACTATAGATAAAGCAACTTCCCGGTTTTCATCTTTCGGTCGCAATCGCTTCGTCAAGAGCTTTCCAAAAGTTCGCAAAGCTGTTAATGGATTGCGAAATTGATGCAATAAATTATCCATCAAATCCAGCTGCCTTTCTTGCATTATTTGATGATTATGTAACTGGCTTGCCAACCAAGCACGCCGTCTGTCCATAATACAAGCAATCGCCAAACTTTGAGCTACACTTTCAATTTGAGTCCGTTCGCTTTCATTCCAAGCTCGGTCTTCCCTACCCGTTACCAATAACCCCATCATCACCGAATCGTGAATCAAAGGCAAAACAATTTGGTCTCCTTCCATCAAGTATTCTTGATTGTCTTCTTGAGCTTGATTTGAGAAATTATTATCTAACGGCGAACTGCTGTCTTCTGAAGACCCAGCTAATAAATAACGGTTAACAGATGGTAAAGCTACCTGATGCTCAAGTCCTACTACAGCAGTCTCTGGATAAACCGCAACAGGAATTAACTTTGCTTCCCCCTTATGTGGTGGAACCTCTGCCAATTCTTGCGTCAAATATACAACGCTCAAAGATGCTCCCAATCCTTGGGCTAGCAGCGTTAATTGTTCTCGGCACAGAGCAACAAACTCTGAACTGGCAGAAACTATCATAAATGAATTCTTCTGGTTCGCGATTGTACAAAAACTGCGATTGATATAATAATCGGGATTAAACCGGGAATTAAATTGTGGATTAACATTACCCCTTTTACAAAGCTTAACTAATTCTGACTCGTAATAATTGATTCTGAAGCATTATATTACTCAATACTTTTGATTTATTTACATGTAAATAAATATTTTTTGATTTCAGTTTGGTTACAAACCATTGATTTTTTTTAGTAAAACTTTTATAATTGGCACGGATTTTGTAGCTATAACTACAATCCAGAGCTAACACGAGGAGGAAAATAGTTTGGCTAGGAGAAGGAAGCGCAAAAGCCGTCGTCGTCAGGAAGGACGACGTATTCTAGAACACGTGCCTCAATATAGCATCGAAAGTGGTGAAGATAAACCCGTGACGGCAGCGAGAAAGTTTATTCAAGCTGAGGGTATTCTTCCACCTGCTTTGTTGCTAGTGAAGCGTAACGAACACACTACAGACCGTTATTTCTGGGCTGAAAAAGGTCTGTTTGGTGCTCAGTACGTCGAAGAAAATCACTTTTTGTTTCCGAGTTTGAGAACAATGGAACCGACATCGATTCCAGAAGCATTAGCTGTTGCCGTTGCTCGGTAAACGAGTCACTCAGAAGGTTGTTTGTCTTAAGTTTTGAGTGTGACTTTTGACAACAATCTATTAACTGGCAAAATGATGCATTTTTTTTAAATGTTTATGTTTTCTTAATGTTTTGAAATTATTTGCCAGTAAAATCAGTTCGATAAAGATGCTTAATTTTGGTTCATTCCATACAATTGTTGAATTTTTGTATGGTGAGTCGTAAGTGTGAGGAAAAATTATTTTTCGAGACTAAGGGTTTAGGGATATAAGGATTTGGTAAAGTTATACGGCGAACGAGCATTAATGCCTTTGCAGCAACTGGCGCAGCTAAAGGCATAAATAAAGTTCCTGTTTGACCTGTTATGGCTCTCTAGCTGTCAGCAGGGTTATTTTTACCTATCCTTCCCTTTATTCTATATATCTGTCTCAATACAGAGGTTTCTAGTTAGTTAGTGGATTATTCTTAATAAGAGTTAACTATTTACATCATGTTGGTCATTTATTTCAAAGCCGCTCTTGGTAAACGGCTAGGAAATTTTTATGTTTAATAGGTACGATTGCTGCACCAGACCATAGTCTTCTTTGAAAGAACTGTAAATGTTTTTAGCGGCAAAACGAATAGTTAATTGGTTCTGTGGAAAACTGGCTATAAATCGGAAGCTGCTTTGTTCTGGAAGTTAACTCAGTTTTAGATTTGAACTAGGGAATCCAGTAACTATATATTTTTTCTATTTTTTAGAGGATGTTTTAAAAGTATAATTTCATACTCAGTCGGTCAAGTTAACGTGTCCAAGGGGTACGTTACGAAGACCGTAGATTAAAAACCAGTTGGTCTACGAAGGTTGACTTTGCCTGTGTATTAGCGACTATAAAGCGTTAGATACTTTTAAAACGTCCTCTTCAAGGAAAAGATAGGTCGCCATTTTTGGTTTTAGACAATACCTACCAATGAATCAGAGTTCTTAAACAATAAAGTTTAGAAATATTAGTCGCTTAGAACCTAATTTATTGTTGGGTAGCACACCAATCTATTGTGAAATAAATTAACAACAAATTACATCTTAAAAGCTGTGAAATTATATTTATTTCGCTCAAGGCAACAAAAATAGTGCCTTGAAGAAATATTTATATGCTTAAAGGCGATAATTCAAGCTCTTTTGAGCTGTAATGCTTCTTCTAAAGAAATAATTTCATCTCGATGAGCGATTACAGTAATTTTGGCGTTTTGCTCGCTGTTGGAATCTTCAACAGTTAGCAAAACTTTTTCTTCTTTACCTGCTTTGCTCCAGTAAAAAATGCCGCTTAAAGGGGATAGCAAGACTATCCCATAAAGCAGAAAGCTTTGACTAGAAAAAAGCAAAGACAAGATTAATGACAGGCAAGTAAAACCAACAGCCGCAAGAATAGTCAAAAATATGGCTAAAAACCAACTAGGTTTAACAAAACCAGTCATAGTTACTTGATTTTTTTGCGGGTCTACCGCTGCCACTCGATAAGACCTCGCTCGAAAGTAGTCCTTTAATTGAGGCATTAAAGAGGCTTCATTTAATTGGGATACCAGGTGCGCTGTTTCTGTGCGGTCTTTAGTAGAAGCCCTAATAAAGAAGAATAACCCGACCGACATTAATAAAGTGAGCAGCAACGTGGATGGCAGAATAGCAGTATCCATAGCAAGTTAGGAGGTGTAATCAGAGGAAACAATTACCATTATTATTGGTAAATTGTCCTCTTTACACTAAATATTTCTCCGCTTTATGTAATCGTGCCAAAGACGAGCTAAATCTTGGGCTAGAGCTTGCCATTCAGAGGAAACTTGGTACATCCGTCGGGGACGACCGCGTCCTTCAAGCTTCTTCCAATATCCAGTAATTGCTTTCTGGTCTTCAAGAAACTTAATCGCACTGTAAAGTACAGTATCTGAAAGTCGATAAGTTGGATATTCGGCCTCCAGTTTCTGGATTAACTCGGTGCCGTAAGATTCCCCTTGTTGCAAAACAGACAAGATATAACAAACAGCTAGTTCCTGACAGAGGTAGGTCGGCGGAGGATTTTCAAAGAATTGATGTATATCCTCAAGTTTCATAGTTAGTGAATGGCTAAAAAAATGCCTTAATATTGAGTCTGTAATTTCTATAGAGAGTATATAGTGCTACTCCATAAAATGTAAGTATATAACGCTACTTAGACTCATATGGTCTGCATTATAAACACTACATTAAAGCACACGATTGTTACTTATGGTACTGTCGCACTAAAATTGGGGTGCAGTGAACCGCACCCCTACCCAAACTTGGAAAGTGGTGTTGTGAGGAGTAGCTTGACAGCGATTTGCATCGCCATCTGTGTGTCAAGTGATGCTAAGCAAGTTAGAACTGCTTAAGCATAAAATGGCACCTAAGCAATTTTAAAGGTAAATTGCAGCATTTTCGTAAAACTTAACAAATACTTTTTTTACGAAGATTATCCCGTAGGTAATTTAACTTATTTTTAGTAGGTAGAATCAGGTATTTACAAGCAATAGCCTATCAACTGCCACGCAGATGATAAAAGTAACGTGAAGAACTTATGTACTTACAGTGGAGTTATTGTCCTTCACCTGTAAATAAGGAAGGTGCAATAATGCGGGTAAGTATAGCGCCTATTAATTATTTTATTTGTAGATATGTCAGAACAACTCGACAATTCGTCTTCTTCCAAAGTCCGCTCTATCGGGCAAAATTTTCGTATTACAGGTTGGATTAGTTTTGTATTGCAGTTGGTGCTGGGTATTGTCTCCAGTTTACTGCTATTAGTATTTGTAGTTGGTCGCCGACCGGGGACTCCTTCAGCCACTGCTGAAACTGGTTTTGGCGTATTTTTAGCCGTCTGCGGAATAGTTTCTTTAGGAATAAGTGTTTATTTAGCATTCCGCTGTAAAAATATTGGCAGAAAACTGCAATCAACTAATTCTAGTAACCGTCCTAGTAAAATTGAGGCAGTTAAAACTTTGCAGTTGGCTTTGATAGTAAATTTAGTCGGAATGCTGTTGACTCTATTAGGAGCGCAAGCAATTGTCGGCTCTTTAGTAGTTAAAGCAGTATCAAGTCAAACTATTACTACTTTAGGTGCTGTAGACCCCAATCGAATCAGCGGTCAAGATATGCTTGTAGTTCAGGCAAACAACAACACAATTACAGCCCATTTTGTAGGGCTTGTGGGTTCAATTTGGTTGTTAAATCGTATCACCAAGTGAGTGTGAAGGCGATACGATTTATAAGCTAAAAGAGGAAGTAAGAAGACTGGAGGAAGCAAACTTCTTGTTCACTGTTTCTTCTCTTGTCCATCTCGATCCGGAATTTTCTAGTGTCTTTAATTTGATATTTTTTATTGAGAGAAAATTAGTTTACTTATATTCCGAGTTATTGAGCCATGGCAGGGTTAATTTTTGTAGTCTGGTAGAATTTTTTTGCTATGAAGTCAAGCCGAACACTACAATATGTCTTGGTGTATCAACTCAAATATTTTAAATCCTAAACTAAATTTAAACTGAGAAACATCTGTGCTAGATATCAAGCAAATACGGGAAAATCCCCAATTAATTCTAGAAAGGTTGAAAAATCGTGGTGATAATTACGATATTCAGCCGATTGTTGATTTGAACCAACGACAGCGAGATTTAGAGACAACCCGAAGCCAACTTCAAGCTCGTAGCAATGAAATTGGTAAGTTAGTTGGACAAAAAATTAAATCGGGTACCAGTCCTCAAGACGCAGAAATTAAAGATTTACGAGAGGAAGGTAATTCTCTTAAAGCCAAATTAGGTGAGTTTGAGCCTCAAGAAAAAGAGATTAAAGCTGAAATTGAGGAGCGAGTGCTTGCTCTTCCTAATTTACCCAGCGAGTCTACACCTATTGGTAAGAGTGAAGAAGAGAATGTCGAGATTCGACGCTGGGGTGATGAGTTTTTACCTCAAAATTCAAATATTGTTCCTCATTGGGAAATTGGTGAAAAGTTAGGGATTCTTAACTTTGAAAGGGCTGTAAAAGTTGCTCAAAGTCGTTTTGTGGCTTTAATAGGTGCTGGTGCGGCTTTGGAAAGAGCATTAATTCAGTTCATGCTCAATCGTCAGGTAGAAGCTGGTTATGTGGAAGTGGTTCCGCCATTTTTGATTAATTCTGAGTCTTTAACAGCCACCGGACAATTACCAAAATTTGCAGAAGATAGCTTTAAATGCGCTGAAGATGATTTGTGGCTCACCCCTACAGCAGAAGTTCCTTTAACAAATCTTTATCGCAGTGAAATAATTAATTCAGAAGAATTACCGATTTATCACTGTGCTTATACACCTTGTTTTCGTCGCGAAGCCGGAAGTTACGGACGCGATATGCGAGGATTAATTCGTCTGCATCAATTTAACAAAGTTGAATTAGTAAAATTAGTTAGTCCTGAAACTTCTTTTGATGAACTAGAAAAATTACTTAATGACGCTGAAGCAATTTTACAAGCTTTACAGCTACCTTATCGGGTAATTGAATTGTGTACCGGAGATTTAGGATTTTCAGCCACAAAAACCTACGATATAGAAGTTTGGCTGCCCTCAAGCGGTAAATATCGTGAGATTTCCAGTTGTTCAAACTGCGGAGATTTCCAAGCCAGAAGAGGTAACATTCGCTTCAAAGAAACTGGTAAAAAAGGAACGTCTTTTGTACATACTCTCAACGGCTCCGGATTAGCAGTAGGAAGAACAATGGCAGCTATCTTAGAAAACTATCAACAACCCGACGGAACCCTACACGTACCCTCAGCCCTGCAACCCTACTTAGGTGGTAAAGAAATTTTGGAATTATAAAATTGGGAATTGGATAATGGGTAATTGGTAATTGGTAATTGGGATTGGGTAATTGGGAATTGGGATTGGGGTGATGGGGGAAGGAAGCAAGATATTCCCACTACAAATGTTTTGATAACTACTTAACTCTGTAAACTCCTAACTCCTAACTCCTAACTCCTAACTCCTAACTCATAACTCCTAACTCCTAACTCCTAATTCCTAACTCCTAACTCCTAACTCCTAACTGATACCCTTCGTCCTTCACTCCCAATTCAGGACTTTTTCTTTAACTACATTTCGACCACCGCGAGAAACTCTTAATGCTTTGTCAGTAAGAATAAAACGTATATTACCGTTCGTGGCTATATATCGACTAGCTTTTATATCGTTTTGATTCATTTGCATTAATGGAAGATTTATTGTTTGATTACTTTTTCTAGTAACACTTACATAGCTAGTAGGATTTCCTTGACCACAAATATAGATAAAAAAGCTTTTAGTTTCAGCTTTAGCAAAAGTATTATTACCTTTAGGACAACCTTTGACTATAGGTTTACCATTTGCTTTGATTGCTTTTATAACTTTTTCTTTAAGAATAATCCGACGGTTTTTAGTGATGACCATTTCATATGGAGTAATGAGATAGCCTACTTCACCATTAATAGCAATATAAGCTTCTCTCGATTTTTTAGTAACAGGTACCGTTATTTTGTTATCTAAATTCTTTGGAAGACGAACATAATATCCTAAAGGATTTTTACTGTCTCCCCTACAAATATAAACATAATATTTCGCTGTATTAAAAGAACGTATGGGTAATAAATTTGCCGAAGGACAAACTTTCTTTTTAGGAAGCTGAATAGAACTTTTAATCACAGAATCGTTATTTTTAGCTTTTTCTTCTATATTTTGATTTGCTAATGACGATTTCATATTAAACAATAAAATACTGCTCACCAAAGTTGATTGCAAAGCTTTTCGGCGAGCTAATTCACGATTATAAAAAATCATATTTAATTAATACTTACAAATAATAATTACAAAGAATACTTACATTCATATGTTGTGAGTTTTCCTTTTCCCTCTTCGTTCGCAAAAAACAATGAACAGGAAAATCAGCGCCACAACATAATTGTTTATGGCGTTGAAAATCGGTGTTGTTGCTGATGAAAAACTACAATTATTATGATATGCAAAATATTTAAGTACAACTATCTCGCAAGTATTTTCATATTTTCTTTATCAAAAGAATAACTTTGATAAACTTATCGTGTTAAATATTTCAAGCTCTGCTTATTTTGGTGAAAGGAGAAATTTTTCGTTGTGTAACAAGAAAGGAACTAGGTTTATTTACAATTATTAAGCATAGTCCAATAAGCCAGCAGAATTAAAGTTTCTTAATTACTACTCGCTACTCCCTTTTTGCAACTGTTTAATTAGCCCAAGTAGGGAGGAAGCAAATTAAGAATTCACTCACACTCTCGTTTCGTAACTTGATGACGATAGCGAAACATTCCTTCTAACTGCGATTTAACTAACCAACCACTCATAAAATCTACCGATTCACCACCGGGTAAAGAACAACTAATTTCATCAGTCAATCGAGTTTTACCATTTTCCGATTCAAAATTATGCTGATGTCGCCAAAATTCAAAAGGTCCAGATATTTGTTCTTCAATAAAAAAGCGAAATTCTTCAGTTTGCGTGTGACCTGCTACCCAAGTTATAGATAACGGCCCCAAAAACAAGCGAAATTCCGTTTTAGCACCAATACCAAATCCTCCCTCCCGACGAATTACTTGTATCGATTGCCAAGGTGGAATTAAGAGTTTAACAACATCAGGTCTTTGGTGAAACTTCCAAACAACTTCTACAGGTGCGTTAATAATTGACGAGTGTTTAAAATCCAACATTTATCAATGAAAAGTTTTCACAGGTCAGGTACGAGCTATTAATAATTATCAGTTATTTACTCTTCATAGTCTGTATCAATTTCAATATCGAGTGTGTCTTCATCAATCCGTATATATAAAATGTTGGGACGACAACATACTTGACAATCTTCTACATAAGATTGTTGAAAACCTTGACTAATATCAATAAAAGTTAAATTTGGCTCACCACAATAGGCACAATAATATTCAGCAGTATTTTGCATAATAAAAGGTTAAAGGTCAAAGGTCAAAGGTTAAAGGTTTAATTTAGAAACTCATAACTTCCAACTCTTAACTATTTACCATGCCCAATGCCAAATTCCCAATTTCCTAACTCTTAACTCTTAACTCCTAACTGTTCAGTGTTAACTGCTTCGTTGAGATGCTTTTGCAGTGTAGACTGTGGTAGAGGTCCTTGCAAGTGATTCCAAGGTAATATTTGCTCAGTTGACCAATTTTCGTAAACGTAGAATTCTAGTGGGGGAATTTGTCCTTTTAATTCTTTGAAAGCACGTTTGTAGCTACCTAATGAATCACCAAAGTTGCGGGTCAGTTCTAAAAGTCTGGATAATCTTCTATCTCCCCTTGACAACAAAGTTTGAATAATTGACCAGTTGTAGCTTTCCGGACGAAAATCTATTCCTTGGGGCTTTAATTTTTTCTGCAATAATTTCAATCGTTTTTCCGCTGCTTTATTGACTCCAAACCATTGAAAAGGTGTATGGGCTTTCGGTACAAAAGTACTGCATCCCAAAGTAAACCGTACTCCCGGAGCAGCTTTTTTTAGATTCTGCATCATCATTACAGTTTCATCTAAATCTTCTGATGTCTCCCCTGGAATCCCTACCATTCCATAAAGTTTCAAACCTTTCAATCCGCCTTTTTTAGCATTTTCTGCGGCTTTGATTATATCTTCCTGCTCAAGCTTTTTATTAATAATTTTTCTAACTTTTTCCGAGCCACTTTCTACGGCAATTGTCAAAGATTTTGTTCCTCTTTGAGCCAATGTCTTTGCTAATTCTTCTGTTACCGTATTCGTTCTCACCGAAGCAATACTTAAACGGACATCTTCGTATTTTGGCTGATTTATATATTCTAATAAAGTATTAAATTCGGGATGTTGTGTTACTGAAGCTCCTAACAGTCCTAAACGATTTGTTACCTGTAATCCTTTCTCAATTGCGGGAATTAAGGAATCATTTAAACTTGCAGTTCTAAAAGGTAAAGTTAGATAGCTAGCTAAACAAAAACGGCACATTTCCGGACAGCTTCTGACCACTTCCACCATGAAAATGTTTTCCCAAGCGGCTTTTTCAGTTACTACCGTTGATGCTGATAAAGTATTTCCGCGATAGGTTTGTTTTTGTATTTGTGCGGGAATATCCGACGAAATTGGCTTGATAGATTTTATCTCACCATCTAAAGATTTATACTCAACTTCATATAAGCTAGGAACGTAAATTCCCGGTACTTGTGCAAGTGCTTTTAATTTAGTTTCTCTATCTGCATTTCTAACTTCTTTATAAGCATTAATAAAATCATTTAACAGATTTTCGCCATCTCCCAGCAAAACCACATCGAAAAATTCAGCATAAGGTTCGGGATTAGCTGTTAAAACCGGGCCACCGCCAAAAACTATGGGATGATTATCTTGGCGTAAATTTGATTTAATCGGAATATCCAAAGATTCGAGTAAGTTAAGAATATTGACATAATCCAACTCCCACGACATCGAAAAACCCAATATTTCCGGATTTCGGGGCAGATGTTCGCTAATATCGGTAAACAAGCGACTCACCTGTAAATCCGAGCGTGTAGCCAAAGTTGCCCACACCACCTGATAACCCAAGCTAGTGATTCCCACAGTATATTCATTGGGAAAAGCAAAAATAACGGGAATAGCGTCGGTATCGGGAGTTACAGGAGTAAATAAAAGGCGTTCCTTAGCAAATAAATCGGAT
>JBCCDM010000214.1:0-10782 GCA_039030795.1 Cyanobacteria bacterium P01_A01_bin.84
CAGCTTGCTGACGGCTCGCGCATCGGGACCGATATCTCGGGCGTGCTTGCATCGGGCGTGCAACTTGCTTCGCAGCCCGCCGCGGAATCACCCACCGAACGAGAATTGAACCGCCGAGCCGTGCTCGCCGCCGACGCCGCGGCCGCCGATCTCCCGATGCGCTCGCTTGTGAGCACACGGCTGCTTCGGCACCACGCGGTCTTATTTTAGCAGTTTTAATACAATACGGAGCTAGTTTTTAAAAGCTCCAGTAAAAATACGGAAATTGCTCTTGTCAGTAGTATTTTTACTAGGTTATTACTTAATTAGACGAATATGCACTACCAAAAGCATAATAAAAATGTACAGTAAATTATTTACAAAACTATCTACAAAATTATTAATTGCCCCAGTTGGTACTTTAATACTGTCTGGAATAACAGAAGTAAACCCAGCTTTTGCAAAAAATATACTTTTAAAAGATAACTTCGATACCGAAAATTACGGACAAGCAGAAACAGATTATAGTAACTTAAAAAATTGGAATGTTACTGACGGTAGCGTTGATTTAATTGGTAACGGTACTTTTGATTTTAGACCAGGTAATGGACTTTATTTAGATTTAGATGGCTCTCAATATAATGCTGGTAAACTTGAATCTAAAGGAGAGTATAAATTCAACGCTGGTGAAATCATTGAACTTAGCTTTGACTTTCTAGGTAGAAACGACTTTGATGACTCCTATCTGAAGAATGATGAAGTTATTGTTTCTTTAGGAAGTCTTTTTAAAGAAACATTTTCTGCTGACGCATTAAATTTAACTAGTAAAGGACCTACAGTATCAATTAAACGCAATATAAAGGTTGAATCACCAACCTTTGCAAAACTAGTCTTTGACCATAAAGGTGGAGACTTCGGTGGATTGCTTTTAGATAATGTGGAGTTGAGCGTTATTCCAAAAGATGTTCAGAAGTCAGTACCAGAACCTGCTTCGATGTTAGGTTTACTAGCTGTTGGTCTTGCTGGTTCTGTATCTACTTTCAAGCGGAAAAAGCAGTAATTTAACTTTCAATTTTCACGAAATACTCAGAATGGTATTAGCGATCGCGTAGCGCAACAATTATCATATCTGTGAGGATTGGTAATAGATATCTCCCGCATTTACAATATTATATAGACCTCTGCGGGAAATGAGTTATTGACCCTGACTATATAAAGCTTTCGTATTCTTTTTCGGAGATGTCTAATGTAGAGACGTTAAATTTAACGTCTCTACATGGGTTCAAGAAAGGCACTTATTTAATTTCTGGAGATGTCTAATGGGTAATGGTTAATAAAAAAGCATTTCAATTTCAGACTAAACCATTATAGTAACTGATTAACTAGACTTGATATCATTTTGTAATAATTGGGAAACAACCTGTTTAAATTCTCCCGTCATCCAATCAGAACCAGTTTTTTCATATATCCCAATCAAAGAGTGATAAAACCATAAAGTTTTCTCTTTTCCACCATTAAATCGAGTCCAAATTTCATCTCCAAATTTCTGCCAGTCTGCAAGTAAAGAACGAGCATTATGCAGTTTATCAGCAAGAGAAACTCTTCGTAAAGAAGTATTTGCGTGACTGAGATTCTCTAAATATTTCCGTTTGCGTTCTTCCCATGGTGGTTTAGGATAAGTATCCCATTCCGTACAACCATCAATAATTGTCACTACCTCCGAACCAAATATTTTACGGATTTCCTCCCGAGTTTGACTTCCACCTTGGTCTTCCACTGCGTCGTGAAGAAGTCCAGCGATCGCTTCATTTTCTGTTCCACCTGCTTCTAATATCAATGCTGTGACACTAAGTAAGTGTGAAATATAGGGAACACCACTCATTTTTCTAGTTTGATTTGCGTGAAGACGGGTTGCATAAACTAACGCGGTTTCAAATTTATCTGTCAAAATTGTTTGATTCATAGTTACATAAAACTTACACAATCATAATCATCAATTAGGTATTTTAGACTTCACAATTCTCTGAAATCTTGATGGTAAAGTTGAAATTCTTCAGCTATATCAGCAGCAATATTTTGACGTAAATCAAAAGGAAAAATTACTTCACATCGGGGTCGCCATGCCCGCAAACGCATGATGATGTTATTATCTCGATGTAGGGAATCCTGATATCGAATAAATACTTGATAGTAAACATCTTCTGAGGAACGATTAGCTAAAACTTTTAATAAAGTTTGTTGTTGACTGCTATTTTGAAGTTGTTTTTGTATTAAACGTCGTGCTTGTGGATAAGTAATTTCCTCAAAAGTTTCATGACGTTCCGTACCCTTAACATAGCGTTCTGCAAAATCTCGATCAAAGCGCAATAACATTAATTGGGATGGTAAATAAAAATCAAACCCCCATGCTTTTGTCATTTCTAAAGCAACATAATCTGGAGTCGGTAAATTTCCGGTTTGATAACGCTTTTGTAAATTAACAGGAAGATTCCCATGTTTCCAGTCTAAGAGAGTAATCTTTTGCACCCGGTCGAGTCGAAAATTATACCAGCTAGTTTCTCTCTTCGGACTTTCACCATAAGCACATAGATATACTGCCCTTTGCATATAGTAAATGCATACAGGAAAAACAATACAATCAACAATATCTATTATTTTGGCACTATTATAAGTCAGTTTAATCGGCAGTACAGGTTCTTTTGTCCACAGTTCCTTTAATTCCCACTGCCAGTTTTCCACTAAATCTATAGTACTTTTGGGAATAACATAGTCCAGATGAACAAAAAATCTCTGGATATCATTGATTTTTTGGGAATGATTTTGCGCGATCGCAACTAAGTCTTCGTGGAGAAAGTTAAACTCATAAGCATTAAATTTATCTATATTTAGTTGATTATTTATAGATTGAGGACGTAAAGGATACTTTTTAACCCCGTAATATTTCTGATTTTTATATACAAGCCATCCCAAGTCTCCCAAAATTTGCAAGTCAGCTTGTAGGGAACGACGAGTTACTCCAAATAAACGTCCTTGCAAGAGTTTATTTAGCTTTGATTCATCAATACCAGCATGAGAAACTAGGTCTAATTCCCACTGGGTTTGAATAATTCCGGTCTGAGAATTAAATAGCCAGTCTGCGGTAGTTTTTGTACAGGGACAATTTAGATCCTTATGTTGGGAAACCTCCTCTTTTTTTGTATGAGTAAAAGTAAAAAATAAATCTCGCCATTGTGCGTATGTAAATCCCTCATCTAAATTTAAAGCGACTCGTTCTGTAGGTTCACCATAAAGAGAACGTAACCAGACCCATAAACGAATTGAACGGGATAAATTTTGTTTGAGAGAACCCCGCGCAAACCACTGTAATAGCTCTACATGGGGAATATCTCGAAATACTTCCTCAACCATAATTTCAATCGGAATATTCCTATAACTCTAGGTTAATCCATACTGGAACTACCCTCTTCCAAAGGGGGTGTATTATATAACCGTTAGTTCCCAAGAGTAATAATGACTACTTACAATATTGAATTAAAAGAAGACGTATTACAAATTAGTTTCGGTGAACCCTCCTCAAATCAACAGATTGTCAAAGATGCAGCCACACGATTAGAAGAAATGACAAAATCCGGAGAACTCAAAGGAGGACAATTAATCAAAATTACCGGTCCAACATCCATACCCGTAGCCTTTGTTTTAGCCCATAAACTCTGCCATCTGTATGGTGCAATTGGTTGTTATGACCCTAAACTAGGTCAGTATGTGATTTGTGTCACTCACAACCCTAAGTATAATTTAGGAGACTTAATAGATTGATATTTGCTTGATAGAGAATTAAAATATATACCAAGAGAAATTTATGACCGCGTATCATATCCAACTTGAAGATGACATTTTAAAAGTTAAATTTGGTAAAACTGCAAATGGAGACCAAATAGTCCGAGATGCAGCAGCACGTTTGGAGGAGATGATTACATCGGGAGAAATTTCTGGGGGAAAACTACTGAAAATAGATGGTCCAGCATCAATTGCAGTTAGTTATCTAATAGCCCATAAAATATCTCATCTTTATAGCGCGATCGCAATTTTCGACCCTAAAATTGGTAGAATAGGTTATAAGACTTTTATTGTAGCGGTTTCTCATACACCAGCTTATAAAATAGGTGAAATCATCGAAACCGACGAACTCCAGAAAGAGAAAATCAGACCAAAAGTTATAATTTGTGGTCCTCCACAGTCGGGAAAATCATGTCTAAGAGAGGGATTAAAACAAGCGATCGCTAAAATTAAAAGCGCACCTTATCCCTACGTAATTACCGCTTGTCCCGATGGAGAAGGTTCCTGGTTCTCCGAAGCTGCAAGACGAGACCCAGAATTAGCGAGACGGTTGAAGGATGAGTATAAATCAAAATTTACCCCAGAATTTGCAACTCAAGCTGCGGGTTGGGTAAAAAGTGCAAATACATCATTGAATATTATTGACGTTGGAGGAAGAACAAGCGACGAGAATTGCGTCATTATGCGAGAAGCAACCCATGCTGTAATTTTATCAGGGAAAGACGAGAAAATATCAGAGTGGAAGGAATTTTGCGAATCCTTGGGATTGCGGATAGTTGCAATCATTCGTAGTGACATTGAAGGGTTAAAGGATTTGATTGAATCAGAGTCTCCTATTTTGACTGGTAGAGTTCATCGTTTAATAAGGGGAGAGGATGTTTCAGAACGGGAAATGGTGAAAGTTTTAGCAAAAGTATTATTGGGGTTGGGGAGAGGATAATGAGTCCATTAGATATTGCGCAAAAAGCAGCTTTGTAAGTCATGTAAGAAGCTAACTGTCAGAGTTTTAGCAGTGTGGACGGTCGTTCCGGACGTAAAAAGGTAAACCTTTCAAAGGTAGATTTGACCCAGAACCAACTCATGAGTATAATGCTTGGTCAGATAAAGATGCTAAACGTTTATATGGATATTTTGAAGGAAATGATTATATGATACTTCTTTTGGGAAATCATCTTTAGAGTTCAATATATCTCTGGATATATAAAGTATTCTAAAAAGTGTTTTAAGGATGTTCTAATTTTCTAATATTCTAATTTTCTAACGTAAACTATCTACTATATTTTCCATAGCTGTTAATAAATCCGAAATTTTCTGGAAAATATATTTATCACGTCTAACTTGGATAATATATTTATCTAGAGTTTGATGTTTTAACACTAGAACTGATACAGATTTCCACAATGCTTGTGATTTACCTGTTACCTTCATATGAGTTACCATTTTTTCATCTTCATTCTCACTTATTTCTAATTCCGACTCTCGAATGATGTCCTGAACTTTATTTACTTTTAAATTACTTAATTTAGGAATTCTCCGTTGTAAAGGAATAATATCGTCGAGGTTTGGTAAGTCGAGGGTTTCTATTTCTAAAGTCTGGGAATAAAAACTAATTTTCTTTTCTAATGGTTCTGTAATTGCATAAATTGTTTGATGTTCTGGTGTTTCGAGTATAATTCCTTTCTGATAACATTCTTTCCCTTGAGGAGTTAAATTAATTAGTTTGGAGTCATCAATTTTGATATGATTTGAATTGACAAGATTAGTAATAGTATTTTGTACAAAGACCGTATCCAAACCAAGAACCTTAGATAACTCTTTTACAGTTGGTGGAGGGTTAAATTCTGTCCCAGCACGGAGAATAAATTCTTCTAATAAATTCAGTTTGCGAGTTTCACTAATAGCAATTTCTACAGGTGTTTGTCGTAAGGGATAGCGAAATTCCCGAGCAAGTATAACGGATGTATCAGGGTTTTCTTTCTCTACTATTTTAATTAATTTATTAAACCTTTTATTAAAACTTTTATCAATGGAGACCTGAATTTCAGAACTTTCAGAACTTTCAGATTTCTTAGAATTTATTTTCTTTTCTTTCGCATTAGACATAGGCAATTCTTCTTAAATATACTTATAGCTAAACTGAATTGTATTATTTTCCCCAATATCATGCTGTCTCCTATTTTCCGTCTGTAAATTAGTAAACAGAAATCATGATATGACCCAATATGGTTCAGTTAAGCTTCAAAATTAGAAATAGCATAGGTTAGGTTTAGGTATGATATCAACTCCGGTCACTTTGAAATAATTTAATTTAAAATATTAGCTAAAAACTCTGCGCTCCTTTGCGTATCCCTTTGCGCTCCTTTGCGTTAAAAATATATAATCTCTATACATTAAAATTCTCCGCATCTATCAATCCTTGATAATTCTTCACAACATTCGCAACCTCTTGATACATTTTTCCTACTTTCCCAGACTGTTGAGTAAATAAGTCATGACAACCAACAATAACTAATAATTCTTGAGCGCGGGAAAAGGCTACATTCACCCGTTCTGGTGCTTTTGCAAAACCAATGTCTCCCCGGTTATTATTACAAACTGTACTAACAATTATTACTGGTCGTTCCATTCCTTGAAATATATCTACAGTTCCGGTACGAATATTTAATGAGCTAAATTTAGATGAGTTGATTGTATCTTTAATTAATCGCAATTGTGCGCCATAAAATGTAATAATTCCAATTTCTTTTTTCGGTTCACCTAATGCAACTTTCTCTGACCAGGTTTTATCTAACTGATCGCAAAGTTTTTCTATGATTTCTACTTCTTTAAAATTAAAACGGGATGTTCCTTCTTTCTGTTCTGAATATTCCCTATTTAATGGTGTTTTTATCCAGAGTAAATGTTTATTTTCTGGAATAATATGATTAGTAAAATGATGAGCGCGTTGTTTATCGGGTTGGGGTAAACCACAATTGAGCTTACCCTGATAAAATTGATTGATTGCTCCCATAATTTGGGGATGCATTCGATATTGAGTGGTTAGCATTTGCTTAATTTTTGCATCTGCTGATTCAAATAGAGTTTTAAATAAGGCTTCTTTGATAAAGCTGAGTTCTTCTTTAGTAGTACCCATTTCTTCAGCAATATCTTCTATGGTACTGTTTCTGAACATTGGTGGTAATTGTCGATGGTCGCCGACTAATACTATTTTCTTACCTTTGAGTGCAGGAATCAATAGTTCTGGTGGGGTACATTTACTAACCTCGTCGATTAAAACTACGTCAAAGTTAGGAAATTCTTTGACAAAATCTCCCTTTGCAGCTTGGACGCAGGTAATACCAATGACGTTAGCATTTTGTAGATATATCTGTTTTAATTCTGCCTCATCTTCGGGCGATCGCTGACGTAATTTTGTTACCCAGTCTTGGACAAAGTTATCATAACGTTGAATATTAGTTTCTATTTTTTCTAGTTGTTTTTGCCAAGTTTGAAATTTTTGTTGAAATAAACGTAGATATTCAATATCTGCTAGGTCTTGTTGATAAGTGTCTGATTTTAACTGGTGGGGGATAGTATGCCATATTTTTTCCCACCATTGACGTTCTTTATTCAAATCGGATGATATTTTCTCTTGTAGTTTATATGTATTTAAATCAATTTTAGTTTTGATATTATCTAATTCCTGATTAGCTTTATTCTCGTCAACTTGCAGTTGATGCAAAAATGTATTCAAAGATTCATCAATATATTCTAAAATCCCAATGGGTTGTAATTCAGGTATTAAATCTAATAAACTCTCGACACTTTTTCCCCAATCATATACTTGTGTAGAAAAGTTTTGAGGATTTTCCCAAATATATGACTGATTTTGCAAGTATTCCTGACTCAATTGACTAATATTAGCTGGTAGGTTTGGCTCTTGATTCAACTTTTCTAAAAGCTTAATAGCTACTTGCAAAGAAGTATTTGTTTCCTCTCGTGCTGTTTCAATTTGATATTGAATATCATCGAATTGTTGTTGAACATCTATGGTTTTACTTTTTTCTTCTTTTAATTGCTCTTGAAGACGTTGCAGACATCTTTCGGTTTCTGTTTTCAAGGGTAAAATACATTTACGAGCATTTTCTAAGATAATTTCTAGCAATTCTGTCGCTATGGAATGTGCGGTAAAATCTAAGTTAATTTCTTCCCATGATGCGCCATAGTTTACCTGCATTTTGGTCAAAAAATCACCAGCTTCTCTAACTATAACTCGTCTTTGTTCTGGTTTAGCAGGAGAATAATTAATAAACCTCTTAGGATACTTTTGCCATTCTGCGCGATCGCTATTGTTGAGTACGAAGGGTATTTGACTAAATGTACGGTGCATAAAGTCGCCAAATTTACAGGTTTTTCCTCTGAGATTAATACAACCTTTTTCTATTTCGTAAACTAAGGCTTTCCTTATTTTCTGCCAATCTGGTAAAAAGTCTACTTTGTCAACTTCGTAATTTGCAGGTAATAAAGGTATTTGACTACTAGTAGCGATTGTGACTAACCCTGATGGGAGTTGTAAAAGTTTTTCGGTAAAAGGTTGATTATTCCCAAAGCAATTTTTAATAACCTGTTGAATATGGTTATGAGCTGTAGATTTCCACTCCTTGATAGTACCAATTATAAAGTCTATTTCGTTTTTTCGTTGCTGTTGACGTTGAATCTTTTTTTCTACTTCTTGCTGCTGAACAAATATTCCTTGATATTTCTGCTGTAAAGTTTTCATCAACTGGGAAGCTTGTTCAAAAGTTTGTACTTTTCTACCTACTTCTGAAATAGCATTAATAGTTTTATTACTTACATTCAATACCTTCTCATATTGAGTAACCGAGGGAGCAACACTATTCTGTATCCACTCAGCTAAAGCAAAAGCACCACCTTCCGGACGCTTCAGACCCAATAACCCAGCATGATGAACTGCTTTGCGGACATTTTTAAGAAATATTTCGACCTTCTCTTCTCCCACAGTATAAGGTTGTAAAAGCGGTAAAAATTCTGCAACTTCTGCTTTACTCCAGTCAATATTCGGTGTAGATGCAAGGATAATTTGTAACTTATTCAGTAATGGTTTTAACTCTTCAATTTCAGTTTTCGCTTCTTGATAAATTACTTCTTGTTTCTGATATTTTGCTTCTAAATGTAACTGAGTTTCTTGCCACTCCTGATGCTGAATTCTAAATTCTTCTTCTATTTTTAAATATTTTTCAAATCTCTGAGTATGAGGAACTAAAACTTGTAAAACTTTAACAGTAGAATGACGCTGGTTAATTTTAACCTCGCAATCATTAGCAGTATCCCTTAACCACTTCTCAATTACATTATCTTCTAGAAATACCTGTCCCTCATCACCTACCTTATCCTCTTTTCCCCTACGTAAAGCCCGAATTACCGGATTATGCTGTAAACGACTTAAAGCATTATCTACCGCTAAATTTGCCTGGGAAGCAATTAGAGTCTTCCCACCACGTAAAGCTATCTGATAACAAATCTCCGCAATTACCGTAGTCTTACCAGTACCAGGTGGTCCTTGAATTAACACCAAATCCGGAGCCGAAAGTACCGCTTCCACCGCCGCCATTTGGTCGGGATTGGCATTACGATTAAGTAAGTGTTTTTTTTCTAATTTAATAACTTTCTCAGGATTCCGAGCTTGAGTAGCATCAAATAAAAATTTACTTAAATAAGGATTTTGCGCTCTTCCTAACTGTAAACTTTCTAACGCCTTCTTCTTACGATTAATTTGATGGATATCCCCAGTAGCTTCAAAATACAAAAATCCTTTGTTAGGTAAACTGTATTTCCTAGCTGCAATATCATCAAATAAATCATCATTTAATAAAATCTTAACCTTCTCACTCTGACGATTAATATCTGCAATTACACCCAATCTTTCCGTATTCCGTCTGCTAAGAATATCACTTACAGACTCAGCTAACATTAAATCTTCATTACGAGCATTCTTTAACTTTTCCCAGAACAGATCCTCAGACAAAGAACGTTCCACCGAACCATCCAAAGTAGCCTTCTCTGGATTTAACTTAAAAGTAACATATCGGACATTCCTTCCGACATCATAACCAACAAAAGCCACACAAAACTGCCGTCCTTGAGCAATTCGTTCCTCAATATTGAGAAAAGTTTGCCAAACCTGTAACTGCTCGCTATTAGGAATATGGCGATCGCACCAAAACGGTATTTTCTGCACCCGTTTTACAGCAGACATCGGAATACCTACTTGATAATCCGGCACTAAACGTAGATAAAATGGCTTTGTAAAACCATCCCTCTTCCCCCTAGCGAAATCAACCAGTCTCCCATCTAATAGCTTCAAACCAGCACTAGAATTATGAGGATTAACAGTAGCTCTCAACCATAAAGTCCGACGACATTTCTGTAACCCATCAGGTAAACTATCACCAGTATCAGTTGCAACAGTTAACTCCCATATTTCCTCCCCAGGGTACTTGTGATTCACTTCCCGGCGACGCAAATAAAATAACAGGCTAGAATTATCCGTAACCCGAGAAATAATCTCCTCCGCTCTTTCTTCCCGTAAAGAACCCCTCACAGAACCATTATCAGCAAAATCAGCAATCAAATTACTAATCGCGCGATCGCCTAAAAATTGATATCCCCAAATTTCTGACTCTTTACTATTCTTACCCTTAACATCAGAATTGACTGGTGACACTGCCATGGGTCTAAAAATACTAAATTTACTTATCTGGGATAAATCGGGCTCAATATAGTCTAAATCAACTTTTTTAATTTATTTTTCTATCTAAATTTAGTAAACTAAATTTAGTAAACTAAATTTTATCAACTATATATCGCTAAACTAATTGTAGAAGCTTGATTTCAATATATAGATTTAATAATATGTGAATTTAATACTTGGAATTTCATACTTAGCTTTAGTTTCAGTTATTCTAC
>JBCCDM010000215.1:0-10777 GCA_039030795.1 Cyanobacteria bacterium P01_A01_bin.84
TCCGCGCATAACGCCGCATAGGTCTTCGGCACACGTTCCATCTTTGGCAGCGGGTCTTGGCTTTGGTACAATTTTCGTAGTTCAGACATCGCTCGTTTCGTTTTGGGCGGTGTCGTGAAAATCTTCCGTTGTCGGGTAAATCCTAAATTAAGTTTATTATCTATCATTTTTACCTTCATTTATATCACACTTAAAGTCATATGATTATCTATACTTTCCACTTCTGGATGAGCAAAATTTAACTGCTTGCGTTCTATTTTACGAAACCACATTAGATTATCAACATGACCGGAAAATTGCCATTTCCCACTAGCAAGTGCTTCCCCAATTGTTCTCGATACTCCTTCAAAATGAATACAATCATGAAATGCTAAAATACCACCTTCTATAATCCATGGTGCAACCATACAATAGTCATGATTGACTCCTGCATAACTATGATTGCCATCGATAAAAGCAAAGTTTAGTGGGTTATTTATATCTGATACTGCTAAATTTTGACTATTTTTCCTAATAGGGATTATATATTGAGATAAAATTCGAGTATTTTCGAGGAATTCTTTCATAGTATCATACTCGCCCTCTAACATAGTTTGATTTTCCCATGTATCGACACAGAAAAGACTACCGCCTTTTTCAATCAGTCCTGCTGCTATATAACAACTAGAAGCACCAACATAAGAACCTATTTCCAGAATATTTGCATTTTCTCCGCATTCCCTAGCTAATTTATATAAAGTATCTAACTCTTGAGTGGTCATATGAGTTTTGATTTTTTTAACATGAGAAGTATATTTATTTTTAATGATTTTTTCTTGATACAGTTGCCGTAATTTACGAGATATTTTGGATATATTCATGGATTTTTTCATGGATATTGTCATGGATATTTTTATAAAATCTGAATGTAAATTATAGAGTAATGATTATGAATAAAGACTGTACTCAAATCGAGAAATTGGGACAATATGACCGTGATTGACATGATGAGGAAAAGTTCTACCTGGAGTGGGTGAGTCGCAAACTTCAAAATTGATAGCTTCTTTTACTTCATCTAATGTCTCTGTATTATGACTACCGACCCAAATACTAGCTAGATATAAACCAGGTATTAATGGTGGTAGATTTATATATAGTTTCACTAAATGTTTGGAAGAGCTTTCTTGGAAGTAACTTTCTTTTGCAGAAACATATTTTATAAATCCTTCCACTGATGGTAATGCTTGCATAATAGCTGTACCAGCAGCATCTAATATATCTACTGCGATAAATGCTGGTTTATGATTTGTTCTGGAATCAAGAATAATTTTTAACTCTAAAGTTAAATTTGGTTGTTTACTTGTTAACCGAGATTGAATATTTTCAATAACTAAACCTGATTTCTCTGAAGATGCTAAATTTTTCCAACTTTGTCCGATATTTTGAGAATTCTGGATTTCATAACTAGTTATACAATCATCGGTAGAACCTTGGGCAACAATTTTTCCTTGATTTAACAAAAGAGCTTCAGAACACAAAGAGCGAATTGCAGCCATATTATGACTGACAAAAAGTACAGTTCTACCACTAGAACTTACTTCTTTCATTTTCGACAAGCATTTTTTCTGAAAGCTGGTATCTCCCACAGCTAAAACTTCGTCAATAATCAATATTTCTGGTTCTAAATGAGCTGCAACTGCAAAAGCTAAACGTACATACATTCCCGAAGAATAACGTTTTACAGGTGTGTCTAAAAATTGTTCAACTTCTGCAAAATCAACAATTTCATCAAATTTAAACTTAATTTCAGCCTTACTCATACCCAGTATGGCACCATTTAAATAAATGTTTTCCCTACCTGTTAATTCTGGATGAAATCCTGTACCAACTTCTAGTAAACTAGCTACTCTACCCTTAATGGAAATTTTACCCCTACTAGGTTCTGTAATCCGACTAAGAATCTTGAGCAGCGTTGATTTTCCTGCACCATTACGTCCGATAATCCCGACGCGATCGCCTTGTTTAATTTCAAAGGAAATATCTTGTAAAGCCCAAAATTCCTCACGTTGAGAATTATATAATTTACTTTTAGGTGCAAACAGTTTCTTACCCAAGTACTTTGTTTGAGAAACAATAACGTCTCTTAAGGCTTTATATTTGCGTCCTTCTTGTTGATGACGAAGAATATATTTTTTACTCAGGTTATTCACCCGAATTACAGTATCCGACACTTAGTCTTCCAATTCTAATTTTTATAATTATCATGAATCAATACAGTTCAGTTAAGCCTAAAAGATAGAAACAGTAATCCAACTTTCCTACTAATTTCGTTGGGTAACGCTTTCGCTCTAACCCACCTCCAATTATCATTATCTAAACCGTATTATATTATGAGTAGTTTTAGTTTTTGATTTTTAGTTTTTAGTTTTCAGCTTTGAACTTCTGAACTTTTAGGTCACAACAAATAATTAACAGCTACAACTAATAATCTGAGCAATTTGTTGAGCTGCATCACCTATACCATATAACGATGGTTTCTGGGGTGGTTGAATAAACTTTTGGATTGATGCATTTAGATTTTCCGGTTGAACGAGAGTGTTCCAACCTATATCTACAGTTTCTCTCCATTCAGTTTCGTCTCGCACAGTAAAACATGGAGTGCTAAGAATATAGGCTTCCTTCTGCATACCTCCTGAATCTGTAATTACAGCTTTAGCATTATCTTCTAAGGTCAGCATATCCAAGTAACTGACTGGTGGGATCCTAATAATTTTACCCCCTTCTAAAGTATCCTGTAAATTTAGTTTTTTTATTTGAGCTTCAGTCCGGGGATGAATCGGAAATACTACTGGGTAGTCCAAGGAAGCGAAACTTTCCAGGATAGTCTTGAGACGATTAATATTATCCGTATTACTGGGACGGTGAATGGTTGCAAGATAAAATTTACCAGAGTTGAGTTGATATTTTTCTAAAATTTTAGATGTTTGTTCTGCTTTTTTCTGATAAGTTAAAACAGCATCCTTCATCACATCCCCAACTAAATGAATGCAATTAAATATTCCTTCTTTTTGCAAACATTCAATTGCTATAGATGTGGGAACAAATAAAAGTTGGGAAATATGGTCTGTAACGACCCTATTTATTTCTTCCGGCATTTTCTGGTTATAGCTACGTAAACCTGCTTCTATATGAGCTAGGGGAATATGTAATTTTGCTGCGACTAAAGCACCTGCTAATGTAGAATTTGTATCCCCATAAACGCATACCCAATTTGGTTTTTCTGCAAGTAATAAATCTTCAATTTTTTCCATCATTCTCCCCGTCATAGCTCCATGATTAAGGCTATGAATATCTAAATGATATTGGGGATTGGGAATGTTTAAGTCTTGAAAAAATATCTCAGACATAAAGGAATCAAAGTGTTGTCCGGTATGGACTATTACTTCTTCTATTCCAGCATCAATAAAAGCCTGGCTAACTACAGATGCCTTAATAAATTGAGGTCTGGCACCTAAAATTGTAACAATTTTCATAAGTCATTTTTAGTATATTTGTAACGTAATGTAGCTACTTTCTTTGGTTGTGTTAATTGTCTAAAGCTGAGTATTGATATATATTTTAAATGGCTCCAAATGACCTTCATTACCCGTAGTTTGGATTGTCCAAAAGCTCTTCGACTTAGTTCTGCTGGATATTCCGCAACTTTATATCCTTTGAGCATTGCTTCGGCAACGATTTCTACTAAACCAAGGAATCCTGGGTATGTAATGGGGACATTTTCTAAAACTTCCCGTCGATAAGCTCGAAACATACTGGTATAAGTATAAAGTTTTTGGGGTAAAACTATTTTATAGATATTCGATAAACCCTTACTGAGAAATAATCGCCAACCTGGAACATTAATTACCCGACCTTGTGGATGATAGGGGGAAGCGGTAACGATATCTATATCTCCATAGAATAGGTCAAGAACGCCGAGTAGTTGCTCTGGATGGTAAGTACAATCGCTGTCTATCGTGCAAATAATATTACCTGTGGCTTGAATGATTCCAGTTTTGATAGCAGCTGATAATCCTTTATTTTTGGGATGGCGGATGATTTGGGCTTGCTCTCCAAAGTGATATTCTAATTGGGAGAAAGTATCATCCATACTACCATCATCCACACAAATCACCTCCACACAATAAGTCGAGGATAATTTTCTCAAAATAGGTAATAGCTTCTTTTTTAAAGATGCAATCCCCTCCGCTTCGTTAAAGCAGGGAATAATAATGCTGATTGATGGTTTTGCTTGCTGATTATCTAACTCTTCTAACTCTGGAATTTCTGGTGGATGAATATTGTCTTTAGGCGATCGCATATTATGGCTCCGAAGAATAAATGTATAAAAACACTAAAAAACCCCTAGAAGAACTACTGGGTTCTTAGGGGGTAATAAAAAATAAGAATGAATAATTATTGAGGAACTATTGAGAAACTATTGAGAAAAACTTGAAAGAATATGTTTTACAATCTAGTTAAGATTTTGTAAGGTTTGAAAAGAAGTATTTATTTTTGTGTTTTTAGGAACCCAACTTACTTTCTCTTTGGCAAGATTTTTAGGAGCAAAAGCTATCTTATCTACTGAGAAATTACGTACTTTTTTCATTACACCGCTTTTAGGATCGATAATAAATAAAGAATTAATTTTTTCTCCTTCCGGATTTCCTAATGCATATAATTCACCATCTGGTGAAACCGCTAAACTTAGTAAATCATTTCCCAGTGTCTTATTTTGAAAACGCAATATTCTACCTTCATTTATGATGCTCCTACCTGTAAGAGGAGATTTTTTTTCTAAGTTTATAGTTGTTAAAAGTAGAGTTCCCTCCGAACCTAAAGTAGTGCCATAAATTGTCCCATCCTGTGCCTGAGTAATGTTACTGTAGCGCTGTACCGGTGAGAATACAGGTAAGGCTAAATCAGCCCCAATTCCCCTGATTTTGCCACTTTTTGGGTCGATAAATCCCAACTCAAAAGGTGGAATTCCGCCATTTAAACTAATTACAGCTAGGAGTTGATTATCTTTAGTTCCTAATAGACTCTCAACGGTACTATTTCTCTTAGTAAATCCTGAAACTTTTTTAGATTTAGCAGACCTTTCTTTAGATGTTCCACTTGTAAATAGAAGTCTAGAGAAGTCTCCTCTTTTAGAACTCGCTACAGTTGAAACAACGATAGTTCCATCCGGTAAAAAAGTAAAACCTGTTATCCTTTCTTTTGGTTCGGAAAAAACAGCTTTACTTTTTGTCTCAGTTCGTGTTTGTCTATTATCAACTTTTTGGATACTTAACTCTATTTTTTCTGCTTCCTCACCACTTTCTAATTGATTTGCAGTTATATTTACTGCTGGAGTGGTATTTTCTATATCCCTAGCAACTTCTGGTTGTAATTTAATCTGATTTTGTAGCTTTTCTTGGGGTTTTTGATTAGCTGTACTAGGTAAACTTACACCATAAATAACTGCTGATGAACTTGGTAATGTTTTTTGTCCTAAAACTTTTTTACCAAAGCTGCTAAATGTGGTCACAGCGATACTTGCGATCGCTAATTCACCAAACCTACGACGTCTCATTCTTAAATGCATAGCTTTTACCTTTACTAGTATGGGAGAATTGAATATAAAACTGTTTGACCTGGTTTGACCTGTTTAACCATCGACCTTGTATTAACTAGGAACAACAATCCCAGGGTCTGGAGTAACTGGTTTAGCTCCCATATCTGCCAAGATATTTACAGCAATTTGCTGAACTCGAATATCTTCCCTAGGTGTCGGAACATCAAAGCTATCCAATCCCCACATCCACTGAATGGAACCTGTCGCAAAAACTTTACCTCCGCTAGGTGCGCTGTAGCGGACTGCATGGGATATTTGAGTGTTGGTTCCTGCTGGTACGTCTTTATCTGTATTTTTAGGAATTACAGGAGATTCTGACAAAGTAACTAAACCACCAGGAGCATCACCATTATTTATTTTGGCATCCCATTCAAAACCAACTAATTGGGTCAAATAATCCCCGTTATTCAAACCAGTATTAGCATAATAAGGGTCGGAACTATTAGTTACAACAAAATCAAAACCACCGTAAAGCTGATCGTAATCACCTGTATACATCACTCCAAGTAAAGCGTTCTCTGGTCTATTATTTAAAGTACTTCTCCACTTATCAGTAGGTTCACCAGCAGTTGCATCTTGTTTGTAACAAACCATGACTCTATTACTTTGTCCAGTAATAGTAGAGTTTTCAAACCGCACCCGCCAATAGGCAGAGTTTGCAGAAAAGAAGGCTAAATTGACTGGTTGATTCCCATCTCTGGCTTGTTCTACATGATTACGTTCCCCTTCTGACCAATATTCATCATGACCAACTGATAGAAACACTTTATGCTGTTGCAACAGGGAAGAATTAGCGTGGACATCCATATTAGTTACATAACTGACATCGTAACTCTGTGATTCCAACCACCGCACCATATTATATTCCCAGCGTAGTAAGCTGTTCCATTCTAGAAAATCCTTACTGGATTGAGCAAATGGTGTATCATAAGATACTTTAAATGCTCTAATTCCATTCAGGCTGTTATAACCGTATAGACTGCCATCACCAAAGCTATTGTAGGCAAGAAAAGTAGTAAAGCTGCTTTGAAATAGAACATCTGAATCACCATTATCATCCCGAACCACAAACCATACTTCCGATTGTTCCCCGCTTGCTTGCTCGGTAAGCTTGGCTATATATAAACCGGTAGTCCAGTCATTACCTACTTGTAGGGTATAAGAAGTTGACCAATTACACTCCGCTAGAGGTGCTGAATTAATAGCTACTGGTGTCTGTTCATAGGCAGGTTGAGTAATCCCACTTAGGGAACCGCTACTATTTACTAACCTTCCTCCTAGACCTTGGTAATAGCCTAAACGGTAAGTATCGATGCTAAAGTTTCCCGGAACTGCCAAAGAAACTTTTATATCTAAAGAGCCACCTTTATTAACACTCGTTTGGGTTGCAAAACCAACTATTTCTCCGTTGGTACCTCTATTATTAACTTTCCAAGCAGTAGTACCAGGCTTTTGATTTTCTAAATAGATATCATTGGCATTTTCGGGAATGGCTTTCGCACTAAAGGTGACACTACCAATACCTAAGGCTGTAGCTGTCACAGTTACGGCATCATTGGGACCACTTGGTATTGAGCCTAGGGTCAATGTAGTACTAGTTTCTCCATTACCATTAGTTACAGCACTCACAGGGTCAACTGTACCACCTCCAGCAGTAACGGCGAAATCAACTGTTACACCGGATTGGGGATTATCACTACCGTCAATCACTTTTACTTTTAAGGCTGTTGGTAAGGCAGTATTGACAGTACCTTGCTGATTATCTCCATCTATCTTAGTAATAGTACTACCAGCTAAAAAGACGATATCTGTAAAATAGTTACTATTGCGATAAGAATTGGTAGGGAAAGTATTGATATTACCATAGACACCATTGTTACCAGCAACTGTACTCAAGTCACCGCTAGTAACTGTGGAAGCTAATGCATCGTAGGTAAGGGCAAAATGACTATTGACGTTAACTGAAACTATATAAGTAGTATTAGCTTGAATACTGATAGGACTACTAAGACTCTGTTCTTGCCAGCCTGAGGAAGTTTCATCTGTAAATGTGACATTTCCTAGCTGTATTCCTGCCTCTGACCAGATTTTACCTACATGAGTACCGGTTTCGCTGGATGCTTTATAAAAACGGATAGTATTAATTTGACCGCTTTTAGCACTGCGAAACTTTGTACCTAACTCATAGCTACTACCATCATTAGCATTATTCAAACCAGGTGACTGATTACCAAATATAGTTTGATTGTTAGCAGCATTGGCAGAATTAGCTGTAGCATTGAAAGTAACGCTACCAATACCCGTAGCTGTAGCTGTAACAGTATTGGTAACTGGTAGAGTACCTCCATTGGTAGAACCTAATGTCAGAGTCGTTTCAGCTTGACCACCTGCATTAGTAACAACGCTGGTACTCCCAACGGTACCACCTCCAGCAGTTACAGCAAACTCCACTGTGACTCCAGCTTGGGGATTACTATTACTGTCATTGACTTGAACGACTAAAGGATTTGGTAAAACATTTCCCTCAGTATCAGTTTGATCGTCACCACTAACTTTAATAATTGTTGGAGTCGGAGTCGGTGAAAATACTATATCTCGATAGTAATTGGTATTACTATAAGAACTCAGAGGCATTACTCCCATCGCAGCGAACACACCATTATTGCCAACAACTGTACTGAGATTACCATTAGTAATAGAAGTAGCTAATTCATTGTAGGTAAGAGAAAAGTGACTATTGCAGTTAACCGAAACTATATAAGTTTCCCCTGCTTGTAAATTTAGCGGTGTGTTCAGCGCTTGTTCTTGCCACCCCGAACCACTTTCTCCCACAAAAGTAACACTTGCGATCGCATTTCCTGCGGTCATATTCCAAATCGTACCTGTATGAGTTCCAGTTTCGCTCGGAGACTTATAATAACGAATAGCGACAACTTGACCCGCTTGATTGCTGACAAATTTAACACCCAGTTCGTAGCTAGTACCATCACTCGCATCTGGAAGATTGGGTGTTTGGGTTGTAAGAATGCTTTGATTAGCCATTATGAAACTTGGAATTAAATTATCTTAAAAAACTTTTATAATTGGTAATTGGTAATTATCAAATTATCAGAGCTATCGTCAGTCTTCAAACATAAGAATTTAATTAGAACGACTATAAATCCGAATAACTCCTTGATTCCAAGGGTAATCGGTTGGTTCAATAGAAAATTGATGGACTAATTGATGTTCTTGGATAATCCACTGATGAATTAATGGATTGATTTCTTCTAAAGAGTCATAATCTTGACTGAGAGAATAGAAAGGAACATCTACATATACTAATAGATTTGCTGGTTTTGCCTCCATACGAGCAATGAAATCTTTTTCTGCTTCCGGAGTCGGAAGAACCCCAGGAATAAAATTGGTTTCCCGACTGGGTGAGTGGGTTTTTGTTAAGAAGTTAAGAATTTGACCATGGGGTAATACCTGGACAGCTTTCACATTGCTAGTATTAATTGCTGCGATCGCTTGATTAAATGCTTTGGCTAAGGCTGTATCTTTAGTATAAAAAGTACCATAATTGGAATTAACCACATACTTGTATGGTTGCAGTTCATTAAATTGAATACTCCCAGCAATGATCAAGCAGATGAGTAAATAATGCCATACAGTTCGATTTATTTTGCCACTAATGTAATAAAGCAAAACAAAAAATAGCAAAATTACCGTGGTTGCGTAGAGTCCATAAAAATGGATATGAAACAACCAACGGCTATTAAGGACTAAGGAAAATACTAATAATACCCACAAAGTTTGAGCGTTTTTATACTTTGATGTCTGCGGTCTAGTCAATATAAACCACCCAGAAATTACAGGTAAGGACCAAGATAAATTTTCTAAGGGTTGAAAGACTTCTTTAGTGGAATAATAAGTAAAAAATGGTAAACGGCTTAATAGGGTGATTAATAGTAGAGAAATGCTAAAACTAAGCGCTAATGCCCAAAAATAATTTAATTTCCTCCATTTATTTACTATTTTACGTTTTAATAGCCATTCAGATATACCTACAGCAGTTAATACAATTAAGGATACAGGTAAAAAAACTTTAAACCCGCGCCACCATATTTGTAGAGTTTTTCCTGGTGATATATTAAACATACCGCTATCAATCAGAATTTTAGACTTGGATAGTGGTAGTAAAGAATTTTGAATTTGCTCCCACGGTACTACTTGTGCAAGTATTAAAAGAGGAACGAAAACACAAGCGAGTGTAACGACTATTAACAATAAATTATGGTAAATCCTGGTCATAAATTTACCAGAGAAACCAAGATTAACTCCCACCCATACTGCTATTATTGCAGCCACTCCATATTCTTGTTTAGAAATACCAGCCAATCCGCAAGCGATCGCTGCAACTATAATCCATTGTGGGCGATAATTTTTACTATAAAATTCTAGACAAGTAAAAGCTATAAAACTAAATAAAATAGCGTAAACTGCCCCATAACTGTAAGGGACAATAAAATTAAATATACTAGGACCAACAGCACAGTAAATTAACATACATACAGTACTCAAGGCAGCCCAAGGAGGATTCATTAATCCCTTTGCCAAACGATAAAATAATAAAGCGATCGCTAGGGTTAATGTCAGACCAATAATATAAAATATTTCCAAATGATGCCCAAACACTAGAATAAATAAAGCATTCAGGTAGTAAGCAAGAGGACCATAATAACTTTCAACATCACCATAAAGGACTTCTCCATTCAGAAGACGAGCAGGTGGTTCTATCTCATGTCCAATATCAATAATCGGAAATTCTAGCTTACCCCAATTTAAATAAGCCAAAATCACAAAGCAAGCGATCGCTATTAGCAACCAAGGATCTATTATTTGAGATTTTCCTTGACGATGCTTTGATTGAATGTCAGCTATCATTTCGCTTTATATAAGATGAATATTTGAATTTTGAATATTGAATATTGAATATTGAATATTGAATTTTGATTTTTGATTTTTGAAAAAAACTTTGGTTACACCATTTTTATTACCTTGTGATACGAGATAATAAAATTATCAAGTGGCGAATTTGAATATGTCGAGAAAGACTATGTGTTTGAACATCAAATGATTCGGCGCCCAAGGTTCACCCAA
>JBCCDM010000216.1:0-10727 GCA_039030795.1 Cyanobacteria bacterium P01_A01_bin.84
AGATAATTCTAACTTTCTAGCTCTGATTCTAATAATCTGATTCTTACTAGCTGTAACTTCATCTGATAAGACAGCATAATTTTGAAACAGTGTATTCTGATTTTTAATTAATGATTGACATATATGCCAAATGGTAGATGTATTTTGTTGAATTTTTGAAAGTATCTTATTAGCTTTTAGATTTATATAAAGTACTTTTTGTTGATTCAAAATTATTACGCCGTCGTCTAAGTTTTCAATAATATCCTGTAAAAATTTATTTGTACTTCTAAATATTGGTTGCGATTTATTTGGGAAGTTATCTCTTGAGAGTTTATCCAGTGGATTAAGAAGATTAATCATAGTAAATACCTGGTTAGGATAAGGATTTTTAATACTTGATTTACATTTGATTTATGTCAAATAGATATATAGGGTTACGCTGTGGGGTTAGGACGTTTTTCAAGAAGAAAGAATTGGGGTAGACTACCCCTTTCTCCCGATTGAAGTAATGTGGATCCCCCAAATTCCCTCCGGAGAAGAAGTATTCAGATGTCTATACTGCTAGTGCTATATTATCTATTTGCACAGAGAATTGTATTTATGGGAAAATGAGAGCATTTTCAATAATCTACCCACACAATATTTTCAGAAGATTTCTAGATGATGGATAACTAGATAGTTGTATTAAATAGTTGTGATTATAAATAGTCGATTTTTTGAGAAAAAAACCAATAATAATGACATCTATTATTCAAAATGGTAGTAAAATTACGCTTGATTTTTTGCGTATTTGTTTTCTTTTAATACAGGGTATTATTCGTTGATTTCGGAAATGAAAACCACTTTAAAAGTATTTCAAATACTCTTAATGGGTAAGTTAACTGTAAAGGTGGCACCTTTACCCATTCCCAGACTAGTAACTTTTACTGATCCGCCGTGTAATTCTACGATGTGACGAGCGATCGCTAGTCCTAATCCCAGTCCTCCGTAGGCTCTGGTGGTGGATATATCGGCTTGATAGAAGCGTTCAAAGATGAAAGGAAGACGTTCGGAAGGTATCCCAACTCCTGTGTCGCTGACTTGAATTTGAACATAAGTAGTTGACAATAGCTCTTGAGGGGCTATTTTATCTAGTTTAATTTCTACACAACCTCCTTCAGGAGTAAATTTGATGGCATTAGAAAGTAAGTTCCAGACTACTTGCTGTAAGCGTTCGCGATCGCCTGGAATATCTTCAATATCTGGTTGTATTTGAGTTTGAATACTTATCCCTTTGGCTTGAGCTGCAAGTTTATTTGCAACTATTGCTTTTTTGATGATTTTTGTGAGGTTGCAATGACTAACCTCTAGATGCAGTTTACCGGTAATCATCCGGGATATATCTAATAAGTCATCTACTAATCTAGTTTGAACTTTGGCGTTACGTTCAATGGTTTCTAAAGCTTGGGTACGTTTGTCAACGTCTAGTTGCTTGTGAGAACGCAGTAGTTGAGACCAACCAAGAATGCTATTGAGGGGCGATCGCAATTCATGGGATAGTACAGCTAAAAATTCATCTTTGAAACGGTTTGCTGCTTGTAGTTGCTCGGTTTGTTGCTGAAGTGAGTGAATTAAATGTAGACGTTCGGAAGCGATCGCTATTTGGTCGCATACTGCTTGCATCATTCCTAGTTCGTTGGAACTAAAGCTAGTACGGGTACGACTAGCAAAGGAAATAGTTCCTAACAGTTTTCCTTGAACTAGAATCGGATATCCGTAGTAGGCTGCAATTCCTATGGAACGAGCATTTTCTGTTTGGGGGTCTCTCGATTGCTGTAAGTTTTCTAGAGCAATAGGATGACGTTCTGCTGCTACGGTCCCACATATTTGCTCACCAATGTGAATTTGCTCTATTTGGTTAATAATTTCCTTATTTATGCCTCTATGGGCAATTAACCGCATTAAGTCCGGGTCATCTGTAACTACATAGTAGAAGTAATAATCTAAATTAATTTGTTCGGCTAATTTATGGAACAATTGGTCTATAAATTCTTTAGGTTCTTGGGATGATAATAAGCCACTAGCTGTTTCAAATAGAAATTTTTGTCGCTCGTAACCTAAAGACAAAGCTTTTTCTACTTGTTTAAGTTTACTAATATCTTGAAAAATTGATACACAAACAGCCGGATGTCCATGCATTTCTGGCAAGGTATCGGCAAAAAATAACAGAGAACGGGTAATTTCAGGGGTATACCAGTCCATTTCAAAGCCATCCAATTTTTCTCCCCTTGCGACCCTTTGAATTGGCATTTGTTCTTTAGTTAGGGGGTGTCCTTGAGCATTGCTATAGTTATTTTCATCAGCAGAGTAGGATGTATTATTTAATTCGCTAGCAGCTCTATTTGCAAAAAGTACTCTTGCGGTTTTTGGTTCAATTAATTGCAAGGGTGTAGGCATCATATTTAAAACATCTTCTAGCCATTTTTGCTGATTTTCTAGGGTATCTTGGGCTTGCTTGCGTAGGGTAATATCGTCTCCGAATGCTAGTATTTGGTATATTTCGCCATTCTCATCTAATACTGGAACGTATTTGAGGGAAAGAGTAAGTTTACCAAGTTCTGGTGAGTTAACTGTAGCTTCTATGGTTTGCGCTTCTAAAGTCTGTTGTGCAGTTATCAGACTTGGTAAATAAGTTTGAGTAATTGATGTTGATAAAACTTCTTCATCAGTGTGTCCCAAGATATCATCCTTTGGCTTGCCCATCAGTTGTTGTGCAGCTAAATTAACAAACTGAAATTTTCTTTGAGCATCGTAGATAGCGAAAGCATCGGGAAAGTTATCTACAGCTAAACGAAAACGCTGCTCGCTTTGACGTAAGGCTTCTTCGGTCTGTTTGCACTGACTCAAGTCTAAGATAAAGGCTACAGATTCTTCTTGCTTTTCTCCTGATAATGCATAACCTATTAATACCGAAACTCTGGTTCCGTCTTTACGAATAAATTCTTTTTCATAGGGATTACAAGCACCATTCTCTCTAGCAGCTGCAATACCCTGCTCGTCTAAATGTAGATACTCTGGAGGGGTAATATCTGTCCAATTTAAGTTTCCCGATACTAGATCCGAGCGAGCATAACCAATGATGCGTAAAAACTCTTCATTTGCTTCGTGAATACTACCGTAAATGTCTCCAAATAAAATCCCAATGACGTTCGCATCTACAAAACCCCTGAGCTTTTTTTCGTGATTCAGCAAGGTTTTTCGGGCGCGATCGCGTTGACGGGTTAGTTTTTCTAACTGATTGGCACATTGCCATATCAAGCCGGTAAAAATAATAATTACTGCGATCGCAAAAATAGCTAGGGCAAATGCAACCCCATAAATTCCCGCTTGATGACCCTGAATTACCAACCATCCTGCAATTACTGGTAGGCAAATCTCTAAGATTAACCACCTACGTATCATCCGGCTATCATAATTACTTTTGGTGAGCGATCGCATAAATCCTCTGTCTGCTCTTACCCATAAAATACCGGCACATAAGATAGTAAATGTTAGGGCTGTATGCAGTGTCATTGAAGCGTAGATAGAAACTCCATACAGTTGTTTTACTTGATACACGTAAACTATTAGGGATAACCAAGATACTAAACCTGCAATCAGCGCCAGAATCTGTACGTACCACAAACTAGCTTCATGCTTATTTCGGCTCAATAATCCTAAGGATATAGCAATCAGGATAAAGTTAAACCCACTGTTCAGACCCATTCCACTTGAGTGAAATTCCTCACTCAAATGTAACGTGTAAATTTTAGTATCCCAAATCAAGAAATGCTGAAATAAACTAAATGAAGCAATTACAAAAATAGTAATTGCACAAATTCCAGCACAAAACCTGAGATATTGCGAGCCTTGGGATAAGTCAAAATGAAGGGGAAAACCAATTAACGACTCCTGCTGCGATCGCGTCGCGGATACTTCTCGAGTGTATCGCCTATGCCAGGGGTTTGTTGATGGTTTTACACGACTGTATGCTGCCTCTCTACGGAGCACAACAGATAAACATAAAGAAATTCCAGAAAAAATGAAGCATACTGCTACATCTTGTTTCATCAATACTAAATTTTTTAGGGCTTCTAAAAAACTTTCTAACTGCAATGATTTATTCAGAAGCCCTAAGCAACCAATCGCAATGACTAAAGTGCTTGCAGCTTGCGCAATAAATAAGTTAGATGAGATGTGATTTAAGTCCTTTCGACTCAAGCGGTTGACGTCTAACATTGAAGTTGCTTAACCGCATCTATGGTTTTTGCGGGATAACCTGTCTTTTGGCAATTACACGTATGCTAATAACTGTATTTTATGTTACGGGGCTATAGGTTCTACATCTACCTAAGTGCATATTTTGTCGTCCAAAAGTAATGAATCAAGAGTTGTTGATTCGCTATATTTTTTATTTGAATATTTAATGAAAGTTAAGAAAATATTTATATTTAAATTTGTATTTGTCAGCTTAATAGCTTGACTTAAATAAAACTTCAGAAGGTTCTGGGTCTCCTAATGATGAGAGAATGGAAAACTTAACTCAGAGAGGTCAAAATAAGAAATTCATCAAAACTTTCTATGGCTCTTGAAGACCTGACGGGGTGTTTTCTTAACTTCTGTTAAAGGGTGCCACTCTAGACATCTTAATCAGATATTCATGCAAAAGTTTCTCAAGCATCACATAATTATCTTTATCCGTTGTAAAATAGTACAGCAAAAAATAAATATAATTTGATTTATACTCAGTTTACTTTTAAGGTATTTCTTAAACATCATTTCATCTCAATCTTAATGCGAATAGTATATACACTTAATAATATGTGCTTTATGTTACATCATTGTTTTTTTTGTATTACTGCTAAAAGATTGGATTATATTAGCTATTGGTAAATTAATATACAAAGATGACCAAACCGCTTAGAGATTACGTAAAAATAAAGCTATTTTCTCCAAGCCGACCTAAAAATTAATACAGAATTTTTAAAGCTTACTACTTTGTGTTTGGAAAAAAAGATAATATCAGAAGTCTCTATATAACCTTAGTTCGGTGTTATTACCCTAAAAAAGATAGCCATAGCATTAAGACCCATGCTTCTTGATAGGAAAAGCGATGAAAGAGAGTGGATTATGTGAATAATTTAAACCGTGTTAGCTGAATTTCAATGGCTTTTGGTAAAATTTTCTTGATTTCATTCTCAGTCTTAAATTGTAAAATTTGCGTTTGCGGTAAATCGAAAGGAAATTGCCCTGGTAATTCTGGACGCTCCATTTGAGAAAGAAGAATTTGCTCAGACCTTTTACTTTGCATTGCATAACCAATTTCAATACAAACTTGAGGACTGGGAACTAACTTTTTATCTTCTTCGTTTTCTATACTTGCAATGGGAGTTACATCAGCAATAAATAGCAGACTTTTACGAATCTTACGTAGTGTTGTGCGACTTAGTCTGGCTGGGTTATCCTTACTTCTGTATGATTCAAATAATGTTAAAGGAATACGCGATCGCAAATTTAATTTCTCTAAACTTATCAGTAAAGCTTCTCGTAAATTCTCGCTGGCTGTAGAATATTCTTGCTGAGTACATAGAAAAATTATCGGTTCTAACTGAGATAGCAAAGATTGTTTGGTAAAGTAAATCTCATGGCTAATTAAATCAATATTAGATACGCAGTAGCAACCACTACCTTCAATATAAAACTCAATATTTTCTCCTTCTAAATAGCGCCAAAACCATTCTGCATTTTTAATTTCCTCGCTATCTTCTAAAAAATCTGCCCTTAACCCTGTTTTCAAAAGACTTTTTTTACTGAGACGAATATCTGGGGGACGCTTCTCTAATTCTGGAATAGGTTCGTAGTCTTGTAAGTACCATGCTCGCAGAGCAATTATGGACATAGGTCGCTATTGGAAAACGCTGTTACTTTTTATAAGCTTACACCTGGTTGAGCTAAGGTAAGCTATTGTGCTTTTAATCTGTAGTCGTATATTTTGATCTTGTATATTTTGATATGATTAAATTTTTGCTTTGCCTTTTTCTTTACTTCTCTGTGACTGCTACAGATGATCTTCTTATACACTGCGCGCTGCTTTTTGAATAAATGCCTCACTTTCGTACATTTTTAATGCGGTAACAGTTTATAACAAACAACACCTAATAACTATTCGGCTAGGGGTTTCCTCTCATAAATCTAGCCTAGGTAGGGATGAAATTAATTGCAATAGTGACGATTGCTTGTCTTAATTACATATTAATTACAGTGCCCTCAATCTTGCCACAGTTGAGGAAATATAACCTTTCGTTTTAGGTGTTGTTGTTAGTTTTCGAGACAGATATAGATTTAACAGCGTTTTTACCTCTCAAAGATTTAATTTATATTTTCTAGCTGTCTGTTTGTGTCTGTCAGGGAAGCTTTTATAAGCTTCAATTATTAATTTAGCATTTCAAGTTTTTAAATGATTATTTTCTTAATCAAAGTTCACTATATTAAAATATAATACATTATTTTTTTATGATTCTTTTTTATGTATAGTTTGTTATATTAATAAACAATATAGAGTTTCTTTATTCAAAAATCTTATACTAGTAGTAAATAAAAAACTTGATTAGGGAATACGAAGAAATAAATTATCTAGACTTACACCTTATTGGCTGTTCTTTTGTTCTTTCCTTTATTCGTCTTTCCCTCGTTATTCCCAAACTCTACCCTCTTAATTCAATATGATTGGGTATTTTGTTTTTCGCGAAGTCCATTATTTAATTCCTAACTTCCAGGGTAAGGCTATTATTAGTATTTAGATAGAACTGCTCTACGGATTTTTAAAAACACCCCTATAATTTCTATTATCAAGTTAGAAACAAGAATAGTTTCCAATAATAATATAAGAATAAAAATTGATTCTTATATTACTAAAATAGCGAAATAAAATTCAGAGATTTCTTGATTGGGGCTGGGTATTGTCTAACAGAAATGTCTCGCCCAATATTTAGTATTCACGACCCCCCGTGAGCTGAAAGTCTCAGGGTTATAAACAAATTCATATAAGTATTATTTGTTACTTTATTTTTTATCTCATTATTCATACCTATAAGTGCAAGATTTGAGCAACCCACACCAGAAGGTGGAAATTGCTGCATTAATTCAACTCCACCTCGCAATCAATGAAACTAGTACGGTTTGATGTAAGTCAGATACCCATATAAAATCTACTATAAAATCTAATCGTGAGAATAAATTTGAGTCTAAAAAATGGGTGCGTTATTTAAGCTACACTGCACTAGCACGTTTTTTTTAAATCCTCAAACCCTTGATGAATGGGGTTGTAAAATGTGCTAGTTAGAAGTTCTCCCATAACACTTAAGCTTCTTAAGCTAAAAATGGTTTCCTAGTATAGGATGATGCCAAAAATTTATTCTCTCCGAGAATCCCCGTATAAAAATACATCACTTCATGGAAAATTAAAAATCAATCTTTGATATTGAAAGTTATATGATTAGTGTAATCTGAGAAACAAAAAATTTTTAGATGGGGGAACTGTTTTTAGGCACAGAAGCGTCAAGTGTGATAAAGAAAAGAAAAACATTAGTTTTATATTAGCTTTTTTGCTTTTCTTCTCCCCCCTACCTCTTCCCATTCTCGGGTTGTAAGGTTAAAAAAGTGTTGGATATGTTTCAAATAATTCAACACTATGCCTAGAACTCCAAGTGAAATTTCTGTACATCTGATGCTAGACGGTGGACATAGAGAAGAGGTGAAATTCCCTACAATCCAGGATTTTCAGAAGTGGTACAGTGGCGAACTAATGCCTAAGTCTGCCTCTAATGACTTCATGAATGTCCCAATAAAAAATATTCAGGGGGAGTATATGGTAATACGTCCATCACGGGTATTAGCAATCCGAGTGGAACCTATATTTAGCTCTAGTGTGGAAAGATTTGCATAAAAAATGAAAATAAAGTTTGCTTTGGTTTCTTTAAGTTTAGGAATAGCTATTGTTAGCCCGGTTTTATCGGTTTTTGCCCAATCTTCTATCCCTGTGAGAGCACCGATAGTAATACCAACTCAGCCGAGAAGTTTACCAAGAAGTTTACCAAGAAGCTTACCGAGAAGGCAACCGCTACCATTACCGAAAGTCCCGAGCAAACCGAGAGTATTATCCCCCGTACTCAAGCCAATCAACTTGGGGTTTGAATGTAAACCCCGACACGCTTGTTTAGGGTGGGATTCCCAACTATTTTGGGACAGTTATACAAGACGTGGTGATAAGTGGGCATTGATAAGGTCTATTGACCATAGTTTGTGGTACCTTACAACCAACACAGCTCGCCGAAAATATGCGAATTATCCGGTAAAAGGGATTACTAGAGACCGGGTGCGTCGTAGTTTGGTACGTTTTCGTCAGTTGGTAATTAAATCTAAATCAGCTCAAGCTTTACAAGATGCGGTTCGTCGCGAGTTTACTTTTTATAAGTCAGTAGGTAACGATAATAAAGGAACTGTTAAGTTTACTGCTTACTACGAACCAGTTTACAGAGCTAGTCGCAAGCGAACATCTGTTTACAAGTATCCTATTTACAGATTACCTACTGATTTTGAGCAGTGGGAACAACCACATCCCAAACGTTTGGAATTAGAAGGTAAAAACGGTTTATTAGGGAACAAAAGCAGACTTAAAGGTTTAGAACTATTTTGGTTTCGCGATCGCTTAGATGCGTATATGATTCATATTCAAGGTTCAGCCCAACTGAAACTTACTGATGGTACAACTACCAATATTGGTTACGCTAAGGCTACAAGTTATCCTTGGACAAGTATTGGTAAAGAATTAATCAAAGATGGTAGACTTGCCCGCAAAAATGCCACCATGCCTGGTATTTTGAATCATTTTCGACGTAATCCCAAAGATATGGATGAATATTTACCACGTTGGGAAAGATTTGTATTCTTTAGGGATAAAGGTAAAGTACCAGCGACAGGAAGTATTGGTGTACCTGTAACAGCAGAACGTTCTATTGCTACTGATAAATCCCTAATGCCACCTGGAGCATTAGCAGTAGTTAATGCTTCTTTTCCTTATCGTACTAGATATGGCTTGCAGTATCGTCGAGTAAGTCGTTTTGTACTCGACCAAGATACAGGTAGCGCCATCAAAGGTCCAGGAAGAGTAGACTATTTTATGGGTAGTGGTAAATCAGCAGGCGATCGCGCAGGTGTTACTGGTGGAAATGGCTCACTATATTATATGTTGCTCAAAAAATAATATTTGAGGTTATTAATAGTTTTTCTTAGGGACGTAATGCTTTGCGTCTCTGTTTTTGTATTTTATATAGGACTTACGCAAAAGTAACGTAATCTGGTCATTACGAGCGATAGCGACGTAATCGCATGAATTCTGGGATTGCTTCTCCTCACGGAGACGCTACGCGAACCCTACACTACGTTCCGGTCGCAATGACAGATCTTCGTTGCGTAAGTCCTGTTATAATCATTCTTAGGACTTATACCAATTAATTTCCGTGTGCTATCGAGATTATTCGTCTTTATTCACTCAACTTATTGTTTTCAGGTGATCGCGTAACAAAATAATTCGGTCATTTCCCCAAAAAAGTTCTTCTGAAACAATAAATGTGGGAACGCCAAATACTCTAGACTCTAATGCACGATTAATTGTTGCATTAAGTTGGTTCACTGTCTCTTTTGCTGTAAGTAAGCTTTGAAACTCACTAGCCAAAATCCCACACGCTTCTGCACGGGTAACACATTCTCTCTCATCTATTTGAGATAATGAATCTTCAAACATTGCTTTAAACAACAAGCGACTATACTGTTCTACTTTGCCTAGAAATTTTGCAGTTGTACAAGCTCGTGCTAACAAATCAGAGTCAAAATTTACTCTTCCACGAGGTTCAAGGTAGGGAATAGCGTAAAGTTTAGCCCACCGCTTTGCATCCAGTTCCCGGTAATTCCATTCGTATTGTCCAGAAACAGGTTTGCCTTCAAAAGGACTGCCACCAAGATTTATCAGCCTCACGCTATTAATTGGATACCATACAACTTGACAATCAAATTCTTGTTCTAGGATTTTAATTTGAGTAGATGCAAGGTATGAATAACGGCTGCCAATAGAATAGTAGAAATCAATAGTTTTCATTGTTGGTCATTTATTGCAGGGGGGTGGAAGGAAGAGCAAGGATCGAAAAAGTAATCTTGATTTGAACCATGCCGAAATGTTCAACTAACTTGGGTATTTATTAATATATTCAGGAACTCAAGTAACTTTATATTTATCAGAACTAACAAAAATAGATGAAATTTAGCGAAATTATAGATAAATTAGGTGAAGCTGCTGATATCAACAGTCTTGGTGTGAATCAAGACCTAAACCCTGAAATTACTGAACTAGCTGCAATAGATCAAGCTAAGCCAGGTAGTATCAGTTATGTAGAAGGGGCAAAATTCCAGCACTTTATTAATAAAACTCATGCTAGTGCCTTAATTTTACCTAACGATGAAGCTTTACTAGAGCAAGCAATAAATAGAAATATAGTTTGGATAGCAACATCCAATCCCCGATTACTATTTGCTCAGACTATTGCTCTGTTTTATCAACCTTGGCAACCACCAGCAAGTATTCATCCAACTGCTGTTGTTCATCCTAGCGCCAAAATTGATGAAAATGTACATATTGGCGCTCATGTTGTGATCGAGGAAGGAGTAGAAGTTGG
>JBCCDM010000217.1:0-10706 GCA_039030795.1 Cyanobacteria bacterium P01_A01_bin.84
GCCACAACCCCTATCATACAAGCTTTTGAAAGATTTGTACCCAGTAGTACAAGAGTTTTAACCTGCGAAATTGAAGTCCTGTAAGGCTTTGAAACCCCATAGTACAAACGAATGGGGGGAACTTCAGGTTAAGGGCAGGCAGGGGAAGCAGCGGTGCGAAGAAAGCGCTTCTTACAAAAGTTGTACTTAGTCAGGTCAATAAAAAAGGGCGTACAGCCCTTAGTTATAAATAAATATTTAATGTAGCCAATCTTCTGCTAGCAGAGACAGATATTATTCTCCAGGGTTTTCTTTTTATACAGCGTCACTCTAACTAACCTCAATGAATAAAATCTTACGGTTCCAAAAAGTTGGCTGTTTTATTAATTAATTTGCCCCGTCAAAATACCTATGCGTCTTTGGGTTCTACCCGTCCGTAGAACAAACCTAGAATTTTGACTTCCTTGGGATCGCCAGCACCCAAATCGGTATCCGAAGGCTGATCGCTTTCAAAGGTGCCAGCAATTTCACCAGTAACGCTATTAACTTTAGAAATAGAAAGGGAAATATCTCCTTCAAGAACCTGAGCGCGTTTTGTGTTCGCACGTAGAAGCTCTTCATCATCTGCTTGAGCAGGAAGAGCAACGGCATTATCATAACCACTAGCAACACCACGACCTTTTGGATCTAGAAAGGTTGCACCGCGATATGAAGGAACGCGGAAACTGCCTTTAAAATCTGTAGAGGTATTGATACTGGTTAAGTTTGGTTGACTTTGAGCAACTAAGTTTTTGATTGTAAATAAGAAAGGTATACTCTCACCACCAGGTAATTTCACGGTAGTAGGTTGAAAATCCATGCCTTCTTTTTCTTCAAAAGTAAGACTATTGTCATTATTAACAAGTAAATTACCTTGAATTTGATCCAAGCTAGAAGTGTAACGGGTGAGTAACTTACCAGATATGAACTCAGCTTCTTGACGTTTATTTGCTGGTTCTTCCTTGACAAAATAGCTTGTTGGTTCTAGACAAACATCTATGAGCTTATAGGAATCACCAGATGAAATAGGAATAGAACCGCGACTTGTTTCTGAAAGTTGGGGACATTTATTTGCTAACCCTGTACCTCTAATTTGGTCATAAGTAAGAGTACTGGTACTTGATAGTGTTGTAGGCGCTTCACTACATGCAGTTAAAAAGCCTAAACATAAAGCTAAAAGTGCAACAATTAAGGCACGAAATCTCATAATCTACCTCGATCTCAAAAATTTATATCTTAAGTGATAAGACAGTTCTGCTAGACATATTTAAACGTATCACGTTTGTTAGACCAAGGTGTTAAACTCACACAGTACTGAGAAATATCATTACTAAACTAAATATCTTCATATTTTAAGTCTTATTAAACAGAGCCACTGAAATTACTAAATTAGTATCAGTTTCTGCTCTAATCTTGCCCAAGTAAAGATGTTTATAAGTAAAAATATTCTTTTGTAGCAATCAACTTCATAAGAAGGATCCCTTTGGAAGACCAAATTCGGTAATGTGGTTATCAATGCCCACATTACCCTTCCAATGGGGACTTACTTATTAATTAAGTAAATTCCATTTAATCTCAGTGTTGAGAAAAGAGGGTAATGAATAACGGTAAAAGTTTGAATTCCAAAAAGTTAGATTCTAAATTACAAGATGTAAATAATGTAATTTTTGAGGCTGTTAAGGTTTGTGAAAAAGATTCGGTTGCACTTTTAGCTTTATTACGACAAGTAGAACATTTGCACCGAGAGATTAGAGAAGGGGTATTTCAAGAAAGTTTACCGGATAATCGCCAAGCACTTTACTCACTGCTAAAGGAAATTGAAGCTGAAGGAGGCTGGCCATATATTGAAAGAATGAGGTTGAAAGCTTTTTTATCCAAAATGTTGGATGATTCTAATTTGCGGTAGATCCTAGTTTAGGAGATTCAAATTAGAAATTATGGGAAACTGGGACACCTTCACAAAGATTGCGATCGCTCCCGTCTACGTTACGGTTGTACTTAAGATAGTCACCGACCCATAGACAGCCGCGTTTAAGAAGGTTGTTTAAGTCCAAATTCCACAGAATGATGCTGCTATCATCGCTAGCTGAGGCTAAAGTCTTGCCGTCGGGACTGAAATTCACGCTCAATACAGGGCTATTGTGACCGTTAAGGGTTTTGATTAATTTCCCGTCTCGACTCCACAACTTGACTGTACTGTCCCAGCTAGCTGCTGCGATGATTTCACTATTGGGACTAAAGTCTACAGCATTAACGCTATCGCTGTATCCTTTTAACAAAGTTTTTAGTAAGGTTCCATCCCGTCGCCACAAACGAATAGTATTATCCCAACTAGCAGAAGCTAGGATACTACCGTCTGGGCTGAAGCTGAAACCTAGCACCCAACTGTCATGAGGTAACACAGTTTTGAGAGTTTGATTATGCCGATTCCAGAGTTTAATTGTTTTGTCATCGCTAGCTGAGGCAAATATCTTACCATCGGGGCTAAAGCCGACATTATTGATCCAAGCTGTATGTTCTGCTAAGGTTGCGAGTAATTTACCCTCTAAATTCCAAAGCTTGATAGTTTTATCTTTACCCGCAGAAATTAGTAATTTGCCTTTAGGACTAAAGCTTACACTTTTAACGCTATCTTTGTGTCCTTTAATTGTTCTAATTAAACTACCATCTTGACGCCATAACTTAATTGTGTTGTCATAGCTGGCGGATGCTAAAATCTGACCTGAAGGATGAAAACTAATATTTTTTACCCTATCAGTATGCCCTACTAAAGTTTTGTAAAGTTTGGTTTTAAAACCGTTAATAGTCTTTTCTCGCAACCAAAGTTTAATTGTATTATCAATACTTCCAGAAGCAAGAATTTTTCCATCAGGACTCCAGACGACGCTGAGAATGCTGTCATCGTGACCTTCAAGGACTGATAATTTTGGTGGATTCAAGTTCCACAATTTCAATGTTTTGTCATAACTAGCAGAGGCTAGGAGCTTACCATCAGGGCTAAAAGATACACTAGCCACAGCATCGCTGTGTCCTTTGAAGGTTTTCAGTAATTTCCCATTTTGTACCTTCCAAAGATTGATTAAATTATCATCTCCAGCAGAAACTAATTGTTTACTATCAGGAGAGAAGCTGAGACTCCAAATTGTGCCGGTATGTTTATCGAGAGTTTTATAAGCACGAAAAATAAAACTATTTTCAGTTTTACTGTTTTCCCGTCGCCAAATATTTATTTTATTGTCATGACCCGCAGCAGCCAAGTATTTACCATTAGGGCTAAAAGTAACAAAAGTTAGGTGATCTCGACTCTGGGACAAAGTTGATACTAGGGTGCCATTCCTGCGCCAGATCTTTACTGTCTTATCTTCGCTGGCTGAGGCAATGAATTTACCATCATGACTAAAGCTCACCCAATTCACCCATCCTTGATGTCCTCTGAGAATTTTTAGCAACTTACCATCATTGTTCCAAAGTCTGATTGTGCCATCTTTACTGGCGGAAGCTAAAGTTTTGCCATCTGGGCTAAAAGCAACTCCGTAAACCCAATCTGCATGACCTTTAAGAATTTTATAGGGTGCCCAATTAGATTTATTCAGGTTTGAATTGTGTTTCCACAGCCTAATTGTATTATCTAAGCTAGCAGAAGCTAGGATTTTTCCATCGGGGCTAAAAGATACCCCCGTAATGCTTTTAGTATGCCCTTCCAGTGTCTGGATTAAAGAACCATTCTTGCGCCAGATTTTTATTGTTTTATCGAGACTTCCTGATGCTAATAACTTACCATCAGGGCTAAAAGATAATCCCCAAACGATATCAGTATGTCCTTCTAAGCGGTTAAGTTCGGTTACTCCATAAACTGCTTGTTGAAGTGCCAGAGTCACTCTGATTTGAGTATCTGATTTTACTCCTTTTGATTGTCTTAGTTGTCGCCAAGCCCTTAAGCTTTCTAGTAAAGCATCAAACTGTTTATTAGAAGCAAAAAGTGCTTCGCTAGCAACTGTTAAGCCTGTAATTTTTAAGTTAGTTTCACTTCGTTCTGCTCTCAAGCTCTGATGCAGTGCTGCTCTTTTTTGAAAATCAGCTTGCCACCATAATCCACCGATACACCCTACCATTGCGGCAAGAACACTACCAGCGATACGTGCTTCTTTTAAGCGACGGTGCACTACTGAATTTAGTTGATTTTGGCTGAGTTGTTGAGCTACTTCTGCTTGGGTTTTTTCATACCTAACTTTTTCAAGTTCTACAATGATTCCATAGCTGTTTTTTTGACGAATGGGGACAACTAAATAATCGTGAACCAACTGATAGCGATCGCATGAGGCTTCTCGTACTTTTAACACTAGTCCACTGCCAACCAGAATTTCTAGAATAAGTTCTAAAATGGCACTTGAGGCTACGATTTCTTCAGTTGAAGTATTGCAAGTCTCTTTTGTAGTAGACCTGGAAACAATTTCTGTAGTTGTACTTAAGCTTTCCCATTCCCTAATTACTTCTGAATCATCTTCAATTTCGTATAGTAGGGCATTAAGCAGTTCGGCACGAGATTTTAAGGGTCGCGTACCTTTATCATCAGTTAATTCAAATAGTAACTGCCAAGCAAATTGTTCGTTTTCTCTACCACAATCTTTAATAACTTCCTCTAACCAGCGTTCTACTAATTTTTGAGAACCACCGCTCTGCTGATATTCACATACTGTGTTGATTTTTTCAGCTTGCAATTGAGCCCCAACTATTTGTAATTCAATTGGATGAACTTTACCTCCATCCCTAGCTAAATCTTCAACGAGTTGCTCTACTAAATCGTTGCTTAGTTCGTAACGAGAACGCTTAGTTAAGCTGTAAATAATTTCGGATGCATCGGTTTTGGAAAATTTTCCTAAGTAATAGCGAATATCTTTATCTAGGATATTCTGATTAATTATCCCTGTATCGTATACCCTATCGCCCTTTTCATTTCCATGACGTTCAAATTCGAGTAAGTAATGTAAATAATCTTCTCGCAGTGAAAGTAAAATTTTGACAAAAGGAATATTTAAACACTGACTGAAAAACTTGTAGAATGCCGTTCTTTGCCTATTCGTTTGACTAACAAAGAAAAACTCTTCAAATTGGTCAAAAATTAGGACTATAGTGTAATTTCTTTCTGAAAGTAGTTGGAGTTTTTCTAAAACTAAATAAGGAGTAATTTCCAAATTGACAGATACATCGGTTTGAGCAATCACTTGATTTAAACCATGAGCTAAAGCCGTTAACCAGTCTGTATAAACAGATATTACAATTGGTAAAGCCTTCCGTTCCCCGACTGATTTTTGTTTGAGTGCAGGAACTAAACCAGCCCGTAAAATTGAACTTTTACCAACACCACTAGGACCATGAATAACTGTGAGTTTACAATCAGCCCTAGTAATTCTTTCAACCAAGCGGTTAATATCTTTTTGTCTGCCTGAAACAGCAATTTCAGAGGCAATTCCTTCTGGAGGCACAACAATCTGTTGTGATTGTAAAAATGGATTGATTCTGTAACGTTGGGGCTGTAACTGACTAGCTCCGATAAAAGCCCGGATTCCATATTGATGCTCGATTTGAATTTGCTCTTGTTTGAGACGAAAAGCTTCTAAGTAGTCGTGACGTTCCGAAAAGTAGAGCGATCGCAACTGGTAAATAATTTCTAAATATAGGAATGGTTCATATTGCAACTCACAAACAACTTTAGCCCATTCCAAATTATTAACTGCTTCTTGCCATTCTCCTAAGTGTTGTTGAGTGCGACCTAATAATAAAAGATATTGGCTTTCATGTTGTCGGGATAGATGAGTTGTATTCTCTATATGAGAAAGTGCTTCTTTAATTAACTCATAAGCCTGTACCCAATTTGTGTTAGCTATGGCTACGGTAGCTAAAAAGCCGTAATCCTGGGCTAGTTGGACTTTACTACCATATTCGTGATGTAATTTTAACGACTTGTCGGCGAGTTGCTTTAACTCGTTCCAAGCTTCTAAACGCTGACAAATTTCACAAGCAGGTAAAATAAATTTGGCAACTAAATCTTTTCTATCTGCTTTCTCAAATACATCCAAGCATTTTCTAAACCATAACAGTGCATCTCGCCAATAACTCCGACTTGTCCCCGGACGTAAATCTGCCATACGTCGGTAACATAATCCTAGGTGGAATAATATTACTCCTAACCGCACACAAGCAGTTGTATTTCCTGAACCCAGACTCAAATCGGATTTAGATTCGGCGGTAGGAGTAAAATGAATATCATACTTCTGATGGCTCTGGGCGATCCCAAGGGGGCGATCGCTTCGCGAGACCCCCAGGGGGTCATCGCAACTATTATTCTCTATAGGTTTCTCGATTACTTCTTTTGCAGAACGATTAGTTTCTTCATCGGCAAGTAACTGCCAAACTTCTAAACTACGTTGATAATGAACTAAAGCTTCTTCTATTTGGTCGTTGGCATAATTATCCCTGCCTAAAACAAATTCTAGACTTGCATCAAGCCCAGTATCTAATTTGACACCATACAAGCGCATTAAGTCGCCCCTAACTGACTCAATTTCACGACGATGTTGGGATTTTGGGTCTAAATCAAGAGCAGCATTAGATAAAAATTCTTCTGTTCCTGCTTCTAAAATCTTATTGAATAAAGATTCTGTCTCTTGTTTAACTAAATTTATTAACTCTTGTTGTGGTAAATCAAACTTGATAGTAGTTGCAGCCCAACTTTTAAAATCTGGTGCAAGTCTAGAAAGTAGAGTTGCAACTTCATCTTGCAGCCACAGTACTACTGGGAAGTTAAAAGTGTCAGCGTAAATATCTCGTGCTTGGTTGATACTTGTGAGCAAATCCTCCAAAGCCAAATTAGATTCTAGACCAAAAACCATTACTGCCATAGGTGAAGAGTCTGAAGCTACTGCTGGATTGTCTAAAAATAATTCAGAAATAATTGCTGTATGTAAAGCCTTGCTTTCAGGAGATAGTGTTAGTTCGCGCACGTAAATATATGAAGTGATATTCCGCAGATTTTGCAGAACTTGCTCCCGCAATTGCTGATAATTGCACCGCACTAGAATCAATGCGAACTGACCTTCAGAAAGCTCTATAGACCGGACTAATCTTTGTGTAGACCTCTGATTTTGTATGGCATTCGTGGCTGCAAATTGCTCCTCTTTCATAAGCATAAACAGGGGAAAGTTCTATAGGTTTTAGGGAAAAAAAGAAGTCATAATTGAAGAAAGATATAGCTTGGGTAGAGAGCCAAAACTTTTATGTCTTATCTGAATTGTCGTTAGGTACATTGATGCTTGTAGCTTTTGAATATTAGCCAAAAACTAACAGTCAAAAGCTAATAACTACTTACTACAAGAGAAAGACTCCATATTAGGCGTAACTTACGATCGAATAATGTGTATCTCGCAAACCTGCAATAATCTCTACAAGGGATGTTATTGGTTTTTAATGGGGGATTTATTTAAGCGATCGCCCAACTCAATACTTTTTCCGATTCTGCTAAAGCTGGACTGATACCAAACCAGCGACCTTTAGGATCTCTATATTCAAATACAAACATACTACGAAGTAATCTTTGATATTCTGCCTCTCCCCTGACTGTTTGTTGTTCAACAACTTGATACAACAATTCCCATTCTTCTTCATCAATAGCTAACAGCAAATCATCGCGATAATCTTTAATTACTGCTTCTAAACATTCTTCAGCAAAAGGAGGATCTTGTCGTTGCAAACAACTGTAAAGTAATCCTAATAAATTACGAATATGACCACCGCTAATACGACATAATCGGTCTAAAGTTTCAGGTCGGTCAAATAATTCTTCCATCAAAGAAAATCTAGCATTCCAAGGAATTTCTGGAAAAGCTCTTGCTAAAACTAGCTGACGTAATAAACTCATTCCCGGTTCATAGTCGCTACCATCTCTTTGACGTACTCTTACCATCGGTAGCACTTTGGGGGGAAGTCCACCTCCCAAACGATTTTTTAGAGTTTGATATTCATTAGAAAAAATCAATCCCAAAGGAATGGTATACACTACGTGACATTTGAGACGACGTAGCTGTTCTCCTCTGTCAATAAATAAATATTCTGGCTGCGATCGCCCAGATGGCATTGGACGCATATCAACTCTGTCTAAGTTATCAACAATTACAACTAAGCCTTTTTTCCCCATGGCTTTGAGTTGTTCTATGGATCTGTCTAAAACTTCTTCGTTAATCGCCTGTAAAATACTATTAGTACGGGGTTCAAGATATTGTCGCAAATGATTTCTGAGTTGGGGACTATCTTTAGTTTTAGCTGTGATTTTGGCAATTCCTAAAGAAAGTTCTGCTTCTCCAATCTCTATAGAACTATGTAAAATATCACTTATTTCTTTAAACAAATTCCCAAAGTAACCGGGTTTAATTTTAATACCAATTTTTTCTAAGGAAGCACTAACCTGACGAGCAACACTCAGTAAAATATCGCTGACATCTATATCAGCCATATCTAAGTCTTGACTGGATTCAAAATAAACCACATGAAAGCCAGCTATTTCTAGTTCTGCTTTCAAACGCTGCAATTCCGTAGATTTACCACAACCAATGTGACCAGTAAACAACTGACACGTGGGTTCATCTGGAGAGATGCGAGAAATAGTTCGCTGCAATTCTTCAACTATTTTACAGCCCCGGACATCAGCAAAATCTATATAGTACTGTCTATCGACAGGATTACCTATAACTAGGGTTTTACTTGGGTTACAGGCTTTAAAAAAACGCGATAAGTTAAGTGTACTTCTCATGTAGATGCAATAAAATTTGTATTTTTGATATACAAACTGCTTTAGCTGGCAATAAATCTCAGTGACGCTGTTATTATATTTACCTTATTACTTACGTAGTAAGCTAACAGTATTTATGAAAAAAGATATATGAATATCTGTATTTTCAAGAAGGTAAAATCGGTTGTAAAACTGATTTGATAACGGTCACGTATGATTTTCCCCCGATTTAGTAAGCAATAATCTTTTTTACAGCTGTTTTTGAACTTTTGACAACATTTATTTTTTACATGAAATCAACTACGGGTAATCCAGGATAGCAAATCCATATATTCAAGTAAGTTATAACCTATGTTTAATAAATGTTCTGCATAATACCCACTAAATAATTTCCCGGATACTATTTTTGATATTGATTATTTAGCAGTTGTATATTTCAATTTAGCTTTTAAGTGAATAATTTGTAATTAATATCACTCTTTTCATATAAGTACTTATCATCTTTAGCTATTTTTATCTAGAGAGTGTAAATATCACATACTTTTTTCAGAAGCTTACTGTAGAGTGTTACTAATGTAAAAAGTTTTGCTTTAGTGAAGTACTTCTAAACTGATTCATAAAATAAAGATATAGGATTCTCTGCTTCCATGTTCTTATAGTTTTTGTATTGCACTGACCTAGTACAACGGGGCATCAATGAACTAAACTACCCATTTAAAATCGAAAAAATGCTTATATAGCAAGGATTTTGAATTTTGAGTGCCGGTTGGTTGCAACGTTGCCCTAGGATATACCGGAATTACCTGTAGTGGTTGACTCCCTAGAGTTCGGTTTTTTACCCATTCATCAGACAGTTCTCTTTTCCCACTATCCATGGGTATTAAAGTCTTTTTCACTAGATTGCACGATTACTTGAACAGAGATATAACCGCAGGTACCGATGACCAAATCAAATTAAGGATGTTAGCACAATTACAACTAGGTTCGAGACAAGAAAGGGGTTTGAATGACTGAGTTTGCATCTGTTTCTCAGGTAGATTTGAAAGAGCGTCGCAAACAATTACGCCGCTTGCGACAAATGAAAATAATTCAATCAATTTGGCGAACCCTTGCTGTCAGCAGTTTTGCCGGTGGGCTACTTTGGGTTGCAGTACAACCAATTTGGGTGCTAGAAGCTCCCAAACAAATTAAAATTTCAGGAAATAAGTTTTTTTCTCAGGAAAGAATACGTTCGCAACTGATGTTATCTTATCCCCAGTCTTTATGGCGTATTCAGCCCGGACGGATTGAAAAGTCATTGCTTAAACAACCTTTTATTGCTCAAGCTGTTGTTACTCGTAGTCTGTTCCCTCCCAAATTAATCGTTCAAATTCAAGAAAGAAAACCTGTTGCGATAACTAACTCCGATCCCCTTGGGGTTATTCCCTATGGTGGGGGTTTAGCAACAAGTACTTCAATTAATTCAAAAGTTAATTCAAATAAACACAAAAATCAAAAACAACAGCAAGCATCATCTGTTGCCTTAATAGATGCAGATGGAGTTCTAATAGCTGTAGATAAGTACACTTCACTTCATCCACAAGCCGAATTACCTAGCCTCAAAGTCCACGGTTATACACCTAAACTTCGTTCCCAATGGATACAAATTTACCAAGTTCTTAGTCAAACTTCTCTCAAGGTAATGGAAATTAATTTTCAAGATAGTAAGAATTTAATTTTGAAAACGGAACTAGGAATCGTTCACTTTGGGGTACCTAGCTCTTTATTTCCTAAACAAATAGAAGTACTTCTACAGATGCGTCAATTACCAAAAAAACTTAATTCTACAGAGATAGATTACATTGATATCAAAAATCCAGAGCAGCCTTTAGTACAAATGAATCACAAAAAAGATAAAATCAAAAAC
>JBCCDM010000218.1:0-10692 GCA_039030795.1 Cyanobacteria bacterium P01_A01_bin.84
CATCCCGGAGTGCGATTATATAGCGTCGGGTTGTGCCGCAACTGCACCTGCTGTGTGTCGCAGTTGCACGCGACTACCGCAAAACCCAATTTCGGCTGGTTTTACCCTAAAATAGTAGTATATATATATACTCACTACGCTTATTTGCCCCGTGGGGTCGCCGTAGGCGATTCCTTGCTGTCGCTCGGAACAATTAAGCTGCGTTCGCCCCCCGGAGGGGGGATAATGCCGCCAGTTGATTGGTGTAGTTGGGGGTATCGTTGCCCATGTGGGCAACTATTATTCACATTCAATCGTATAGCATACGCGATTGCTAGACTTGCTAAACTCAAAAAAGCCAACATGGTCAGCAGTGGAGCGCACACTTCTCGCTCCTTCGATACCCCCTTCGGCTGACCCAACTAAAAAAATATTCGATTTATTGGTGATACTAACTCCTCGAAGAACTTAGAACGAATAGTTTTAGATAAAATTAATCAACACAAACAGAAGCGCAAGATACGTGGATGCCTAAGCCAGGGAGTCACCCCCCTGACTCCCTGGCTTAGGCATCCCAGATACGCACCGATGCAGTTTATTGTGTGGAAATTCTGCTCACTGCATAAAGCCGAATATTTTCGTCCATAAGACCCGACCAATGGGGGATACTATGAACTTGTTAAAGTTCAATCTTGGCTCGAAGCTTCCGAGTAATGGTTGATTGAACGATAAGATGACCGCATTGTCAGAGCGGAATTGCATTTAGATGGAATGTCGTCCACCACATTCGTGCTATTTAGGGTTAAATGCTATTTTATGGCTGTTACGAAGTACGTAATGAGGAGAGATGTTAGATCAAGTAAATTCCAAACCTTTATGTAAAAATAATTATTCCGAAATAATCTGTGTTAATTTCCCGTTCTTTAAAATGTATCTTTGCAATAACGTCCTAGAATACAAAGTCACTACGTAAACTTGAATGTAAAAAGTATTCTCAGTATGATTGTATTCGCACGCACCGCGTGCGATAGCGAGCGAATAAAAATCCGAGAACCTCCCTTGAGCAACCGACTTGTACAGCAACAGCGGCTATATGCATTGAAAATACGATGTTTTAATCAGAAGTAAGAAAATAATCCACAAGTTTATCTTGGATTTTTAAACAACTGAAGCGAATACCTCAGTTGACTAAATCAAGTCCAATTTCTGTACTTTTCAGACCAATAAGTCGAATTGTCTTAGCGACGCAGATGGTACTTGAAGTTAGTCGAGCCTTTATAACCCGAAAGGACAGCTAATTTCTCAAGACTCTGCGCTCCCATATAAGTTTTACCTTTTATTCTCCAGGTAGGGTAGCTTTGAATACCAGCTTTTTTGCACTCCGATTTTTGATTGTTAGGATTATCGGCATCTGCACAATCTGTATGGGGAACTTCTCGATAAGCTTCTTCACCAAATAACAGTTTTTGCTCGTGACAGTGAGGACACCACCAAGCAATGTATTCTTTAGCTTCAATTCCTTTGAGATGACGCGCTAATGCTATTTCTGCTGCTCCGGAAGTCGTGGTAATTTCCCAGCCAACTCCAGGTTGAGGAGGATTTTCTCTAGTCGGGTAAAAACTGATTGCTCCGCTTTCTTGAACGGGTAATTTAGGGGTTTTAGGAGCATTACCTACATCAGCATAAACACCTAATGTACCTACCAGCGTTACCATTCCCACAATAATTGCGATAAAGAAAATTTGTCCGATATCTTCCCAATTGCGTCCATAGATTGTCAGCACCAGCATGGTTAAAGAAAATAGAGCCGATGCGATGCAGTAGGGACAAACAGTTTGGATTTGGCTAAATAATACGTACATTAAATAGCCGCTGAAAACCGTCATGGAAATCGAGCCTATCAATAGAAACGTCCATGTCAAGTTTTCTATTTTCTGGTACTGTTCCTTGGTTCCTCTACCTTTAAAAATAAAAGGTGTAACGGCGAATACCATGATACTGAAATATGCTAGGAATCCAAATAAAGTTAGTGGCTGTCCAAAAATTTCTGCCCAAGGGCTTGTTAAAACGCTATTACATCCAGCAGTCGAAATACCGCAAGCAACTTGTTTTCCGCTTAGTTTGACTATAGTCAGATAACCCGTAATTAAAGCACCACAAGAAGCAATACCTGCAATTAGCAAGCGCGAGAAACGATGAATCCAAAAGTTAGAGTGACGACGAATCATAAACCAATAAATTGTTAGTTGGGGTTGATTTTCTGTGGGAATAAACTATTAAAATTACGCCTAAGACGAATTGTTAAAGAAAGCGATAAAGTTATCAGCTTTACTCTTTCGTATTAGGCGTAACTCAGTAATAATCAAAGTGAGAGGAGCAATAAAAGAAGTATCGATTGGTTAATTGGGTAATTGGTAGATATTAATTTACGGATGTTGGGCTTCGCTTTTGGTCGATAGCGTATTTAAAACCAATAAGTTGAGAAACCTGCCTACGTAGATTTTCGTCTGGGTAGAGTATTGGGTTGACCTCAGTCCTTACGTACTGATTGGCATTTTCCAAAATATGTCTGGCTTGAATTTGAGAAATTGCTTTCTGTTGGTAGGCTACTAAAACCTTTTGAACCAACTCATCGTATTGTTCTTTGTCCTGGAAAGAAAATTGATTTTTTTTCTGTGGAGTTGATGAATCATTTGCAATGACAGGTATATTCTGGCTTGTATCTAAACTTAGAGGCTGTTGCAAGTGAAGTACGTGTTCGCTTCCCTGGGGAATCCTTGACGCAAGAATAGAACGAGGAGTTAAATAGCCAGCAACAGCACCTATACTTTGAAATACCAATGTATTTCTTAAAAATTCTGAGCTTTCCGTGCCACCAGTGAAACTGGTATACATCGGTGAGAAGCGAGCAAAGGATGAACTATAGTTTGCTGCTTGTTCCATGCGGCTTCTTCTAGGAATCTTATTAGCAGGAATTATGGTGCTGGCAGTTGCATTAAGTGGGTATGATTTACCGTTCATGACTAAAGTTTTAGCAACAATCGTTGTTCCCTTCTGTTTACCTTTACCCACGGGAACTAGTACCGCTTCTATCCTACTTCCTTTTCTTATAACTAATTTTCCCTGATTGCTATAGACTGATTCGACGATATATAAAACTACTGGTCTTGGCTTGCCTCCACCTGCATCAAATTCAACATTGTTGGGGAATGCAACCACTATAGATTCTATGTTGATAGTTTGCGAGTAAGATTTTTCAGCAATTTCGTTGGTGTTAACATCCTTTGCAAGAGCCGATGAAGAAAAAGCAGCAAAGAAAAAAAGGATAGAACCAAATAGAGCTACAAAAGACTCTTTAAATTCTTTCATGAGATTCACCTGAGAATAAAAAATGTAGGAAAGAAACGGATTTGAAGAAGTAATCCAAGCAATGGATTGAGCGGGAAATTCCCGCTCGTCTAGTCATTTAATTTCTATTGCTGTCCACCTTGGGGCTGTAAGCCCAGATGGCTGTAGAATTGAGCTAAAGCAAAATTGCTTTGCATGTTGATTTCGCTCATTTTTACGTCTGCAGAGGTTTTTATAGCAAGCCGATGGGTAACTTGTTGCTCATAATTGATGTTCTTTTTCATGTCGGCATTGATAGAAGCAATGTTTTCGTCTCTATCAGCATTTACACTGGCTATATATGTTTGAGCTATTCCCTTATACAATGCCTGATTACTTTCTGCAGCTGCTTTGTTAAAAGAGTCACAATTAGTTATAAAATTATCATCGCGGTGAACTTTTTCCTTCTTGAGTTCAGAAGAATCCCGATTTCTATTCCAATCTGACTCAAATTTATTTTCAGAGAGAGAACCTGCTTTATTTGAACTGGTGCTGCTTGATTCTCCCTTCCCCTTGAGAATCCAGATGCTACCACTACCAGATTTTTTGGTCTCTCTGTTAATCTCTTGGCTTTCTTTGTTTTTATTAGACTCTGCTGTAGAACCGGAGTCGTTTTCTTTTGCCTCTACTTCTGACTCAAAATAATCAGACACAGGAGTCCTATTACAGGTCGGACTTTCCATCTCGAAAGTTGAGCCAAATCCAGCATAAGGGTTGGCAAACGCTGCTGGTGCTCCAGAAATAAAACTTATTAAGCTAGCAACAAGAAAACCAAAAAATGGTTTTACAGATAATCCAAACATGATTGAACTCCTTAAAAATTAATTAGGCGAGAAATTACGAAAAAAAACTAACGTAGAGATGATATTCCAAATCCGAAAAGCTGATTTGGAATAGAAATTGAATCAAAATCCAGTAGTTAGTGCCTATTTCTTCTGGCTCTTCTACGGCGAGAAACTCTTCTTCTTCTAACACTTCTTTCCTCTTCTTCTGCCTTACACTCAACTCTTCTTGCTATGTATTCCCCGCTACACTCCGCTGTTTCATATAAAAGCGTTGCTCCAGCGACTGCTCCAGCGGCTGTCGCTCGCACTTGGGGAATTCCATATGTGGCTGTAAAAGTGATACCTCCACTCTTTATTGCATTTTTCCCAGCTTCTAATTCGCAGTTGATGAATTCGCTATTTGCAGATCCTATGCACATCTCGTAAGATGTTTTCTGCCTACTTTCGGTAGGTTCCGCAATAGCAACCGGCGCAATGCCGAACATACTTACTGTTAATAAACTCCCAGTAACTATTAGTTTTTTCAATTTGTATTTACTCCTTTTGGTAGATGAAAAAACTGTTAACAAACAACAAAAGTAACAGTGTTTTCGGACTGATTTAAATCTACATCTACCAGTTAGAAGTGACAACCAATTATGTTGGTTAAAAATGAAGAATAATTTTCAATTTGTGTTGATAAAAAAATGAAGAATAATTGTCAATATTTTATTTATTTACTATTGTCAAACTACATAGTTGTTTGACAATCTTTTTTCAATATATTTTGTTGTAAATATGCATTTTTTTAGTTTTGATTGTTTTCTGCTTGACATTTAAAATGACTTGAACTATCTTTCTTTTTATCAAATAAAAAGAATCATATGATTAACATTAATGATTCTATATACCTTTACTCAAGCTAGAACTACAGGATTATTTCCAGGTGGACTAGCGAATAAACACAGAATAATTTTGAAGATACTTGTGTTTGACTATGTGTGACGACAAGAAACAAAAAAGGCTTGAATTATTAAGCCAATTAGAGGAAGATTCGCAAAGATTAGGTCTGGACGTTAATAGATTATACGGGGATTTGCGAGATGAACTTGGTAGGGAGGGTATAGAGTTTGATTATATTCAAAAGTTATCGTTGCTATTAAGTTTTAGAAACTTTACACTACAGGAAGCAGCTAAATTATTCGAGTATCCAGAAAGGAAAACTGTTACTAATAATTGTGCCCATGGCATCAACATTGCTCTCAGAAAGTTATTCAATAGAAGAATGATAAGGTGGACTGAAATCCGAGGAATGCTACTTGAATCGAAATATATGCAGCGAGATGACGAAGATGAAATTATCTGGTTAAGGAGAGACGAAAATATACAGAATCTATCCTTTATATTGGATATACGTTGCAAAAAAAAACACAAGGAATCGTTAAGTAACCTATTCGGATTATTTTTCAAAAATTTTCCCAACGTACAAATCAATTATATCTTTGAGAAATCCCATGCCCCATGCCCATTGCCCGACTTAGAAATCAGAACAATCAAGATTGATAAAGATTGAACAAAAGCTCATACTTCATTTGCTGAATATTTTCAACCAACCATGTTGGTTTCATTTCAGTAGGTTACATAATACTATATAGTTTCCCTGTTTAATATAGGAAATATATGTAGTTATGAAAGCTTGTATAGCAAGCCCTACTTCTAAAAAATTATTTGGGATTCAAACGTTATTCCTGTACTAAGTTAAACTCTTATAAGGAGAATTATGACAAATATACAAATAAAAACAGTATTATATAAATTAAATGATGAAAATAGTAGTGATAATAGAGAAGAAGCAGCCTACAAACTTGGCGACTCCGGAGGTAAAAAAGCTCTAAATGCTCTAGAAGAAAGATTATCAAAAGAAAAGAATTCTGATGTAATTCAAACGATTATTCATACAATAGGAGAAATTGGTGATGAAAAAGCAATAACGACTTTGAAGGAATACTCAAAATATTCAAAGCCTGATGATGATTTTGATTTTGAAGTGCGTTTAGTAGCAGTTGAAGCATTAGGAAAATTTTCATCCAGTCAAGAAGCTAGTACAGCTTTAATTAATTGTTTCATTAATGAATCAAACAATAATTTACGTGCAGCAATAATAAAGCAGTTGGCTAATTTTGATTCAAAGGATGCCATTAAAGTTATTTTATATTGCTTGATTGATGAGAATGAAGACATTTTTGTCAAAAAAGAAGCTTCATTGAGTGGAAGGGATTTGAAGAAAAAATATCCACTGAAAGAAAAAGAAGTAACAGAACCAGCACCGTTTAATAATATTTCTCCTTTGAATAATTTGGTTAATAAGTTAGTTAAAAAAGGTTGGCAGATTGGAGAAGAAATTTCTGAAAAACTACAACCACCTGAGAACTTTCAACCTTTATTAGAACCTTGTACGTTCACATCTGATTCTGTGCAAGAAACGACTAAGAGAGTTAACAAAAGTATAAAACTGGGTATACATAGTATAAGCTTATTGATTTCTTTAAAATATGTGTCAGATGAAAAATTTCAGGTTTCTATAAAGGTAAAACCATATGTTGGAGAAACTTATCTACCTACAGACTTAGAAATTCATTTGATTTCTTCAAATGGAGAAAAAGTCAACTCTAAACAAGTAAGAGAGCAAGATGAATACATTAAGCTTAAAAAGTTTTCAATCACTAGTGGAAACACTTTTTATATAAAAGTGTCTCTAGATAATATTCAAGTCACGGAAACTGTTGAAATTTAAACTTAAGTTATGTAAAGGGATGTATCTACATGCGGTTTAAAAAATTTCTGATTCTTTGCATAGTATTTCTGTTAACTATATGTCTAACAATTCTCCCCGTTACTAAAGTTGCTGGACAAAATATCGATATCCTCAAACAGTTAACTGATTCTTGCCCAGAAAGTGAAATTGTTAATGATAGATACTATTGCAAACAGTGGAACCTAAAAAATACATCAAGTGGCATTAACTGGGAAGCGCTAAAAACGTGGGAGACTTATCATAATTATGGACGGGATATCATAATAGCAGTGCTTGGCACTGGTGTAGAATGGCACGGAGATTTGGATGAGAATAATTTTGTCGAAGGATATGACTTTGTAGAGAATGAACGTATCAAATATGCTCACTTGTCAGTTGATGATGACGGACACGAGACTAAGATGGCAGGTATTATCGCCCAAACTACCAACAACATATATGGAACAGCTGGAATCGCTTACCAAGCTCGAATCATGCCCGTAAGAATATTGGAAGGTGGTGATGATGAAGAAGATAAAAAAATTGATTTAGAAACATTAGCTAAGGGCATTGAGTTCGCAGCTAAAAACGGTGCAAATGTAATTAACTTGAGCTTGGGAGAGATATCCATACCTACTAATACGGATGTAGGGAATATAGTCTTCGATACAACAATAAATCATTTGGAGAAAGCAATTAACACTGCGAACGAAAAAGGTGCAGTAGTAGTCTTTGCAGCGGGAAATAAGAAGCCTGGGCATAAATTTATTGGTTATATGTCTAAAATACTGCAAAGCGATAAGGTAATTACCGTTGCCGCACATGATATCAATGGTAATATTACTGATTACTCAGGTAAAGTTGCTAATATTAGTGCGCCAGGTGGTAGTGGCGAAAAAGCTGAAGGCTTAAAATTCCATAGCTTGCATACTATAAAGGGAATTTTGGCAATGGTGCCTGAGACCATCTTAGGAGCAGAAGCAAAAAAGAAGAGTAATCTTTCCGTCACTTCAGGGAGTTCAGAAGCAGCTGCTCACGTCTCTGGAGTTGCAGCAATTGTGATGTCCGAGCTTAAGTCGTGCGGCAATCGGTATGAAAGTTGTCCCAAAATAGACGATGCAAAAATTGCTAGCGTAGCTCGAAATATTATCATTGGCTCGGCGCTTCATTCAACAACTAATCAGAATGACATACCCAAATTGGATGCTGCTCAAGCGGAATTTGATGCTTGGATGTATATAGTAGAACTTACAGATTCCGATTCTTACGACGCGAGCGCCGCAAGTTCCAAATCTCCTAGTACATCCTTTTTGGTTCCTGCCACGAACTTGGTAATGCAAAATGTGCAGGCAGCTGAAGACTCAAGAGCGGATACTATAATCTTTCAAAACCAGTCTTGGATCTTCCTGTTTACTGCATTAATCGTATTGATTTCGTTTTTCTTATTACGAAGATTCCCGTTTCTACTTGCAACTGTAGTTTACGGAAGTAATAGTTCCTTAATTTTGATGAGTCAGGTAGAAAATCCAATTTTGTTCTACCTGAGTCAAGCCCTAGTCGCATTCATCCCAGTAATCTTAATAACCTTCTTACTCCAGGTTAAATATTGGTCTCGTGTGGCGAAAGGAACAGCGTTTGGTGCAAGTTTAGTCTTAATATCTTTAGCTATTTTAAACTTTGGCTCTTATCAAGCTCAAGCTATTTATTCTTTAATTTGCAGCATACCACCTGGGATATTCTTCGTACTGTCTGTCAACAAAAGATATGACTTTGCAGAACTGATGCTAGAAATCGAGCAAATGATACAAGAATCACAAGTAATACGGAAAAATATTGAGGAAAATTTACGAGTCTTTTTCCGAAAGCTTAAATAATGATTTTATGCTGTGCCCAGCATCGCATCCTAATAAAATCCAAGTTATTCTTACATTACGCTTGTAGCCGCTAAACAAATACTCCAATTTTATCTTAAAAAGATGAGTATTTTTACCTTCCTAAACTTTTCATAAAAGCCCTCGCTAAGGAAAAACACGAAGGCACTAATCATTGCTATTCATCCACCTGGGTACCCAGGTGGATGAATTTTTCTAACGCTTTTACCGCTCCAACTTCATTTACTAGTTGGATAAAACCCCCTGTCAGCGCTTCTAACAAATCACTTCTATCCATCTCTACTCCTTCATCTGCCAAATCCATGAGCGTTCGGTTAATCTGCCTGCTCAGTTTTTTGGGAATGCGGAAAGTAGTTTGGGTATAATCGGGATTTTCTCGTTTAGCTAATTTATCTAGTGTTTTTTTTGCAGTTGTGAGTTTTTGGGTTTCTTGCTGCTCGGATGGCTGAATTTCTGAATACCCAGATGTTTCACTATTTTCTTTTACAGTTTTAGATTTTTGAGTAGCTGACTTTTTGGATGACTGAGTTTTTGGGTATCCAGATTCTTGACTACTTTCTTGTGCTGCCCCCAGGGCTTCACTAAACCTGCTCACTCTGGAAGTGCTTGAATTACTTCGCTTTTTATTTCTGCCCAATCCCGCCATGCTACTTTACCTCCTCTTACTTTATATATAGGAACTCCTGATGTTACTGCGTCCTTGTATGCCTTATAAAACCGAATACCCCGGCTAAAAACTGGATACCCCTGGCTTACTAGCGCTTCCATTGCTTCTTGTCCGTCCTTTTGTGGCGGTGGTGGAATCATTGTTAACAACACTCGCCAATTAGTTTCTGGTGGCAATGATTTAGCCATCAGCGCCATAGCATCTATGCCTAACAAATCAGGAGGTGTGGGAATTATAAGTAAATCGCATCCCCTAGCCAGTTCTTCTACTTCTGCTCCCGTGGGTCTAGCAGGGGTATCAAAAATGATGAATTCAAACCTCTGCTTACGCATTAGTTTTGCAGCTTCCTTTTCTCCGCACACCTGAAACGGTAAATTACCAGGTCTTGCCCAAGTGGTTGCAGAACGATTTTGGTCAGCATCAATAACTAAAGTTGCACCGTCTTCACTAAATAACGTTGCAAGGCAGATAGCCGAAGTAGTTTTGGACACCCCGCCCTTGAAAGAACTTAGAGAGATGATTGGCATAACCTCACCTCATTGGAAATAAAAGTATCATAGCGCACGCTGGTAGCTGGATACCATATAATTTGGATGTATGAATGTTTGGGTACCCAGGTTTTTAAAATTGTTTTTCTAATAGAGTCTTGCAGATTGTCTATCAGAAGTACAGGAGAAACTATTCGGAGCGTTTCATTTGGGGGAAGGAGAAGGCATTCTTAAAATCCCGATAGCGTAAATATTGGCGATAGGCGTTCACCTTACTGTGCGGCTCAGCCGACACCTTTATGTGTATCGCATTTATTTGAAGGTGGGGAATTATCAGGATAACCAGCTACCAATTCCATTAAAAGCACTATCAATTATTCGCTTCCAGATTTGAGGCATAAAAAGCCATATTAGTGGGTCTTTAAGCCCTTCCATCCCTTCTATCTCATACATTTTCTCCCCCGCATCGTGTATTTGTTTGGTTATGCTTCTCACTTCCTCAAGAGATAATTGAGAATCCTCCACTAAACACAACGAAGCTGCTTTGAATATTTTTAAGCGTCCCCAACCAAAAGTTCCTTCCCTATCTGATTGCAAGCGTTCCAAGCCTTCTAACTCGCTGAAGAAATTTAACCGGATGGCTTCAGCTAAGTCTTCTTGGTTGATAGGATATTTATCTAACCCCGATTCCTTTATGTGATGCTTCGCAATAATAAACCCC
>JBCCDM010000219.1:0-10632 GCA_039030795.1 Cyanobacteria bacterium P01_A01_bin.84
AACAAATATTGTTTTACGTTGGAGTCAGTTGCTTGTCTATCTATTTGATAAATATACTGAATTAAGTTAGTTTATTTTTTATTATTTTAATTTTATAAGTAATTTAATCTCACTGTTAAAAGAAGATATAACCAGCATTAATCAACATTCCAAATATATCATACATACTTTAAAGAAATTTAATGTATCAAATATTATCTTATTACAAGATGTAATTATGTAAAAATAAAAACTGTGAATTAAATTTTTTCTCATGGTCTGGTATCCAGGGCAAAAAGTATTTGGCGATCGCTACATGATTGAAAGAAAACTCGGTGAAGGCGGAATTGGGATTACCTATCTTGCCAGAAACGAGGCTAATCAACTGCGAGCTATAAAAACTCTGAAACCAGACATACTTAATAATCCTGCTTGGAGAACCCATCAAACCAAGCTGAAAAACGACTTTCGGGATGAAGCAGTTCGTCTTGCTGTATGTCGTCACCCCCATATAGTACAAATTGAAAATATCTTCGATGCTGATGATTTTCCTTGTATGGTGATGGAATATATTGAAGGCGAAGATTTGGGCAAGCGTTTGCAGCGATTAGGTGTGATACCAGAATCAGAAGCACTGCTGTATATGCATCAAATTGGTGATGCATTAAGGGTTATCCACGCTAAAGGTTTGTTACATCGCGATATTAAGCCAAGTAATATCATGGTTCGTCGCGGAATAAGAGAAGCTGTTCTGATCGACTTCGGTATTGCCAGAGAATTTATTCCTAACTCAGTACAGAAACACACAGTTTACCGTACTCCTGGCTTTGCTCCTCCAGAACAGTACGAATTAGAAGCACCGCGAGGAGAATGTATAGATGTTTACGCCTTAGCCGCCACATTATACAGTTTGTTGACTGGAGTTATGCCTACTAGCGCCGAAGATAGACGACGAAACCAGCAACTACCCTCACCCAAAAGTCTTAACTCTAGTATTACTGACTCTACCAACCAAGCAGTAATGCAAGGTATGGCTCTCCAAGCAAAATATCGTCCCCAAACCATTCATGAATGGCTGAAGTTATTAGATACAAACTTAGATACGAATACAGAAGAGAATGAAAATTCACTATCTGCACCTCCGACCTTAATTATTGCTCCTACCCCACCACCAAAAATAAATACCAGGGAGCGATCGCCCATCCCGGGTGCTTCCTCACAATCTTCTGATATAAGCTTCTTCGAGTTGTCACAAAATCCACCTTCACCACAGACGGAAATAAATTCATCCCCTCAATGGTGCTGTGTTTCAACTTTTAAAGCTCATAAAAGTATGATTCATACTGTAAGCATTAGCCCTGATGGAGAGTTCATTGCCAGTGGTAGTAGCGATCGCACTATTAAGCTATGGCAAACCAGTAACAGTAAATTTGTACGTAGTTTTGGACGTTGGTTTTCTGGACATACAAGCATGGTACGCCAAGTTACATTTAGTCCAAATGGAGAAATACTTGCTAGTGCCAGTTGGGATGAGACAGTTAAACTATGGCAAGTCAGTTCAGGTAAAGAAATTCGTACCCTCAAAGCACATTCTAGTGGTGTAAATGCTGTCACATTTAGTCCCGATGGGCAGTTATTAGCAACTGGTAGTGATGATAATAGTATTAAACTTTGGTGGACAGAATCAGGACGAGAGTTAAAAAAATTTAACGGTCATACCGATTCAGTACAAGCGATCGCATTCAGTCCAGATGGACAATTAATAGCTAGCACCAGTGCCGATTGGACAGTTAAACTTTGGCAAGTCAGCACAGCTAGAGAAATTTATACTTTTACCGAACACTCTTTATTTGTTAACGCAGTAGCCTTCAGCCCGAATAGCCAATTACTTGCTAGTGCTAGTAGCGACAACACTATTAGGATATGGCAGCTAAGCACAGGTAAAAAAAATCATATCCTTGTAGGTCATACAGATGCAGTCTGCGCGATCGCTTTTAGTCCCAACGGAGAACTACTCATTAGCAGTAGTTGGGATAAAACCATCAAAATCTGGGAAACCCATACAGGGAGAGAACTTATTACCTTAACAGGACATACTAACTACATCAGAACCATAGCCCTTAGTATCGGTAATAGCATCCACCCCCACACCAGTAACCAACTAATATTAGTTAGCGGTAGCGACGACACCACAATAAAAATTTGGAAATATCAATAAGCTTTCAAGAAACTTTTATTTAGTATGTCTTTTCTGGTGCAAGATATGTGTAAATAAATTTGATATTAGATATTTATTCTTTTGATAGAACAGTAAATACACAAAACTTGTGAAAATAATGGCAACAAACTTTACTGTTAAACAATAAGCCTTATGAGCTTCGGTATATTTGACCTATTCTGGATTTTTCTACTACTATCTTCACTTCAACCTATTTGGCAAAAACGCCGAACAGAGTATCGACGCTTTAGCGCTATTAATGAGTTTCAAAGACAACGTAAAAGCCGCACTATTCTTTTAATTCACCGACAAGAATCCATTAGTTTTTTAGGAATTCCCCTATCGCGCTATATTACCATTGAAGACTCTGAACAAATATTACGAGCAATTCGCCTCACACCTCAAGATGTACCAATCGACCTAATATTACATACTCCAGGGGGTTTAGTTTTAGCAACAGAGCAAATTGCCAGAGCTTTGATTCGTCATCAAGCAAAAGTTACCGTTTATGTGCCTCACTACGCCATGAGTGGAGGTACGATGTTAGCCTTAGCAGCAGATGAAATTGTCATGGATCCTAATGCTGTTTTAGGTCCAGTGGATCCACAACTAGGAAACTATCCTGCTGCCAGCCTTCTGAAAGTAGTTGCAGATAAACCAATTAGCGACATTGACGACCAGACTCTAATCATGGCAGACCTCGCTGGTAAGGCAATCGAACAAGTACAAAACTTCGTGCGTACTTTACTTAAAGATTGCATACCCAAACAGAAAGTTAAGCCGGAAAATATCGAATCAATTATTGACGCTCTTACTACTGGACGTGTAACTCACGACTACCCAATTACTGTAGAAGAAGCAACTAAACTAGGTTTACCTATTACAGTAGGCTTACCCGCAAGCGTTTATAAACTAATTGAAATGTACCCACAGCCTCAAGGTGGACGTCCAACAGTACAGTATATTCCTATGCCATATGACGGTAGTCGTCCAATGTTACCGATTCCGAAAGGTAGACCTTTAGAAGAACCTAACCAAATGATGAATTAAGCTACTCTTCGGAAGCATCCCAATTTTGAACAAACGTCTTAACCCACTTTGGTGGGTAATAATTATTGTAGCCCCAGGCTTATAGCCTGTGGGTTTTTTGCACAATTGGGATGTTTTTCTATAGCACTACTGGTATACATTAGGACATCTAAATACTTCTTGCCTGGAGGGGTTTTGGGGTAGTCTACCCCAATTCTTTCTTCTTCTTAAAAAATGTAGTAATCCCAAACTGTAGGGCTATAGTACAAATTTGATGGATTTTTGTTCCCTAAGACTTCAGTTTCGAGGTTAAATAAGGCGATCTACGTATACTAAGTATAAGTTGCAGCCCTCTCTCTTTTTTGCATGGCTGCTTCATTCTTTGGAGAAAAACCAAAATAAGTGGTAAAAACTTGTTTTTACTTTCTTATTTGGAGGGGTTTTGGGGATGCAACCGTCTGCTCAATCAGGGGGTTGGGGGATTTTACTCCAATCCTTAATTTTTTTTAATATCCCAAACAACTGTCGCAGTTTTCTGAAAACCTTTAATTTTTTCCTTTCTAGAATGAAACAGCCCCTTTTTCTGGAAGGGAGACTTTACAATACTTTGCAAACGATAATTTCCAACCTTCCCTTAACCCAAATAATGATTAAGAATCTTTATCTGGTGTCTCAGTCGGAGAAGGTGTAGGAATAGGTGTTACCTCTGGTGTCTCAGTTGGAGAAGGTGTAGGAATAGGTGTTACCTCTGGTGTCTCAGTTGGAGAAGGTGTAGGAATAGGTGTTACTTCTGGTGTCTCAGTTGGAGAAGGTGTAGGAATAGGTGTTACCTCTGGTGTCTCAGTTGGAGAAGGTGTAGGAGAAGGTGTTACCTCTGGTGTCTCAGTTGGAGAAGGTGTAGGAGAAGGTGTTACCCCTGGTGTCTCAGTTGGAGAAGGTGTAGGAGAAGGTGTTACCTCTGGTGTCTCAGTTGGAAAAGGTGTAGGAGTTGATGCTGGTTTATCTAGCATTTCTTTAGCATCCCTATTCAAACGCTGTCTCAATCTCAAGTCAGCAATACCTGTAGGAGTCAAACCTAACTTTTGCTGGTACTGCTTTACTACAGCTTCAGTCTGCAAATCATAAAACTGATTTGCAGTCAGGGGATTTTCAGGTTTAACTACAAGATTGAGATTTTTTTCAAGAATTGTGACTATACTAGCTGCATGATCCTGAGTTTTTGGTCCAACAATACCATCAACTCCAAGCTTATAACCCTTTTGAAATAAGCGAACCGCCCTTTTTGTCTGCTGAGTTTGTATACAGCTATTAGAAACTTTTACCTCATAACCTAGTCCTCGCAAAACCGCACAGAATTCCTTCCCAGAATAATTTCTTTGACGAGCTGCCCAACCAGAGTTAGAAACAACTGCACTAGCAGCAACAAAGCTGATACAAGCAATAGAAATGCTTGATTTTCCAATACCACACCACATAATTTATACTCCTTTTTTCACTCCACTTTCATCACAAATATTTACGATGAAAGCTATATTTTAAGTTTGTTTAAGGTTTTTTCTAATTTAGGACTTACGTACTACCTATTTACATAATTGCGATAAACAGGAAGTCTAAGTTTACGACATCAGGCTTTTACGTAAAGCCTTATTTTCTTCTTTTGCAACACACACAACACGAAGGTTAAGAGTACGTAAGTCCTGTAATTATCCATCTTTTCAGTCTTTCCTTGAGAACGCCCTCCACGAACGTTAAAAAACACAGAATTAATACAAATTCCGGGCAGTTGTTGAAAACTTTACCATAGGCTAAAAAGGAATGTAATCGGAATCTTAGTTCTTGCTTAGAAATCCTTAATTAACCTAGAACCGTTAATGAACCTTCCGTTTCTTCCCTTGTAATTAGGGAAGAGGGAAATTTATAGCGGTAATTTATTTTGATAATTATTTTTGAGTGAATTTTGAGTAACTTTTAGTAATCTTTAAATCTCTATTTATCTAAGTAACTAATATTTATGCTTTTTTTTAACATCTACCTGAAGAAATATTTCCTAATTATTCACCGGTATTGCGATCGCTAGGGGCGGACATCCATGTGCGATCGCCTATCTTATAATCTTTACCCAGATAGTGTTTACAGCTTTTTTGTGGGTTAATATTTTTAGCACAAGGTGAAATATATAATTCTAGGTTTTATAAGGTTTTGAAAGATATAGTGAGAAATCCGGGCAATGTAATCATACAATAAAGTAAATTTCCCAATCGAACCTAAAATTATTAATACTTATTATTTATTACTTGACATTATATAAAACTCATGTTGAATAAAACACAGAAAACTTTCAAAATTAGATTAACTGATTAACTAATGATAAATAAAAACTCTTCTCAAAATAATTCTCGAAAAAAATATTTATTATTTGAAATGTTGATGGCAATTATTGCCACAGCAAACTTAACTTTAGTACTATTTAATATAAATTATATTCCTTGTCGAGATTTCTACTTACGAAACTTCCCTCAATTAACACAGCTATACGATCCAGTTAAAGGTATTGAGAAACATAGAGAGACGGAAAACTACATCAAAGTATTTAAAGGACTTCAACAAGAATTAAGCAAAAATCAAAATATACAAACTCCACGAATAGAAACCACCCTGGAAATATTACAACGTCTGAGCGTAGAAATGATAGAAGAAAATCCATTTGCTGCTGCAGACAAAAGCGGAACCTTAGAAAAAATGAAAAACCGGATGAGAGACCATCTGGAAAAAAAATCTGCCAAACAAGCTTTTATTACTTTTTGGAGTCAACAATATTTATCTTCTCAAAATTGGCAAGAAGAACTTAATTATTTTCAAAAAGAAATTATTCCTTTAATTAATAGTAACTATTGGCGCAGAATAGGAGAAAATAGTGAATATGTAGATTGGTTCTGGCTTCTTGACTTGCCCTTCATCATCTTATTTGGACTGGAGTTTGCCCTACGTAGTTACTACATTAAAAATCGTCACCCTAGCTTTAGCTGGATGAATGCTATTCTATGGCACTGGTACGATATATTTTTACTTCTACCTTTTTGGCGATGGTTACGTGTAATACCAGTATTATTCCGTCTAGAGAGAGCTCATTTGTTGAAATTACAGGGTTTTCGTCGTCAAATCCAACAAGGAATTGTGGCAAATTTTGCTGAGGAAATTACTCAAATGGTCGTTGTGCGAGTCATCGATCAGACTCAGAGTTCTATCAAAAAAGGAGATTTAACTCATTGGTTAACAAAAACTTCCAATACTCGTCCATATGTAGACATTAATAATATCAATGAGATTGAAGCACTTGCAGCTATATTTGTGAAAGCAATTGTCTACCAAGTACTGCCAAAAGTTAAACCAGAAATATCGGCATTATTACAACACAATATCGAAGCAGCTTTAAATCAATCCTCTGTTTATCGAAATCTCCATAATTTACCAGGAGTAGGACAAATGCAGAATCAGTTGAGCCAGCAACTATCAATTCAAATTACTGATAATGTTTATAGTGCAATGGTGAGTGCGGTAGAAGATCCAGTCTCAGCAAAGCTCTCAAATCGCTTAATTCAAAAATTTAGTGAAAATTTAACAGCAGAAATGCAGCAAAAACAAATACTTGCTGAAATTCAAAGCTTACTCGTAGATTTTTTAGAAGAAATGAAGCTAAATTACGTACAGCAGCTTTCTGAAGAAGACTTAGAACAAGTATTAGCAGAAACTAAACGACTCAAAACACACCAACAACTTCCTGCTGGATCCAATAGAAATTATCCAATTTTGGAAACAAAAAAAATTAAATAAGACTAGTACAGTTTGGTGTAGATAAACATATAGTTCATAAGCTTAGAAAAGCTGAAAGTGAGAAAAATAAAATTGATGCCATGCTCATTTTAACGTCAGTTCGGGTTAAGGAATTAATTTTGCTTTTAGTGACTGATAAATCGCTCAAACAACGTAATCACGTTTATAAACACTAAAATTAAGCAACGATATAACAATGGTTTCAGCTTATCCCGAACTCAGGTCATTTTAGGTATTACGTACTAGTTTGACCTCGATCCCAAAGTTGAATTCTTACCTTTAATCTGAAAGAAAGTAATCTAAAACAGGACTTACGCAAAAGTAACGTCATCCGACCCGAGACGTTAGCTAGCACTACACTAGGTTCCAGTCGTAATGACAAATTTTGGTTGTGTATTCAACAATAAATAATATTGTTTTAATAAATTCTCTTAATGAACTCTATCTCTACCAATAAATTTAATTTTATTCAAGGACTTATACAGTATCAAAATCTTACTTTGCTTCTCCCTCTAAAAGAAATGCGCTAAACTCAGAACAGGGAGCAAACCAGTAATGGTTAGTAAAAATACTTCTTTAGAAGATATCCCTGTTGCAGGAAGTGGGTAGAGACCCACTTTTTTTGTTGGAAATATTGCATGACTCATCCTTTAGTACCGCAGATTATTGAATTAGCCAAGCCAGTAGCCGAAGAACTGGAACTAGAAATTGTTGGTGTCGTTTTTCACACCAATCAAAGTCCACCAGTTTTAAGAATAGATATTCGCAATCTTCACAAAGACACTAGTCTAAATGATTGCGAACAAATGAGCCGTACCTTAGAAAATTCTTTAGATGCAGCTCAGATTGTACCTGAATCTTATGTTTTAGAAGTATCAAGTCCTGGTGTATCGCGCCAACTTGTGACTGACCGGGAGTTCATTTCCTTTAAAGGTTTTCCTGTCAAAGTCTACACTTCACCCCCATATAAGGGACAACGAGAATGGACAGGTCAGTTAATTCGTCGGGACGACAACTCGGTATTTCTAAATCTTAAAGGTCGCACTGTGGAGATAGAGCGCTCTTGTGTTGTCGAGGTGGAGTTAGAAGAAGGCACTGATTAAGGAGTTGGTGGCTAATACAAGGGATATTTTAGCTTTGAGTTTAAGTTTTCTCACCCACTAATGATGGGAGTGGAGCATCTTAATATCTACTAAGTGAATAAACAGGTGAGTAAAAATTGATACTTTCCTTTCCCTCTCGTTGTTATCCCTTCATGTCTTTCCTGTTATAGGAATTTGAATATCTGAAGAAGCCATAGAAACCGTAGAAGTCATAATTTTATGCCTGATTTATGCCCAATATTTAAGCAAAGAGCTTTTATTTGTGGTTAATAATTATCGAATTTTTAAGGAGATTGCTTTATGTCAATGGTTAGTTTGTCAGGATTAAAAGATTTAATTGAAAATATAAGTAGAGAAAGAAATTTACCCCGTTCAGCAGTTCAAACAGCAATTAGGGAAGCACTACTCAAAGGCTACGAACGCTATCGTCGCGCCCAAAATCTTGAACGCAAACAATTTGAAGAAGATTATTTTGATAATTTTGATGTCCAATTAGATGTAGAAGACCAAGGTTTTCGTGTGGTCGCGACAAAAACAATCGTTGAAGAAGTTGTTAACTCAGACCATGAAATTTCTCTGAAGCAAGTACAAGACATGGGCGGAGATGAAGCCCAACTAAGTCAAGAAGTTGTCTTAGATGTTACACCCGATCAACAAGATTTTGGTCGGATGGCGGCTATGCAGACTAAGCAAGTTTTGGCGCAAAAGCTACGGGATCAGCAGCGCCAAATGGTACAAGAAGAATTTCAAGACTTAGAAAGTGCTGTTTTGCAAGCAAGAGTATTGCGATTTGAAAGGCAGTCAGTAATTATGGCTGTAAATAGTAGTTTTGGTCAGCCAGAAGTAGAGGCAGAATTACCCAAACGAGAACAGTTACCTAACGATAATTATCGTGCAAATGCAACTTTTAAGGTTTACTTGAAAAAAGTTTCTCAAGGGCAGCACCGAGGACCACAGTTGTTAGTTTCCCGGGCAGATGCTGGATTAGTAGTTTATTTGTTTGCCAATGAAGTCCCAGAAATTGAAGACGAGGTTGTAAGAATAGTCGCAGTAGCTAGAGAAGCAAATCCACCATCTCGTCACGTAGGTCCACGTACTAAAATTGCTGTAGATACTTTAGACAGGGATGTAGATCCTGTTGGTGCTTGTATCGGCGCTCGCGGTTCCCGCATTCAAGTTGTTGTCAACGAACTACGTGGTGAAAAGATAGATGTGATTCGCTGGTCGCCAGACCCTGCAACATATATAGCTAATGCCTTGAGTCCAGCTAGAGTTGATGAAGTTCGCTTAATGGATCCAGAAACGCGACAAACTCATGTTTTAGTAGCTGAAGACCAACTAAGTTTAGCAATTGGTAAAGAAGGGCAGAACGTGCGTCTTGCAGCTCGCTTGACAGGTTGGAAAATTGATATTAAAGATAAAGCAAAGTATGATTACGGGGCAGAAGATACAAAATTTGCTGAGGCAAGGGCACAATCTGCAATAGAAGTAGAAGAAGAGTTGATAGAAACTAGTGCTGAAGAATTAGAAGAGTTAGAAGAGCTAGAAGACCTTGACGAACTTTTAGAATCCCCACTGAGCTTGCAAGAATTATCCAGTTCAGAATTAGGACATAAGAATATAAATCGAGAAAAACAGGAATTAATTAATGAAATCTTTGAAACCAGAGAAGGAGAGTCAGTATAAACTAGGAGTTATAAATAAGGAATGATCCAATAATTCACTTAGGACTGCGATAATTCAATAGTAAAACCCTTTACAAGTGCAATAATTAGCTGAATGAAACCAAATTTTAGACGTTGCATTAGTTGTCGCAAACTAGGTCAAAAAGATGAATTTTGGCGGATTGTCAGAGTCTTTCCATCTGGACAGGTACAATTAGATTGGGGCATGGGGCGCTCCGCTTATATCTGTCCACAGGAGAACTGTTTAAAAGCAGCTCAAAAAAAGAACAGACTTGGGCGATCGCTACATGGATTAGTTCCAGAAACACTGTACCAAACATTGTGGCAACGTTTAGCCAATACAGCCGATATTATGGAGAATTAAAGTAAATTGAACCACCCGCTTAGCGGTAACTCACACAAGGATGTATGGATAGTTAAATGTTTTAGCTATCATCTGACCCTCAATTCTGGCTCATGTAGTGCCAAAATGATGAATGGGTAACAAGCAAAATTGCTCACCCAATTGTTATAGGGGCTTTCATCACACTTTCAACAAGTTTTACCTAGCTTGTGTCGTGGAAAACTCAGAATCAACAAAAACCAAAAAAATCAATTCACCAAACTGTAGCGCCCATGCGCTATCGGGTATCAGCCATAATTTTAGATGGAGATGCCAGCATTGAACTAAAACGTCTCTCTTTCCTCTGCAGGAGGTACCGTAATTTCCGAAAACGGCAGCCTAAACACAGTCATAGCAGGATGGAGATGTCGCTTAAAGCTGGCAGCCATCTGTTAAAACTGTAAA
>JBCCDM010000220.1:0-10611 GCA_039030795.1 Cyanobacteria bacterium P01_A01_bin.84
CGTACACCAGAATATTTCTGGTTTGACCCAGATAGTTTGGAACTTGCTGGTTTTTTACTTTTAGGTGGAAGTTATCAACCCATAGAAACCAACGAAAAAGGTTGGTTATGGAGTCAGCAGTTAGAATTATATTTAGGGGTCAGGGAAAAAAATCTCCGCTTTTTTACTTCAGAAGGGGAATTAGTTCCTACACCCGAAGAAGTTGCACGTAAGGAATCACAACGAACGGAACGTCTAGCAGCAAAATTGAGAGAATTGGGTGTCGATCCAGATAGTTTGTAACAGTTATACATACATATAAAAACATAGAGACGTTAAAATCAACGTCTCTATATTCATAATAAATTTATTTTTTGATATTAAGTATTTTCATTAAATTTCGTCTGGAATGATCCATTTAGGGGGTTCCATCATTTTCTTCATTCTGGCTGCTTCTGCTATTTCTAGCATTTGGTCTAAAGAGGTGTTATCAATAAATTTTGATGCTTCCTGCTTGTATTCTAAGTTAGGACATTTATCTCCTAATACACAGCCATTGACACAAGCTTCAGCACAGTTTATCTTCTGTTCCATGAATCTTCTCCTCTCTTCTGGACAAATAAGTGATAATACATTTACGTCCTCAATAAATGTTAACGTTTTCAGTTCCCAGAAAACAGATTAATTCAGATTAATTTCTATTGAGGACAATATTTATTCAGGATACTTATTCAAGATATTTATTCAGGGTAAACCAGTATCTGGTTAAATTTAATTTGATGTCATTTCCAATACAAAATAAGAAATAAATTACTGATGTCAAAAACTTTTATCACTACAGGAACAATAGCCGCGATCGCAACTGCTATAGTTCCTCAACAAGGTAGTGTTGGGATAGTCCGGGTTTCTGGTGATGAAGCGATATCCATTGCACAGGAAATTTTTCATACACCGGGAAACCAGGTCTGGGATACTCACCGCATTCTCTATGGCTATATTTTTCATCCTGAAACTGAAAATTTGGTAGATGAAGGGTTGTTATTAATTATGAAAGCACCCCGTTCTTACACTCGTGAAGATGTAGTGGAATTTCAGTGTCACGGGGGAATTATGGCTGTACAGCAAGTATTACAACTATGTCTGGAAAATGGTGCAAGATTAGCACAACCAGGAGAATTTACTCTACGTGCTTTTTTAAATGGCAGACTAGATTTAACCCAAGCTGAAAGTATAACTGATTTAGTTGGTGCAAAGTCTTCTCAAGCTGCACAAACAGCATTAGCTGGTTTACAAGGAAAATTAGCTCATCCCATTCGCAGTTTACGCGCTCAGTGTTTGGATATTTTGGCAGAAATTGAAGCTCGTATTGACTTTGAAGAGGATTTACCACCTTTAGATGCTCAAGGTATATTATCTGGAATAAATAATATTACTCTCAGAATATCAGAATTATTAGCAACAGCCAACAAAGGACAAATGTTACGGGTAGGTTTGAAAGTTGCAATAGTCGGCAGACCAAATGTAGGTAAGTCTAGCTTATTAAATGCTTGGAGTCGTACTGATAGAGCTATTGTTACCGATTTACCAGGTACTACCCGTGACGTTGTCGAGTCCCAATTAGTCGTAGGTGGTATACCCATACAGGTAGTAGATACAGCAGGAATTCGCAATACAGAAGATACCGTAGAAAAAATCGGTGTCGAGCGATCGCAACGTGCAGCAGAAGCAGCAGATTTGGTATTATTGACCATCGATGCTGCAACTGGATGGATATCCCAAGACACAGACATTTACGATGGAGTTAAAGATAAGCCTGTTATTTTAGTAATTAATAAAATTGATTTAATTGCGGAAGTACAGAGAGAGACTTTAATATCTCAACTTTCTACATCAGAAATTGTAGTTATGACAGCTGCGTCTGAAAATCAAGGTATTGAAGATTTAGAAGCAGCAATTTTAGAGAAAGTTAATTACGGACAATTACAAGCAGCTGATTTAGATATAGCGATTAATCAAAGACAAGCAGCAGCATTAGTCAGAGCAAAAAAAGCTTTAGCACAAGTACAAGTTACTGCACAAGACCACTTACCTTTCGACTTTTGGACAATTGATTTACGTACAGCTATTTATGCTTTAGGAGAAATAACTGGAGAGGAAGTGACGGAGTCTGTACTGGATAGAATTTTCAGTAAGTTTTGTATTGGTAAGTAACTTGTAATTTTTTAGGAGACTCTGGATATTCTACGATTAAAAATTCTTCAAACGGGAGAAAATATAGGATAGATTCATGTCTTACAGCGATTTTAGCTTAGCCAGAGTGATTAAGGAGTTTGGGTTAAGAGTAAACGATAATTACCGTATGTATTCCCAGGTATCAGAGGTTGAACCAAGCGATTTTCTAACACAAACAATAGAAGAGAATATCCCTTTAGCAATTGCCAGTAATACAGAAAAAGCTCGTTCGGAAATGATTATTTCCCCAATTTTAATTGAACTGCGAAAACAGTATAAAAATCAAATTTCTTTATTTTCGGGAATTGATTTTAGTGTTGATAACAAACGTGGTTTAAATGGTAATTGTGATTTTATTATTAGTCGTTCGCCGGAATTGTTAATTTTAAGTGCCCCTGTAATGATTATTGTTGAAGCTAAGAAGGAAAATATCAACGGTGGTTTGGGACAGTGTGTAGCAGAAATGCTCGCAGCAAAGATTTTTAATGAAAGGGAAGACAATTCAATTTCTACTATTTATGGAACAGTCACATCGGGTACAAATTGGCGTTTTTTAAAACTAGAAGGAAATATCATCAACATTGATTTGGACGAATACTATTTAAGTGATATTAAAAAAATTCTAGGAATTCTTAAAAGTTCAATTCGAGATTAGAAGTAAATTTTTAATAATATTTTTCCCTTATTTCAAAAGTATTAAAACTTACATAAGCGTAATAAGAATATATTTTTCAAGGGTTGGGACATCCCCCAAATCCCTTACCTTAAAAAAGCGAGAACTTACCCACAGTTCCTAGTCTGTAAATAAAAGAAAGAAATACATTTTTGTGTATTTTATATTTTGAATTGTTTCATTCAAGATATATTTCTTCAAGATATATTTCTTCAAGATATACTTGTAATATATTTATGATTCTGGTAAATCAAATAAAACAGTACTCATATAATGCTCAGCCCAATCAGAACCAAAAGCTTTCTCTAAGACACGACGAGTTTTGTCATTCTTTTGCTGTTTACTACAATAATTACGTTGTCCAGAAAGAATCTGCATAGTTTTCTCTGCTGAAACAGGACTAGAAGAAACGGCTTGAGTACAATGAACTTCTAAAAATCCTTCTACATGAGAGAGAAAAGTATCTTCTTCTTGCTGATTCGCAGGACGTACAAAAGTACAAAATTCAGAAAATATATCTCCCCATTCAGGTAATGCACGGGGTTGAGAAAACTCAGGTAATGGTAACTCTGAAAGTCGTTGAGTATACTCTGGAGGTAAAACCCTTCGAGAACTCACAGGAGAAAGGTCAACAATTGCAGCGCTGATTTGACCTTTAGCTCCGACCAAATCGCAGCCAAACATCGGCAGATCGAACTCCGGACGGGGAAACATAACACAGTGCAAAATGTCAAGCATATTCCCCACCCGTGCCAGCTCTAAGTGCATCTTACGAAACTGGGGAGTTTGATAACAACGATTTTCAATAATTAATTTTTCGCCCTCTAATTTACCTTCAACATATCCCAATTCCGCAGGTAAGTGATAGGGGCAAATATCTAGGTGCTGATGCCATACAGCCTCTATACTGGTTGCCAATCGACGTACAAGGGGATGTTGTTGCTCGCGTAGCGAGGACGTAGAAGTACTTGACATATCTTGCATTATAGTGGCTGAAAGAAAATGAATATCAAATCACTGCCTTATCATTATTTCAAACCTCGATAAATGTTAAACAAATTATTCATATAAAAACAATAAAACACAATAAAACACAATAAAAAACAATAAATCCCCCTTTCTTATACTGCCGGTTGGGGCTCCTCCATCTTATCTTTAAGCACTTTTGGGTCTATTGATTCCAACTCACCTTGTTGAAGAGTCCAGCAAAAGTCAGCAATCTCTAACAAATCTCCAGCATCATGGGTAACTATTAATAAAGTCCAATGTTGTTTAAGTTTTCCTAACAAACTTACCAATTGTCTGCGCATCGACCAGTCTAAACCAGCAGTCGGCTCATCTAATAGTAGCAATTGGGGTTGACGAATCAATTGAACTGCCAATGCTAAACGTCTTTGCTGACCTCCACTTAAATCATTCGGTGACAAAGATAAGCCCAAATGATCTAAACCTACCTCATTTAAAGCTTGCCTAACCTGCTCCTTCCCCAACTCCGGATGTCCTAAACGTAACTCATCCAAAATAGTATTACCGCAAAAATGCCTTTCAGGAAATTGAAACACTAAACCAGCTAACTGCTGTAGCTCTTCAGGTAAAAGCTCCTGCTCTCGCCAGAATACAGAACCAGAGGTCGGTTGTGCTAGTCCAGATAAAATTTCTAACAATGTACTTTTACCAGAACCGCTTGGTCCAATAATTAAACCTAGCTGTTGGGGTACCAAATCTAAATTAACTTGTTTGAGAATTGCTGTAGAAGATGCTGTCGGATGGTAGTGTAAGTTTCTGAGATAGAGCATTTGCAATAAATTCTTAAAATTTAGAACTAAAATTTAGGATTGAGACTTAGGCATTTACTTATTAACTACACGGCGGAAAACTATAAACCGAACGCAAATATTTATGATTCATTTTCATAATCTATTTTTTTATCATCCATTTTCAGATTTACGCAGTAGACAAATTAATCATCCTATGGATTTACGAATATATCTCGTAAAGAGAGTTGACAAATAGTTGTTTTGATGAAAAAAATTACCACAGGTGTTTGACACCGCTAAACTCCCTAGAAAAGAAATGATTTTTAGGAAAAAATACATATTTAATATTTTCTATCAATGGATAAGTCTTGAACTAATACCCTTACTTCATATTGTAGAAAGTCTTGCTCTTGAATAATGGTTACAATCTTGCTGGGGAACCTAAGAAAGTTACCTGAGTCGAAACCTGTAGAATTTTTCATCCAAGCAAAACACAAGCAAAACATATTTTAAATTAATCACTTGGAATTTTAAGTAAAATATTGCACTACCACAACAGCGATTACACTCATAAAACAATGCCCAAAGCGACCATTAAAACACTGACGGTTTCATCAAGATTTATTTCTAGTAAACTTGCTATTCTTACTGGCAAACTAATCACATTTACAGTAGTTACAACTACTTTAGCCATAACAGCTACAACGATCTTGGTTAACCCCGTTTTCGCAGGGGATCCTTTCCGTACTAAGAATCCACACGAAATTGGCGATACAACAGAAGCAGCATTCAAAGCTATTTTTGAGCAAGGGAATTATAAAAAAGCAGATAAATATCTCGAAGAAGCCATCATTAGTGAGGCAGATGAACCTTTAGTTTATGCGATGAAAGCATCCCTTGCATATACAAAACAAGATAAATCTAAATTAGAAACATATGCGCAAAAAACTCTTCTATCCGCACAAAAACTAGTTACCAAAGATAAAGTACGTGGTAATTTATACACTGCCGTTGGTCATTTTTTAGATGGAGCAGTAATTTTATTACGTGAAGGAACTTTTAAAGGGGCACCCCAAGCTCTAAAGAAATTACGGAAAGTTTACGAGTATTTAGAAAAAGCTGAAGCAGAGTCTCCTAAGGATCCAGAACTGAACTTAATCAAAGGTTACATGAACCTAATGTTGGCAGTAAACTTACCATTTGCCGATCCAGAACAAGCAATTAAGGATTTAGAGACGAATGCTGCTCCCAGATATTTAGTCAACAGGGGTATAGCTCTTGCTTATCGAGACTTAAAGAAATATTCTCCAGCGTTGAAGTATGTCAACCTAGCTTTAAAAGAAAAATCAGAGAATCCTGAATTACACTATCTCAAGGCTCAAATTTTACGAGAACAAGCCAAACAGAAAAAGAGTCGAGCTACAATGCAAGAAGCTGTTTCGCTTTTCGATCGAGCATTAGCCAAAAAAAACCAACTTCCTGCTAGCGTAGTCAAGCAAATTGAGCGAGAACGTCGCAAGGCTAATCAAAATTTAACTAATTTGGTTAGTAAATAGTATATGCAAACAATTGCTTAATATTAATTGTCCTGAAGTACCTTCACAGAAGGGAAATAGAAGGCTGTTTTTTAGGCTTTAAGCTATTAGTTTTTAGCTATTAGTTTTTAGCTATTAGTTAGAATTATTTTAGCTGTTTGACCGTTATAATTAGTTGTAATTTAAGGTTAAATAATTCAATTTATTTAATTTATTTGTTGATTGAATTAAATATCCAATAAATATCCAATTTCTGTTAAGCTGCATTATGTTAATGCACCGTTATCAGACATGATGGTATTATGGAACCTATTTTTTTGAATGTTCTTCACAATATTGTATGAAGTGAAAGTGAATGCAAATACATTTTCGTGAGATTAACTCCTTTGACCTGTGGATTTGGATAGAGTTTATCACCGTTCCTTCTCAGAAAGAAAAAGAGTTCGTAGAAGAACTATTTGATTCGTGGTTTTACTTAGGTAAATTAGGGGCTTTTAATGCCGAAAATTTACAAGTTCAAGAGACTGGACTTGACATAAGTTACATGAATTATAACCAAGATGGATATGATAGTAGCCTGTTAGCTTTAATGCATAACATGGGTGATTTTGAATATCTAGGAAAATGGGCACGATGCTGGTTTGACTTAGGAACTTCTGATGCGATCGCTATTGATATTCTGATTAATGCTTTGACTCAGTTGGGTCATGAATATGTCACGATCGAAAATGTATACATTGGTGGTGAAAACCCAGATTGGGCTGTTGAAGATAGCGATAGTCGTCCATCTTTCATTTACGATAATTAGCGAAGCTTGTTTGTAAGAATATGAATAATCAGCACAAGATAATCAGTACAGTCAGTAATGCATAAACCAGGTGAAATTCGCGTTATTGCTTTAGGAATCATTCGTGATGGAAAACGAATTTTTCTTTCCGAAGGTTACGATCCAATTAAGGAACAAGTTTTTTATCGCGCTATGGGTGGTGGAGTAGAGTTTGGTGAAACTAGTCTAGAAGCACTCAAACGTGAATTTATGGAAGAAATTCAAGCCGAACTTACAAATATCCGCTACTTGGGATGTTTAGAAAATATATTTACCTTTAATGGTAAATCCGGTCACGAAATTATTCAGCTATACAAATGTGACCTTGTTGACTCTAAATTTTATCAGCAAGAAAAAATAGAATTTGTCGAAGCTGAAAAGCAAGGAAAAATAGCACTTTGGGTAGATATAAATAAGTTGAAAAGTGGAGAGCTTAGATTAGTACCCGAGGAATTTTTTGAGTACTTACAATCTTAAATAAAATCGAGACAGGGGGTTTAGGACAATCCATTGATTTTTCTTTCCCTCTTCCACATTTGGAAGAGGGAAGTTCATTAAAGATAGAATGAGGAAATACTTAACTAGTTGTTAAAATACTGTACCTCTTCTTTTTTATTTTAATCTGAATCTGTTTTTATCCCGTCTATTTTATAACTAGTTATTTTAGCTAATAATTAATAGCAAGCAACCCCAAGCTAATCCAGATTTGAAGTAACTATCTACCGCGATCTAACTAAATAAATATATTATTAATGTCCTCACAAAAACAGTCTTCACAAAAACAGAAAACTCTTGGTTGGTCTTTAGAAGAAAGAGATCCGCAGTTTATTGATTCTTTGATGCCTATATGGGATTGGTTGTATCATAATTATTTCCACGTTCAAACTAGCGGGTGGGAAAATATTCAGCCCCAGGAGCAAGCTCTAATCGTAGGTTCTCATAATGGCGGACTTGCTGCACCTGATATGATTATGATCATGTATGACTGGTTCAGAAGATTTGGAGTAAACCGACCAGTATACGGATTAATGCATCCCAAAGCTTGGAAAGTTTCTCCTCCTGTAGCACAATTAGCAGCTAAAACAGGAGCTATAATCGCTCATCCAAAAATGGCGATCGCTGCCTTGCGTACTGGAGCTAATGTACTAGTTTATCCTGGTGGCGCTCAAGATGTCTTCCGTCCTCATTACTTACGTAATAAAATATGTTTTGCTGGCAGACAAGGATTCATTAAACTAGCTTTAAGAGAAAGAATACCTATAGTCCCTGTGATATCAAGTGGCGCTCACGATACCTTATTTGTATTAGCAGACTTTTACAACATTGCTAAGCAATTACACGAATGGGGTATGCCTTGGTTTTTAGGGCTAGACCCGGAAATCTTTCCTATTTATTTAGGTTTACCTTGGGGATTAGCTATTGGACCTTTGCCAAATATTCCTTTACCCGTAACTATTCATACTAGGGTATGTCCAAAAATTACCTTTGAACGCTATGGAAGGGAAGCTGCAAGCGATCGCGATTATGTTGAAGCTTGTTATGAAATAGTTCTTAATAAAATGCAACAAGAATTAGACATTCTAGCTATGGAAGTTCAATAATAAACAAAAGTTAGCGATCGCCCAATCTTAAGTTGTGGAAAAATCGATATGTCTTCCTTGCCAGAACTAACAGAGATTTGGCAGCAAACCCTTAATTGGCAGCCAACACCTCAACAACAAGCCAAGTTTGAGCAGTTATACGAACTTATTCTCCAGGGAAATCGTCAGGTTAATTTAACTCGTATCACTGACCCCCAAGATTTTTGGGAAAAGCATTTGTGGGATTCTTTAAAAGGATTAGCTCCCCTACTATCGCCACAAGAAATACATAAAACCCAGGGAGATTCCCTAAATTCCCCTCTTCGTATTATTGATATTGGTACTGGTGGAGGTTTTCCGGGTATTCCTACAGCCATTGTTATATCAGATTGTGTAGTTACTTTAGTTGATTCTACTCATAAAAAAGTTACATTTATTGATAACATTCTTCCGTATCTAGAATTGAATAACGCCAAAACTCTAGCCGCAAGAATTGAGAAAATTGGACAAAAAAGTCAACATAGAGAAGTTTATGACATTGCAACACTAAGAGCTGTGGCAACAGGGGTGGCTTGTGCCGAATACGCTTTACCATTACTCAAGAAAGGTGGATTAGGTATAATTTATCGTGGTAACTGGACAAAAGAAGAGCATATTAATTTAGAAAATGCCCTGATTATACTAGGTGGTACTATAGAATCGGTCGAAAAATTTACGACACCTTTAAGTAAAAGTATTCGTCACTGCTTGTATATACGTAAAGTAGAAACCACACCAACTAGATTTCCCCGCTCTGTTGGAATTCCGGCTCACAGACCATTAGCATAAAAGTTACACAAGTGTGTGAATTGTCTTAAAGTCCCTAGAACCTTTAAGTTTTACTTAACTATTAGCTCCAAAGCCAAGCAGCTAAAAGCTAAAAGTCAATAGCTAAAAACTACAAAAAAAATCCGCATTCAGGGTAAATTCATACTAAAAACCTACTTAAGTACTTGTAAAAATTTCATACTCTCTTAGAGATAAAAATATCCATAGGGTGCTAACGTCATAAATTTTGTATACCTTCCGATCGCCTTAGTGTATACCAGATAGCAAATCTACTTTTGTAAAATGTGTTTTCGTCATAGAGTAAGACAAAGACAGCTGCTGCCCTCAAAAAGTTTATATATGCTGCATACCCATTCACCAGCAAACTCTAAGCTTGTTCCCCATCTCCAGTACTTGGAAGATAGAGAAATAAAAATTTTAAAGTTTTCTAGCCTGGTTTCAAAATGAGTAACAGCAACAGCCCTTAAGTGCCCGATAGTCTATGCTAAAAGTTATGCACTCTGCTGCCAACTCACCCCCTCCAATGCAGTGGGAGGATTTAACAAAGATTAGTGCCCCCAATTCGGTTCAATGGGACAACATGAAAACCCAATTGGACTTGGTGTTATTGGCACTAGAAACTCTAACAGGTATTGGCTCTGATGAAATGCTCTCGGCAGCAAATAAACTTAATCTAGAGTCGAAATTACCAGATAGAGTTGCACTGTGGCGATTACGTCAGTCAAATCCACTAAGAAAAGGTCAAGGAGGGCGAAAAAAACTAGATGTTGAAGAAGCGCGATCGCTAGTAATGATAGCTTGCTATCTTGCAAAGCAAAATCAAGAGTTAATTCGTCGTGCAGTAGATTTGTTAGAGCAGATGGCAGACAATAATCGCGAACCTCACCAGGCTGCACTACTAGGAGATTATATAGACGCTTTCTGCAACACCTACCAGGAAAGAATGGAGGAAGAAGAACCTACCTCCACCCAGTTATTGACACAACTGGCACTGAAATTACTCATTGATTTACTTTACTACAGTGGTCCAGGAGGACATCGTCGTCTTTGGCTTGCGCTGATAGACCGTTCAATTAAGTTTTGAGTTCAATTAAGTTTTGAGAATGACTCTTTTGCAGTTCCTGCCATGCCTTTATCAAATACTGTTCTTCGTCGGTATACACCACCTACTTGCACATTAGAAGTTTGGGCAGAAAGTTCA
>JBCCDM010000221.1:0-10566 GCA_039030795.1 Cyanobacteria bacterium P01_A01_bin.84
CCCAGTTTTTATTTTTTAATGAGATAATAACCGTCATTGCGTTGATGAAGTCTTCCCAAAGGCTGAGGAATGATGTTAGTTATAAACTTTGCGATTGCTTTGCTCCGCTCGCAATGACATTCAAAAAAGTGGGATGCTCCCGACCCCAGGCTTATAGCCTGGGGCTAAAAATAATTATTAGATATAGTGCTACGCTTCGTGGTAAGGACGTTTTTTAAGAAGAAAGAATTGGGGGATTCTTTTTCGGTAAAGACTGCTCATAAAAACGTTTTTACCGAGGAATTTATTACAATCATTTATTGAATTGGTATTACTTTAAAACCTTTCAATTTATTTATGGAGTTCCTTTGTACTCTTTGCATTCTGCTGCATTATTTACTCTTCGATAGAGGAGCTTGAATAGTTTCCAACATAGCTTGATAAATATGACTTTGATCTATTACATTCTTAACCCCAGGAATTGATAATTGTTGAAGTTTACCTCCTGGAGGATTATCCACAAAAGTGATATTTTTTCCTTCATATTTATTAAGACTTACAGAAGCACCTTGGTAATAAACTGGTACTAAGCGGTTGGTATGAGTACCCCAACCATATTTAATTTCCGAGTCACTGCCCCAAAAATGACCAGCGGAAACCGGTTTATGTTGCTTATAAGTCAAATTTTCTGCACCAGATTTAGCTAGTAATTTCGGAAAATTTGGATTAAGTGTTAAATAGTGGTCGTGGTCTGCGGTAACTATCAGTAAATTTTTTTCCCAGCCACCATTTTGCTTAATCCACTCAATTGTGGTTCCAACTGCTTTGTCAAAATCATTGACTGCACCAATAAGATTATCAAGATTATCATCATGAGCAGCCCAGTCAATGTCTCCACCTTCTACCATTAACCAGAAACCATCTTTATCTTTTCCTAGAACTGTTAAAGCGGCTGAGGTTAAATCCGCTAAAGTTGGATTTTCGTTGATTTCTCTTTTGATGAACTGCTCTTCGGTTTCACCTTGGATTAAAGGACGTACTTTTTTACCGATTTGAGGAACTTGATTATTTTTAACAGCACTAGCAAATACCGATATACTACCTAATCCAGTACTGCTGTAGTCACCATTTGCTGTGCTAAAAGGTAAATTTCCAAACTGCCCCCGGGCACCATACAATCCTAGTAGTCTATCTCCTTGATTTGGATTGAGTGATTTGGCAGTTTCCTGTAATTTTTTGACCGCATCGGCACCCCGCTCTATAAACTTATAACCATAAGAATTATTATCAGGTTTAGATTTTAATTCCTCATAGGTCGATTGGGTAACGTATCTCCAGTCATAGGAACCTCCCAAATCAGTTGCATTTCCTAAATCGAAAGGATGACCACCTCCTAAAATGACAGTAGGTTTAAATATGGTGAGAGTTTGTTGGAGGATATTATCTAAATCCGGTTTGGGAGCATCATACTTACCCCGTTGATTAACAAAGGAAGCTGCTGCACCTGGAGTTGCGTGACTTATGGGAACTGAAGTAACTAAACCAGTAGATTTACCTGCCTGGGCTGCCTGTTCTAAAATACTGACTTGGCGTTGTTCGTAGATATCCACGCCCATAGCACCATTGTAAGTTTTAACACCCGTGTAAAGAGCAGTGGCAGTACCGGCTGAATCTGGGTAATTTTGTTTAATGTATTCGCGATCGCTACCTGCGGTCCAAGGATTTATACCAGCAAGAGCAGGATTGTAACCAACCAAATTTCCATCGTTTTCACTTTTCTTGCTACCGTCTTTAGCAAAACTTTCTTGATGAAACGTTGGATTAAAAACAAAATCTTTGATGACAGAGCTTTTAGCTGTTATCGGATTGCTACGATTAAGTGCAGAATTACCTGTAGAAAATTTACCATCTACTCCCGGAATAATTGTTCCATAAGTAGTTGCCAAAGTATAACCATCAAGTTTTTGAAAGTTTAAGCCTTTTCCCTTCCCCGAAGTATACATTGAAGAACCGTTACTGACTGCCGCAGCACGAGCCATTTCCCAGCCCATACCATCACCAATCATTAATATGACATTCATACCATTACCACGAATTGCTTGCAGTTCGGTATCGCTCACTGTCCGAAAACCCTTATCTGCTTCTACTTGGGGTTGTTCTGAAAAGCAGCTAGATATAGATACAACAACGAATAGCGTTAAGGCTATAAATTTTAGATATCTTTGGCTGAATGCAATCATACAAATTACTCAAACTGATATTCTCAGTTATTGTAATAGGAGATAATACAAAAGGCGCGATCGCATCATTTAGTTTCAGGTTAAGGAAATTTCTTAAGCAGAAGTCACACACGATTAACCCATTAAATCTCAACATCTCTGCGCAGCTTTACCATAGCGATCGCGTACTAACTCAAGAAGAGTGCAATCAGTTATATATTTCCGAATATATTTTCAAATATATTTTCAAATACGCTGTTGAATTTCACATTTTATCGTCATCAAACCGATCGTAATGTAGCCAAGTAATGCCGATGTTTAATGAGTATTGATTGAGATACACCCTTATTAATTAACCTTTCCCTTTTCCCCTTTAAGCTCCTCTAGCGATCGCGATCGCACGACGCATGGCTTTATCAGCATTGATTACACCGTGACCATTTTGTGCATCGTAACCAGATGCACCCACATCAGTTGCAGTTTCTGACAAGATAGATTTAATTTGAGTTGAAGTTAAATTACCGTTTACACTCCATAGTAAGGAAATAATTCCTGAGACCATAGGTGTTGCAGCAGAAGTACCGTTAAATTTGGAATCATAAGTGTGTTCATGGTAGTTACCTGAAGAGTGTAGTTCAGATTTAGTTGTATAAAATTCAGATGGAGCCATTAAAGTTAAACCGCTACCGTAATTTGGACCCCACCAATTAGGATAGTTAATTCTGTCTCCAGGGTTTCTCCTTTTACCATACCAATCTTCACTTCCCCAAACAGCACCAACTGATATTACATTGTTATAATTCTTAGCTAAGTCTGCTGGACTTGCAGGAGTGCTTTGATTATCATTACCAGCTGCTATGACAAATAGAGCATTATTTTGATTATTATCAATGAGTTGCTCAAACTCTGTGGAATAACCACCAACTAAGCTGAGATTTATTACTGCCTTTTGATTATTACTTTTGGCTTGATTAATAATAAATTCTACCGCTCCAGCTAAGTCCTCATCTCCAGCATCATTACCTACAACATCAACCATATAATATGGAGAGTTCCAGTTAATACCTGCTATTCCCTCACCATTGTTACTTTTAGCAGCTATTGTTCCAGCAACTGAAGTTCCATGGGAAAATCCAGACCATTCGTCTGAATATTTATCACTAGTAGAACTTACAGATCGCAAGTCTTGATGAATATTACCATTTTGCCCAGTTCCTAAACCTGTATCAGGAATACCAACTAAAACATTATTATTACCCTGAGTAAACCGCCATGCATTATGAGTACTAGTCATATGCAGGTTCCACTGCTGGTTAAATGAAGGGTCATTGGGTGCAACTGACGAGTAGATAATTGTATCAGCGAATATTACAGCATCAAGACTTTCAAATAAAATTTGTTTGCCATCTTGGAACTTGATTTCATCAAATACTCGCGCACCATCACCAGGATTATAAACTACTCCACCGTTTCGAGTATTAGCTAAATTAATGCTGACACTATTTGAGGAAATACTAGACAAATTCAGCACTTCCCGGGCTCCAGTATTATAATTGACAGCACCATTACCAGAAAAGATATTAGTACTATAGTTGGAATCGTATGTAAATGTTTCTGCCCAGAAATTACCTTCTATATAACGAACCTTACCGTCCGATTGGGGAACAGGAGATGAGTCTGTTGTTGGTAGTGTGTCGTTAATGTTAGCAGGAGTCGTAGATAAACTTAAGTTGTATTCGGATTCGCTACCGCTCTTAGAAGTTACTTGTACGTAATAAGTTCCTTGCCTAAGGGTATTTTTTAACGATTCTTCTACAAGACCTGAGTTACTCGAACTACTAATTACATTACCAGACTCATTTAATAAGTTTATATCCGCATCACCATTTAAACCTTTAAGGTTCAAACTAATATCGCTGAATGCACCAATACTGAAACGATAGTAATCCTTTTGGTCTGCTTCCCCTACCCAGTCTTTAAGACTAGTATTTGCCTCTATATTACGGGCATTGTTGAGTTGATTGCCCGCTCCATCTTCCGGAGTCAGCGAAACACTCAATCTATAATCAGTGTTTGCCCCTCTGAAAGGATAAACTCGAATATAATAAGTTCCTTCAGATATAGTTTGATTAATATATTCAGATTTATTACCAGCAAAATTAGATTTTGCAATTATTTCTTCATTGCTATCGATTATTTTATTGTTATTTACGTCCTGAATTAACTGAACATCAGCATCTTGTTGTAAGCCACTTAAATCTAAGTTAAAGCTACTACGCAATCCTGTTGTAAAAGTATAAAAATCATTTTTCTCACTAGTATTAATACTGTCATAGAATATCTGGGGACTAGATGAAACTTTAATATCTAGAGTGTTGTTTGGAATTTCCACTCTCATAATGTTAAACCCCCACAGGTGTTACTTATTCTATGAAAATATATAGTTTCTTTTTTTGGTAAAAAAATAATAGCTTTGTGTAAATTTTCACTTAAAAGATACATGATTTTTACTGATTCTTTATATTACGATTAGACCTAAAAAATAAACAGAGAAATACCAAAGATAACTAATATTTTTATCTTAAGTATAAATACTATGTTAGTAAAGACACTTCATCCTTGAATTATAAATCTTTAAGTCTAAGTACATGGGAGCCTAAGTATAACAGAATAAAAAAGTTGTAAATAATACAATAGAACTGTAGGAAGTTGTAATATCAAAGTACGGCTTTAGGGGAACTTAGATATTTTTTGTAGTCGAAAAATGTCTCAAAGGTTTACCTACCAGTGTTTTTAGGTCGATTCGGTTATTTTCTTGATATATCGGGGTTTAAGGAATTTCTTGGGTGTTGAAGTATATCTCTTGCCCTAACTAGATTTGAGGCTTTTTTCTTATTGTTTTTCGTCTAAGTCCCAGAAACACATTTTAAAACCCTTGTCCAGTGAGGATTTGAGACTTTAATCAAAATAAATATGTTTATTTCATATTTTGCTGGCTGGGAAGTAGCGAGTCGGACGCTCTTAACTTGCACATTTTATAACCCTGGTATATCAAGGATTTTAAAATTTATCAAAAAATGTACAAGTTTCATTTGTTAGAAGGTGGAGTTAAATTTTGAATTTTGAATTTCCACCTTGTGGGTCGCTCATATCTAATAAAAAAAGTAAAGACTAAGACTATGCCATCAAAGTATAAAAGAGCAAATTCAACAGTAATAACTTATACTGAGTCTTCTTATGCCTACAGGAATAAGATTTGTAAATTTTATATTTGTTATTTGCACATTTCTTTACACATATTTGCGCTCTGATTTACTATTTCAATTTCTAATTTTCTACAAGTTTGGACTTTTGAAATAAGTTAAACTAATTTACCTAATGTCTGAATTTGCTTCCTATCTTTAGCTTTTACTTTCATACTTTGCTTAAAACATATTTCTTAAGGGAGGAAAATAATAATACCAGTAATTTCTAATGAATAGTAGGACTTACAAAAAATTAATGTAATTTCAGCCAGAACTTTATGATGATAATTTTTAAAATTGGTCTGAGTCTTGATAATCTGAGAATGAAGATTGCATCGCACGGGTGTTAGAAATGTTCCTACCAATAAATTTCTGGCTATTGGGTATAGGACTCAATACTCTATTACTGGGTGTTGTTTGGTTCTTACCGAAAAAACTACTTACCCCTGCGGGTATACTACACGCTTGGTTTTTAGGAATTCTTTTGTGGATATCAATTGGTTGGGAAGCATATTTACTGGTAATGTTTTACTTCCTAGTTGGTTCTACAGTGACCCGGATTGGAATGAGTGAAAAAGAAGCGTTAGGTATTGCTGAAAAGCGTTCTGGAGCCAGAGGTCCAGAAAATGTTTGGGGCTCAGCTCTGACTGGTGCATTGTGTGGTGTGGCTATTTTTCTCATAAATTGGTTTCATTCTTCCCAAACTGCACCAAGCTGGGTACAGTTTTCGACATCATTACTTTTACTGGGATTTGTTTCGAGCTTTAGTACCAAACTTTCCGATACCTGTGCAAGTGAAGTAGGGAAAGCTTACGGTAAGAGTACTTTTTTGATTACTACTTTACAACCAGTACCCCGTGGGACAGAAGGTGCTGTTAGTTTAGAAGGAACCATTGCTGGTGTGATTGCTTCAATTGCGATCGCTCTTGTAGGTTGGAGTGTGGGTTTAATTGATTTGCTTGGTGTGGTTTGGTGTATCATTGCTGCTTTTGTCGCGACTAATTTAGAAAGCGTAATTGGTGCAACGCTACAATCTCGTTACGAGTGGTTGACGAATGAGTTGGTAAATATCATAAATACTTTAATTGGTGCTGCTACTGCTATGTCTTTGGGTTGGTTGTGGTTAACCTTTGGGATACTTGTTTGAAGTTTGAAAATTTTTACTATAGTAGTTTGTTTAGGAAAGGATGAAGGGGGAAAGGAAAAAGGAGAGAAAATAATATTTTTATCACTTTTTTCTTTTAAAACCCATAAAGACTAGATTCTAAATTTTAATGGAATAGTTTGAACTTGATGAGCTAGACTGATATCTCCATTAATTTTTGGATTGAAAAAATCCTACTTGTAAACAAATAAAATAAATACATTTCCTTTCATGTTGCCCAAAAACCTAGTACAGCGAAGCGTTAGTAAAATTCTGGTGTTGGACAAGTTATACAACTCTTGTTACCGGTCTGAGAGTTAATTTTATTGACCCAACAATTGACCCAACATTAGTAACAGAATAGGTTTTACACACCCCAAGAAGCAAGCTAGAGTATCATGGAAACTTGGCTTATATGGGTTGGCAGTTTTTTAGGAAGACTTAAATTTTATCTATTCTTTTGAAAATGGCGTTGAGAGTAAAAATGGCATTTAGATGTATTTGAAGTATTTTAGAACAATTAGTCATCAATACATATTTATACTAGTACAGCAACTGTGATGACTGATGTTCTCGATTGGGCTTTCTACTCGCTGATGGTAGTCGTTTATTTATTATCTGGCTGGGAATTATACCGACCATAAAAGCTCAAACAAACTAAATTTACATCTAAATTTGAATATAAATTTGAATATAAATTTCAAAATGATGTTTCATTTGACATTTCTAGTTGTATTATTCTTTAGCAGTTTCTACGCATTAATTTCATGGAATCTTTATCGTTTCTGACTGTAGATGAAGAAACTATTAACATTTCTCAAGCAGTTAAGTATTTGCAAAGTTCAGGAAAATTGGGTCAATTTATTGGCGATATACTTCGACAACACGTCATTGAGGGGGAGATAAGAAATAGAGAAAATGATAGTGATAGTGATATAGAAGTAAATTCAGCCGTAATAGAGCAAGCTATCATTGACTTTCGGCTGAAGAATAACCTCAGCGACCCTGAAAGCTTCCAAGAATGGCTTCAAAAGAATGGTATAGACTACCAGACTTTTCATAGTTCAGTCGCATCTAATTTTAAATTAGATAAGCTGAAGATTGCGATCGCTAACCCAAAAATTTCTGAGTATTTTATAGAACGGAAAATTTTTCTAGACCGGGTGGTACTATCTCGAATTATTGTTGATAATCGAGAGTTAGCTGAAGAGTTACAAGCCCAGATTCAGGAAGGAGGAAGTTTTGAAGCTCTTGCTCGGGAATATTCCCTGACTGATGACAAACTTGTAAACGGTATGATGGGACCTGTAAGTCGGGGAACAATGCCGGATGCTCTTAGAGCTGCTATTGATGCAGCAAAAATAGGAGACATAGTAGGACCAATACAATTGGAAGAACGTTTTGGTTTGTTCCGTGTGGAACAGTCTTTACCTGCAACATTAGAAGATACTCAACTAAAACAAGCACTACAAAATGAGTTGTTTGAGAAATGGCTAGCAGACAAAATTCAAAAACTGACAGTCAAGCTACAAGTGAATTAATGGCATTTGACAATGGATCTCTGCAAGAATATGTGCTAGCTTCTCTACCTTGGGATAAACCACCGTTATGTTGGTTGAATGAAGAACAAGCAAGTTATCTCCAACAACAGGCAGAAGTGTTAAGCTTTCGCTTGGGAGAAAGAATTTGGTCTCAATCTACGTTACAGTTCCAGTTTTTTATTGTGACTGGAAAAGTGCGACTGCGGGAGGAGAGTACTAGTGCATCCCTGGGGACTTTAGAAGCGGGAGACTGGTTCGGAGATTTGCAAAAACTTCCTTTGGAGTGCAAAGCGGTAGCTGCGGGTAAGGAAGTTACGGTTTTGCGTTGGGATACGGGAGTTTGGGAGGCAATTTCTACATCAGAAGTGGAAAATTTTTGGCAGGAGGGTAATTCTGTTCAAGATAATTCTGTTCAAGATAATTCTGTTCAAGATAACTATACTAATGGCGTTACTTTTCAGGAAAATGATAACTATCCCATAAATCCTATAAGTATTAATAGTGAAACTAATAGTAAAACTAATAATAGCTCTACAACAGTACGAGTATCACAAGAACCAATAATTACTGAGATTAATACTGAGACTAATACTGGCAGTACACCCAACATTTCGGAAAACTTTCCTCCAGAGGAAACTTATTCCCCAAAAAGAAACTTTCTAGACTTACAAGTCTCAGAAAATTTCTCTGATTATCCTTTTGTAGCTAGCTGGAACACCGCAGCAGCTTCCTTGACCATGCTGGCTCAAAATCTAGAACATCCCGTCAAACTAGAATGGGTACAGCGTCAATTAAAGGGATTTAAACCTAGAAACCTGGTAGAAGCAGCAGAAAAAATTGGTTTTATTTTGCGACGCTTACAAGTTGAGACTTGGAGCGAACTGCGACAGTTGACTTTCCCAGCTTTATTATTGTGGGGTGAGGCTGGAAATAAAGGAAATAACTGGGTTGTAGCTTATGGATTTCGTGGCGATCGCTTACTTATTGCCAACCCCCTCAACCCAGAACAAATTTGTGAATACGTTACTAAAGCTGAAGCTGAGGAAAATTGGAATAAACAACTATGGCAAGCTGAAGTAGTTCAAAAGCAAGAAAAGTTTAACTTAGGCTGGTTTACTCCCGCAGTTTGGCGTTATAAAGGCTTACTTTCGGAAGTACTCTTGGCGTCCTTTACCCTGCAATTATTAGGTTTAGCCACACCCTTAATTACTCAAGTCGTCATCGATAAAGTGATGGTGCAAGAGAGTTTGCCCACCTTAGATGTAATGGCGATCGCGATGTTGCTGGTTGCCGTTTTTGAGGCGGTTTTGGGTATTTTACGTTTGTTTATTTTTACCCATACTGCTCGTCGTTTGGACTTAAGCCTCTCGGCACAGTTGTTTCGTCACTTGATGCGCTTACCTTTAGCTTACTTTGAATCCCGTAGGGTTGGGGATACTGTCGCGAGGGTACAGGAATTAGAACAAATCCGTCAGTTCCTTACAGGTACAGCCTTAACCGTAGTTTTAGACAGCATTTTTGCCGTGGTCTACCTGGCAATTATGTTCTACTACAACCTTTCTTTAACTCTGGTTGCTTTAGCAGTACTACCACTATTCGCAATTCTGACTCTAACTTCCACCCCAATTTTACGTAACTGGCTCAACCAAACCTTTAACCGTAGCGCCGATAGTCAGTCATTCCTAGTAGAAACTATTACCGGAATCCACTCCGTCAAAGCCCATGCAGCCGAACCCGTCGCTAGAGACAGATGGGAAGGTTTATTTGCCCGGTTTGTTCGTACTGGTTTTAAAGCTTCTACTACTTCCAATATTAGTAGTAACATTGGTAACTTTCTCACCAATTTTTCTAGCTTATTAATTCTTTGGTTTGGTGCCAAACTAGTAATTGAGCAAAAATTAACAGTAGGTCAATTAGTAGCATTTCAAATGCTTTCAGGACGAGTCACAGGTCCTTTATTACGCTTAGTACAACTCTGGCAAAACCTCCAACAAGTATTACTTTCCGTAGACCGGATCGGCGATATTCTCAACGTAGCCCCCGAAGCCGAACCAGGAACGGGTTTAGTATTACCAGAACTAAAAGGACAAGTTGGATTTGAGCAAGTATTTTTTCGCTACAAACCCCAGAATGAACCCGTTGTTAGGGGTATATCCTTTAATGTAGAACCAGGACAATTTGTCGGTATTGTCGGACGTAGCGGTTCTGGTAAAAGTACTTTATCTAAACTTTTACAGCGCTTATACCCAATCGAATCAGGACGTATTCTCATTGACGGCTTTGATATCAAGAGCGCTGACATCGCCTCCCTTAGACAACAAATCAGCGTAGTATTGCAAGAAGACTTTCTCTTCAACGGCTCCGTCCTAGAAAACATCACCCTAGGTAATCCCGATATCAGCGCCGAACAGGTCGTAGAAGCCGCCAGATTAGCCGTA
>JBCCDM010000222.1:0-10551 GCA_039030795.1 Cyanobacteria bacterium P01_A01_bin.84
TTATCACTGTTACAATGCCTACTACCTGAGATAAACGGGACAACGATGGGGCAATTTAACCAAATAATCCGCCGCAATGTTAGCGATGAATGGAAGAGTCACGATGTTGGGAATCTCGCGTTGGGCAGGGACTGGTGGTAGGCTGTTGATTTTGTGCGTTTTTCAATGAAATTATTTCATGCGAGAATAATGTTGTTGAGAAACTTGGGGAATCAAAAGCAATGCAGGATTTTAAAAGTCCAGTTAGTAGATTAGCACGATTGTTTAAGGAAGGTCGCGATAGCTGGAGAGAGAAAGCCTTAGAAAAACAGAAAAAAATTAGGTCTTTAGAAATAAAAGTTAGAGATTTAGGGGCATCACGAGAGCATTGGAAACAGCGTGCGCTGGCTGCAGAATCAAAACTTAAAGAAAATAATTTGTGGGGAGATTCTGCATCAAAAAAGACGAAATTGAAACCGTTAAAGGAGACTTAGTTTGTAATGAACTGGAGAAATTAAATGCATATGGTCACTCTTATAGCATCAAAACAATTCAGCAATCCTTACAACTGTTAATTGGATGTAGTACAAGTTTTCGTGGTATAGAAAAAATTTTTGATTTGTTTATAGATGATGATTCACAAACTCCTAGCTTTTGTACTATCAGAAAATGGTTGGGAAGAATTGGAATATATGAATTAAAAAGAGAAAAAGAATACAGAGATGATTGGATATTTATTACAGATTTTACAATCGAATTGGGTGACAAGAAAGCTTTAGTTATTTTAGGAGTTACCCAAGAAAAATTGATGAAAAATATTTTGGATAAATCAGGAGGATTATCCCATAATGATGTGGAATTATTAGGATTAGAAATAATGGATTCGACTAAGGGAGAAATAATTCAAAGTAAACTAGAAGAACTTACTGAAAAAGTTGGTGTGCCTCTACAAATAGTAGCAGATAATGGTAGTGATTTAGCTCGTGGAATTAGGCTATATAAAGAAAATCATCCAGAAGTTATTTATACTCATGACGTGACTCAGCGAAAAGTTTGTGGGGAAGGTTTCCTTCCACAAAACTTTTCAAGAGAGGCAATGGCTTTACTCTTAAAATATCAATTGAAATCGGATGATAGATATCAATCTTTTATTCAAAAATGCAACATATGTAGGCAAAGACTTCAACAAACAGAATTATCATTTTTATCTCCGCCAGCACAGCGTTCTCAATGCCGTTATTTCAATATTGAAAGACTAACTGATTGGGGTATAAAGCTATTAAATTCTTCATCCGAAACTTTAATTAAACTAATACCAAATTCTGATGATTCATTAATTCATCCTAAGATAAGAGATAAGTTGGGATGGTTAGTTGAATATGAATCAGACTTAATTCAATGGAATCAAATGGTATTAATGACACGTAGGTTAGAAACTCAACTTAAACATGAAGGTATAAGTTATGAAGTTCTTGATTCTTTTCAAAAAGATAAATTATTATTTGTGAATACTTCACTTCAAAATTTACAAATTAATATTTTTGAATATCTGAATAAACAGTGTGAAAAACTTAAGGATAAAGGTACTTTTTTAGCTAGTTCTGATGTCATTGAATCCATTTTTGGAAAATATAAGCAATTTTCTGCTCGTTGTCCATTTAAAGAGATGGGTCATATGTTACTCACAATTTGTTTATCTACGATGAATCTAACGGCTGATGTTGTTAAAAATGCCCTTGAAACTATTAGTTTTACACAAGTTGAAGAATGGCTCTGTGAAGTTTTTGGACAATCTACACTTTCAAAGCGAAAAACTTTATTTAGAGATAATAATGACGACATGAAAACTGCATGATTTTTTCCCTTGAAAAACGCACAAAATCAACAGCCTAGGCTCTGCCTCTATTATAGCTAAGAGGCAGAGCCTCTAGCAATGTGTCCACAGCCGGAGACTGGGAACCAGAAAATACACGAAAATTGCATGAAAATAAAACACGGAAATTACAACAAAGTCAACAGTCTACTTTAAACGCTAATCGTATGTGTGGTTGACTTGCGCGTAGCGCTATAATTCTCCTCTTGCTACTTTTCTCACTTCTTCAACATCTAGTTCAAACATCTCAGCAATCCTCTGAATACTAAGTCCTTCTTCTATTAGTTTTGGAACAACTTCCAACTTGGTTTTTTTCAAAATACTTTGATAGTAACCAGTTTTTTTTGATATCCTCACCCAAATCAAACATGGTTTCGATTTCCTCCTGACTGAGATTGGGAAATTTATAGACTAAGTAAGTTGGTGGAAATAAACCGAACTATGTAACAGAATATAAATCACGCTCAAATAGCTGATTTATATGGAATCCAAGCTTATTTACAAAACTAAACTTAGTTGTGTTTTTTTGAACCGACTTACTTATAATACTTTGAATCATTTGAATAATGTACCTGTTAGATACAAATCACTGTAGTGCGATTATTTTAGGTGAACCAAATGTTACCCTGGTGTGTGAAGGAAGTTGGAGAAGATAATATTTGTACCTGTGTAATTGTGCAGGGTGAACTGACATTCATGATGGAAAAATCCCAACGCAGGGAAACAAAACCTAGTTACAACTTCTTCGATGAATAGTTTGATAGCGGAAACGAACTAGAAACAAAATTGCAGCGATCGCAACTCCTAAGGATTGTCCTAACCACAAACCGGTACCACCTAAGTTGAAATGAAAACCGAGAAAATAGCCAGTTGTTAAACCAACTATCCAAAATGCTGGAATACTAAGGATTACCGGAATGCGTGTATCTTGCAGTCCCTGGAGGACTCCGTAGGTAATTTTTTGTACTGCATCTAATATCTGGGATACAGTTGCAACAGTCAACATGGGTAAAGCTAAATCTAATACCTGGGAGTTCGCTGGGTCGTTAATATCTAGGTACAGCGCTACTATTGAGCGAGGGAATATTAGCATAGCGATTGTCATCAAGATTGCAAATGCAAATCCCATAGCAATACTGAGATATCCTGCTTGTTGTATACCTTTTAAATTTTTTTGTCCTAACCACTGCCCTACCCTTACTGTAGCTGCATAGGACATTCCCAAGGGAATCATAAAGATGACCATTATGGTTTGAAAGACGATTTGATGTGCGGCTAGTATCTCTGTTCCTAATGCACCCATCAAATATGTAACGACGGTAAATAGTCCCAACTCTAAAGCAATGAATATACCAATAGGTACGCCTGTTTTACTTAATTCCCAGATAATAGCAGGTTTCACTCGATGTAACTGCTCAAATATGCGATAGGTTTTTAGCTGTGGATGTTTGAGGATATAAATTATTAGAGCAATGAACATTCCCCACAAAGCTAGGGTACTCGATATTGCTAATCCAGCTAATTCTAAACGGGGAAAACCAAATTTACCGAATCCTAGAATATAATTACCAATAACATTGAAAACTGTACCAATAACCACGATAAACATTATAGGACGGGCATGAGATAATCCGGATACAACACCCCGCAACATAGCAAAACCTAAAGCGGGGAAGAAACCCCACAATATTATATCTAGGTAAGTATTTGCTTTCTTTACAGTAACTTCAGCTTGTCCTAATTGCAGCATTACCGAATCAAAATGAGCGATCGCAATCATCATCGGTATTGAAAGTAATAAAACTAACCAAAATCCCTGACGGGCTAATTTCTCGATTCTGGTTTTCTTTCCTGCACCATAAGCTTCAGCAATCAAAGGACTTACTCCCATTACTACACCAGCAGCAGTATTTAATAGAGCAAAGAAAGTTAGGGAAGCTAAACCACCAGCAGCGAGGGTTTCTGCACCCAGTCTTCCCATCATAATTGTGTCAAAAAATCCGGTAAGAGATTGTGCAACTTGAGCGCTAGCTAAAGGAATTGCTAATTGAAGAAATTTTTTAATTTCTGTACGAATAGGAGAATTAACCGCAATTAAAGTCATGATTAAATATCTTATTATTAATATCTTTGAATTAAATATTCGCAGTATTAAGCTAGTAAAATCTCTCTAAATCTTGCTCAACTATCAAAAACTTGCGGTCAATTTACAAAAAACAGCAAAAAACATCTCTAAAACAATTAGGACTTACGCACTCGTGACGAAAAACAAGGCTTTGCGATTGCTTTCCTACGGTCGCAATGACGGAATTTCGTTATTGTTGCGTAAGTCCTGATAATGTAGAGATGTTCAATGAACCTCTCTACAAAAGATTTGAGTCACAACTGGTTCATTTTTTGAATCGTATTAAAGCTGAAGTTGTAAGGTGGGAGAAGTATTCCGAACCTGTGGAAATTGTCTACCTGAATCGCGCACAGTGCCCCGTTCGGGGAACTTACGACCGACGAAACCTAATTTCTAACGAACGAAGTTCCTAAGGAAGAAGAAAGAGCTACTTAGGTAATTGGTTGTGCAAATTATTTTTCATCAGGACTTGCTTCTTCCTGCTCACTAGTGAGGTAGCTTATTCTTCCCTTATGATTTAGGCATAGTCCATCTATTCCGAGTTTTCCTTCCTGTGAGCTAGAGCGTTATGGTTACATCACCAAATTTATCAGCTAAAACACTATCACCCATTATTTCCAGCCGAGATTTGGGTTGGGAATCTATTCTTGTTGAAGAATTTCAGTTACCTCCAGGAAGTTGGGAGTCTGAAGCGGAGAAAGAACATACAATCGCTGTGTGTTTAGCACCAAAACCATATCGTATTTGGCAAGCTATCGGCGATCGCTCTTATATGGGAGTATATGCTAAGGGTGATATTTCAATTGCACCAGCCGAGCTTCCTAATTCATATCGAGTTTATGGTGATGACCAATATTTACAAATAAAAATTTTGCCCCAGTTTCTTAAACAGGTTGCAATTGAAGCGATTGACTCAAATCCAGACCATCTTGAACTAAATATAGAATTTCGCGATCGCAATCCTCAAATTGAGCAGTTAGCAATGATGTTGCGAACTGAACTGTATCAAGGTAGTAGTGGATTTGGACAGTTTTACGTAGAATCTTTAACTAATGCACTGGTAGTAAATCTACTAAGAGACTATTGTATAACTAAACCTCCGGTAGCAAATTATGAAAACGGATTAAGCGATCGCCAGTTACTTCAAGTTATGGAATATGTGAATCATCATTTGAGTGAATCTATCAGGCTAAAAGACTTAGCTGCATATTTAGGAATTAGCCAATTTCACTTCAGTCGGTTATTTAAACAATCTACAGGTGTATCTCCTCATCAATATATAATGCAGCGAAGAATTGAATTAGCGAAACAATTTTTAAAAAAAGACAATATATCTATTGCCGATATAGCTTTAAATTGTGGTTTCAATAGTAATGCTCATTTAGGGAAATACTTTCGTCAGATGACAGGAATGACCCCCAAAGCTTATCGTCAAAGCTAAGATTATTCCATTCTTGAATTAAGCTATCAATAGCGATAAAAACTAAGTTAAATAATGTAGCTTTATTGCATATATTTTTTAATTTTCGCGCTTTGTACGGTTAGCTAAGAGAAAATTATGAAAAAATTGATTAATCAGCCTGATAAATTTGTGCAGGAAAGTTTAGCAGGAATGGCTGCTGCTCATGAGGATTTAATTAAAGTAAATTTTGCACCCACTTTTGTATACCGTGCTGATGCACCAGTTAAAGGGAAAGTCGCAATTATTTATGGTAGTGGAAGCGGTCATGAACCAATGCACGCTTAGTAAATATACATTCCTATTTTTTACAAAATTCTTTCATCACAATAGACTTATACAGCTTACAGCCACTGTAAATTAAAACTTCATATAAATTTACACTACATACAACAGGTATCATTCTCAAAAAGCTTCAAAGAAATTTTTCGTCATTTTATTAACAGTGACTTGCAAAAAATCATGAAGTTTTATTAAAATAATTCTATAGATGTAAAAACTTGTTACTTACGATGGATGATTGCTAATGAGTTTTTTAACACTGTCTCAACCATTACTCCGCGATAAGCAGGAAAATTTAGATTATCAGGATTTACAAGGTATTTGGCGTATAGATGGTAAGATTGGCAATATAAGATTGCTTTCAGGGTTTTATACTCGAATAGACCAAGTTTTTATAGTTTGGGGTCTAATATGTGCAGCAATATTTATCATCGCGCAATATTTACCTGTTAGTTGGGTTACACAAGCACTTTTATGGACGACCCTTACAGTTATAGGCACAGCTATCATGACTGTATTGACCTGGTTTTGGGTAAGTGTAGAACGTTTGCGCTGGCTGATATATGCTTGGGTAATTTTGATTTTAGGGGGTGTTATCCTAACTGATGCAGGAATTTTTCTTGGTTGGGGACAAGTTTTGATACGTCTATGTCCCTTGTGGTTAGGATTAAGCGCAATTGGTTATTTAGTCACAGCTTGGGCTGTGAAATCACGCACTTTTGTAATTACGGCAGCAATCCATTTATTGGGGATTGTTCTTCTACCTTACTTTGGTGGTAAACAGTTTTTGATAACGGGTTTATTCATGGGATTGAGTTTGCTACTTTTGGCTGAATTTCAATGGGAAATGCGTCCTCCGATTAATTATGATGTGTTGACAGCAGAGCAAAAGGAATTTAATAAGCTGCAACATCTACGTCGTCAATTAAATTTACAAGAAAATTAAATTTTAGAGTGAATCTAAAACTTATTACTTTATAAAGTTAAGTTATTACTTTAAAAGCAAGCTATAAGGTTTTTAGCCAAAAAGCCCTATAACTTGCTTATGTAATAACTTTTTGCTTGAACTTTTGAGCAAACCACTACTAGACATTCAACATCTAAGACCGCTCTGATGGAGGGTTGCGCCTCCCCTCGACGCTGATTAAGTAGAGGAAACGACAAAAACTCTACAATGTCTGGGTTTATAAAACTGTTCTCACTGTCCGAATACTTGATGATCGTTCTTCTTCAGTATTCGGTAATGGGTCACTGCGGCATAACCCCCATCCAGTGCTATTGCGTTATACTCTATATGTATGAGAGTATAGAAAAGTGAATCTAAAAATTAATCACTCTGAAAGTAAGTTATTACCTTAAAAGTTAAGTTACAAAGTTTTTAGAAACAAAGCCCTATAACTTGCTTGTGTAATAACTTTTTGCTTGAACTTTCGAGCAAACCACTACTAGACACTCAACATCTAAGACCGCTCTGATGGAGGGTTGCGCCTCCCCTCGACGCTGATTAAGTAGAGGAAACGACAAAAACTCTACAATGTCTGGGTTTATAAAACTGTTCTCACTGTCCGAATACTTGACGGTCGTTCTTCTTCAGTATTCGGTAATGGGTCACTGCGGCATAACCCCCATCCAGTGTTACTGTTTTGTTCTTTACATTTATAAGAATATCAAGAATAAATTTAAAATTTGTCACTCTAAAAGTTAGTTATTGATAATACTTTAGGTAGAACTGCCAAACTAGTACAATTATTCCTATTAGTTATGCCGTAAGCTTTAAATTATGGGTATATCTTAATTAATTTGGCGGACATGGTATTGGCGATGGCTTCATCAACCTTTGAGGGTATCGCAAAAGCAAGAATTTTTATAATTCTCCTCTTGATACTTTTCTTACTTCTTCAACACTTAGTTCTAGCATCTGAGCAATGTCTCGAATACTAAGTCCTATTTCTATAAGTTGTGAAACAAGTTCTAATTTAGTTTTTTCAAAATAATTTAGATATTAAACAGTTTTTTTGATATCCCCATTCAAATCAAACATGGTTTCGATTTCCTCCTAAGTGAATATCTTTGTCCGCTTGCTTAGGAATTTATTTAAATGGTGAAAGAACTCTGCGTCTGTGTGCGCTACTCTCGTTCAAAAATATAAGATTCCGATAAGTAATCGGACAGAAATCTTTACACATGAGGTTTTGGGCTGGACAAGGATTTTAGGCTAAATTTTGTGTAATTAATTTTGTCTTACTACTTACCAACAGATTTGGTAGGGGATTGGGAGATTTATAGATTATAATGCTTTGATTGACACTCTCGGGGCTAAAGCCACAGAGATTCTAAGAAGTTGTTCCAAACGAGGCTTAAAGCCCACCGTGTCGTTTTTTATGAAGTAGACCAGTAAAAACTTATGCAAAAACAAGTGCAAAAAAAAGTAATTATCAACTGGTTCCAAAAATTCGCTTCAGAAATAGAACAAAGTAAAGATTATTTAACTGAGTTAGATGCAGCTATCGGAGATGCTGACCACGGTATAAATATGGAGCGTGGTTTTAAAAAGGTAATGGAACAATTACCAACAGTTGCCGATAAAGATATTGGTACTATTCTAAAAACCGTTAGTATGACTTTAATTTCTAGCGTCGGTGGTGCTTCAGGACCTCTCTACGGTACTTTCTTTTTAAGAGCTAGTACTGCTGTTAGTGGTAAAGAGGAGCTTGATGCACAAAATATACTCAAATTATTAAAAACTGGTAAGGACGGAGTAATTGGACGTGGTAAAGCCCAATTAGGTGATAAAACAATGGTGGATGCTTTACATCCTGCTGTTATGGCTTTTGAGGAAGCTATAAATGATGGTGTTGAAGTCACAAATGCAATGGAAAAAGCTGTTGCAGCAGCAGAAGAAGGAATGAAAGATACTATACCAATGGTTGCGAAAAAAGGGAGAGCTAGTTATCTCGGAGAAAGAAGTGTTGGACATCAAGACCCAGGTGCGACTTCTGTATATTTAATGTTGAAAAGTTTGCATGAGAGTTTAGTTGATATTTGATATTTAATGTATAAAGAATACCTCTGTGTAGCCTTTTAAGCTTCTAATTGAATTTGCACAAAAAGGTCAGTTGCATCTGGAAAAATATTATGAGGTGTTACTCTATAATTATGATGAGGTATTGTGTCTATAAAGGAGTGCAAAACTTCTACGTTAAGAACTGTAGAATGTCCAACTGCATTTGGATCTGAGTAGTTGCCGGAAGATGGATCGATATCAGAAATTATATTAAAAAGAACATACTTTTTCGCACAATTAATCATTTTTTTGACAAAATATTCGACAAAAAGGTCATATTGTTGCACCCTTGTCACCAGAACTCCTAAAGCTACAACAATATCGAACTGTTTCTCTGGGAAAAATGAGGGGTCTATAAAATTAATCAGTTCAAATTTTCTCTCAGGAAAGTTTTGCCTTACTAACTTAATAAAGTCAGGTACAATATCGATTCCAAGATAATCGTAGTCGTTAAAATCGGGAGAATGTAACGAAAAGTAATCAATAAGTTCACCTTTTCCACAACCAATATCGAGAATTGAATCTTTGGAAGAAATAGAAATTGTGTCGAAAAGACAATCAAAAAATCTCCAATCTCTATGTTCTTTTCTTTCTCCAAGACTTTTTGCTGAGGCTAACCCTTCTTTTGAAACTAGTTCTACATAGTTTTCTCTGACACTCTCTCCGTCTTCCAACCACGTATGTATCAGTTGGTAAGGTAGCTTTATTGGACTCATGGAGTTATCGAGATAATATTGCTTTCTTATATCTTAAGTCAACGAGCTTCGCATTAACCGGGAGCACTCTTCTACGTTTATCATAATTAGTAATGAAAAATTAAATAATGAACCACACTTAATATAAAAATGGTTGGAATTGTGATTGTTTCCCATAGCAAACAGCTAGGAATGGGAGTCAAAGAACTTGCTCTACAGATGGTTCAAGGACAATTTTCTATAGCTGTTGCAGCTGGAATAGATGATGCTCAAAACCCAATTGGTACTGATACCATGCAGGTTTACGAAGCTATTGAATCAGTTTACAGCGATCGCGGTGTGTTGGTTCTGATGGATTTGGGTAGCGCTTTGATGAGTGCTCAAATGGCGTTAGAGTTTCTTCCTCCAGAACAACAAGATAATGTATATTTATGTGAAGCCCCATTAGTTGAAGGTGCGATCGCTGCAACTGTTACGGCTGCTTCTGGTGCTGATATTCAAGAAGTTTTGTCCCAAGCAAGGGAAGCATTAGCAGCTAAAGCAGGTCAGTTGGGTGTTGGGTTGATGGGTACAATTCAATCCCAATTTGTTCAAAAAACAGTTCCAAAAACAGTTCCAAAGGTTACAACCGAAGCAGTAACAAAAAATACTAAACAAATACAGCTTCATGTTCGTAATAATTTAGGTATTCATGCCCGTCCTGCTGGTAAGTTTGTCACAACAGTAGGTAAATTTAAATCTGAAATACAAGTTAAAAATATTACTCAAAATAGTGATTTTGTCCGTGCTGATAGCATTAATCAGGTTGTGACTTTAGGGGTACGTCAGGGAGATGAAATAATTATTACTGCTAGTGGTGTAGATGCCGGTCAAGCGTTGAGTGCATTACAAGAATTAGTAGAAAATCAGTTTGGTGAAAATGATAGTACTCAAGCTGAAGGGGCGACGATACAGCCTCAAATCCTTGATATGTAAAGCAGACAACATTTTATGGTAAAAAAAGATAGGTCTTTGATTTGCAATAAAACCTATCTATTGATAATGATACCAACATTCTACCAAAAACACTTAAAA
>JBCCDM010000223.1:0-10549 GCA_039030795.1 Cyanobacteria bacterium P01_A01_bin.84
CCCACTCTCACCCATCCACCCCCTCCGGCCACGGAGGAGAGAAAATGTATTCCGGGTAAAAGGTTTTCCGACCGATATTGAACACACCGACCGACCTGACTTCTCCTTCCTCTTTGATCCAGTTGGAAATAAATAAATTTTTATATCTTTGGAAATTAATTCTAGCCTAAGACTAAAAAAGGCTTACAATTAAGTTCCGAAGATATGTTTATTTTAAATAAACGCGATCGCACAATTTCCTTAACTCATCCACCGAAACATCCAACTTCTCAGCAGCAGCTTCAATCTGCGAATCGTCAGGGTAGCTGCTGTTTGATAGCAATTTAAATAAAAATTCTGTCCTTTCTTTAGTTTTTGCTTCAACAAATTTATCAAATTCTTGCTGAAACGCTTGCAAACCTTGAGCTGCAATAAATAATTTATCTTGTGGAGCCAAGGATTTCACCCAAGCAGAAGCAGTATCGGGAGAAAAATCTGCTTTTTTATCTAATTTAACCTCAGTTACAGAAGACTCAAAAAGCTCTTCCAAAGCCACATATCCGCTCAAATACCCCGATATTGCTTCAAAAGAACAACCTATAAAATTTACTAATCTCTCCAAAGAATCTTTACTTAAATCTGCTTGTCCTCTTTCCCAAGCACCCCAAGTTGTAAAGCCAATTCCTCCAAGCTCTTTGCTGCGCTTCTTAGTAAACGAACGCAACGACTCATCGCCTCTAAGTTTTTTGCACAACAATGAAAGACGCTGCCGTTCGTTCTCATTCGACATATTTTAATTTGGAACGATGAAATAAATATACGTTTATATTACCCTCTCAAAAGATGTACTTGCGTCTGTACATTTGGTATTGACTTCAAGTACAATAAGTATTAATATTCAATTAATCGCAAATTATCCGCAAAAAGATTATTCGCGATAATCCCCAAACTATATATATTGGAGTATCTACCACAAACTAACTCAAAGCGTTTTTAATCTCGTTCCCTAATTGAGACAAAACTCTTTCTTTACCGAACTCAGCCGCTGCCCTTGCAGATTCGGCAAGAATAGTATCGGTATTAGGTGTTAATTTTAATGCTCCGCCTAAGTATCCAAGCGACTTGCAATAAAAATCTGACAAGTTGGTAGAAGACAATCGCTTTACTGCTCCATAATTACCTTGAACAAAAGCATCACGCGCTTGCTTGTGCAATTCTGTCTCCGGTTCCCCAAGAACTTCAAGAATCGCATCTACAGCTTGCTGTACCTTCTCTTTCGTAAATTCGCTATTTTGTGTTTGTTGTGGTGCTTGTACCATGATTTACCCTTATCTACAAATTTATCACCAGCTACTCAAAAAGCATAAAGCTTATTTCATACTCGGTCAACAATGTTACGAATTGTTGTTTTGAATCAGTAATGCAAAAAATTAAACTTAATCAAAAGCGCTTTTTATATCGCTACCCAACTTCAACAATATCTTTTCTCGGTTAAAATCAGCCGCAGCCCGTGCAGATTCGGCCAGGATTGTAGGAGTATCGGATGCAAGTTCAAAAGCTCTACCCAAATGCGCGAGAGATTTACAATAAAAATCGTAAAGATTTGTCGATGCCAACAATTCGACTCGTTGATAATTACCTTTGATAAAAGCTTCGCGGGCTTCTCGATGCAAACTATTTTTTGGAGTTCCCAAAGTGCCCAAAATCGCATTGACGACTTCTTGCACTTGTTCCTTGGTAAATCCGTTGTCATCCGCACCATTCAAAGTTAAAATCTCATCGCTCCAATTTTCAAAGCTCTCTGCTTCCACTTGGGGCGCATATAAAGTATACCAATTACGTTCCAAATGTTCTGCTACCACACAAGAAACGAAGTTCAAAGGTGAATCGCCTTCATTAAAAATAGCAAATTTAAGGAGTATAGTATTTTGCAACCCCAAAAGAAGATAATTCAACCTACGCTTTTCTTTGTTTTCGGGTAAAACTATGCGATCCAAAAAGGGAGATGAGCTAATATTCTTTTTCCGAGGCGGCAAAGCTTCCATACCTTCAGCAAAAACCGTTTTACCCCAACTAAGCCAACTCATCTCTCTCGAAGCAATATCCATACGTGCCAACTTAAGCAATTTCTTTCTGTTTATACCCAAAAAGCCACGCACGTACTGGGATACCAAAGCAATCTCGCTATCACCCGAAACTTTTCTAAACAAATCGATTCTCTTTAAATCCTCTGGAGAACAATAATAATAATTAATAGAATAATTTTCAGCCATAAGAATCACAATAAAGCCTAAACCTATATATACTACTAAATTGCAGCTTTTTACTAAAATTTAGTACTAATTTACAAAGTAATACATTACATCACGCTTGCGAACTATTTTTTAGGCAAAAAATTAAATAATATAGGTCTTTTATATCATATTTATCTAAAATGTAGTTTTATATTTGACTTTTGTGCTATTTAATAGTTAAAATCGTTCAAAGTATAGATTGCTATTGCTAAATTTTAGTAGTTCAACGTCGTAATGTCCCATTCATCTCCTAACTATGAACAATTACCACGAAGCTCTTAAAGCCATTACTTCCGCAACCATCGAACCCCGACAATTTCTCCGTCATTGCTTCGGTATCGACAAGCTGCCATCTGAAGAAGCCCTCGAAGAAGAAACCAGCTTCGGGTATTGCTCCAAATCCGTCAGATTGCTTTCCAAAATATTAGGGTTCCAAAGAAAGACGGTGAGGGAATGGGGACAAAACCCCAACTTTGAAGGTATGCCCCAACACGCTCGCATTACCTGCAACTACGCCCTGATAGCACTATCAAAACAAGAGATAAACACAATAATCTGTTCTGATTCCCAAGCGCCGACAACAACCGCAAAAGAATTTATCGAGGCAATATTTCTCAAAGATTTATCGGCTTCGGATAGAGAAAAAGCAGTAAGCTCCACTCAATTTCGGAGCCAATGTTTTGCGTTGATATCAAAAACCTTAAAAGTTTCCAAAAGTACAATTTACCAATGGGGCAGTGATGTGGAATTATCTCGTATGCCCAAACACTACGAACATACTCTTGCATATGCACTCGCAGCATACAGAAAGCAAGAGAGAATTGCTGCTTAGTAAGTATTCGACTGATTTAAATAAATAAAGTCGCTTTTGCAACAAGCGACCACATCTAAAAAAACTAGCCGTAATAATATCATGCAAACAATCCAAAAATCAACCTACTCCCAGAATCAAAATACCCACGCTGACCCAGTTAAGCACCTAGAAAGCAGTACATCTGAGTATTTGCACATGAGTTTCTTGCTATGGGAGTACAAGCAAGCCTATAGCAAAAGCGAATATCGAAAATTACTCGATAGCTACAAGTGGGATAAGGGTAAAGCTGAAGAGAAAAGAGCGCTTAAGCTAGCAGAAAATTTCCAGGATTTCGCATGTCGTCCCCACGTTCTATTCCAAATCCCTGTCACTACATTATTAAAGCTGTGTTCGGATAAATATAGACCAATAATCGAGCAGCTATGTGACTTACCTACACCGTAATCTCTGATTCGGTGTAGGCTTCCCAGCGACTCTAGGCAACCCTAGACATTAACTGAGCTTGATTATACAGGTCGTGCGCCCCACGATTCCTGATGTTTATTGCTGCATTATGGTCACGACATAGATAAGTATGACAAACCGGACAATTATGCATTCTCTGCGACAACGGTTTTTTAACTTTATGACCACAATTTGAGCATTCTTGAGAAGTCCCATGAGGCTTAACTGGGATTACCAACAAACCAGCATTTTCGGCTTTGTTTGTAAGTATTGATAAAAATTGTCCCCAGCCAGCATCATGAATACTTTTAGCAAGTCTAGTCCTAGCTAGACCTTTTATATTTAGCTTTTCAACTGCTACTACATCATATTTTTTTAGCAATTGATTAGCCGTTTTAAAATGGAAATCCTTTCTTGTATCAGCTACTTTTTTATGTTGTCTGCCCAGTTTACGGATAGCAATATTTCGTCTATTAGAGCCTTTTTTACGCCTAGAAACACGTTTTTGAGCTTTACGTAATTTACACTCTGCCTTCCGTAAATGTTTTGGGGCTGCAACACGTTCATTATCAGATGTGACGAAAAAGTCGATTAATCCTACATCAATTCCTACAATTTTATCTGTGTTAAAGTCCGGTTTAACTGTTGGTACTGTCTTATCATCAAGACTTAAAGTAATATAATAGCCATCCGCTTTTTTTGTTAAAGATACAGTTTTTATTGTGAATCCGTCAGGAATAGGACGATGAACAATTACTTTTACATTACCAATTTTTGAAAGCTTTATAACTCCATTTGAAAAATGATGTTGTTTAAATTGCTGATAAGTAAAAGTCTTGTACTGACCTTGACCTTTAAATCTAGGTCTACCTGACTTCTTACCGTTTACGTCACCTTTCAGCCATCTATCGAAAGCTTTCTCTACTCTTTTTGGAACTTCTTGTAATACCTGAGAGTGAATTTCTTTATACCAAGGACGCTGTTTTTTTAGTTGCGTTAGAGATGCTTTTTGATTGTAATAATTAGGTTGCTCCGTTAATTCGGGCAGGTAGCATATTAAAGAACATCTATCGACAGAACAACGATTTTGTTCATACCAGTCAAACCTTTGAGCCAACAAAAAATTATATTGATGCCGCAACGTATTTAGTGTGTTATCAATCTTTACTGTTTGCTCTTTTGTCGGCTTAATTTTGTACTGGTAAGAAGTTCTCATTGATTAATTCCTTGTTTCGACCTATAAATATAGTAACACAAAGTTATAACGATGTACACACATAAATGAAAAATAAAGGTTTACGAATACGAATTAGTGAAAGACGACTCAATAAGTTGCGTCAATATGCGGCAAGTAAGGATAAAACTATGACCGCAATTCTTGAAGATTTAATTGACTCGTTGCCATCCGAAGAGATTGATAAAAGTCTCGCTGTCCTAAAAAGCTCGTCGTAAACATTGCAATTTAGGACGCAAGACTTTTATCCTCGGATTCATCTCGCCGCCTCACTTCGTGTAGGCGGGAGGCTTCTCCGGTTCCAGCTAAAACTGAAGAAGATATAGATTGTAATTATATAGATGATTTGATTAAGAGTAGAGCAGCGCAACTGAAGAAGGAAAAAGAATCACAGTTACCAGAAAAACCTTCAATCTGGAGAAGAAACTGTAGACAAGAGCGTTACGCAGCATTTCCCCCTTTGTACGAAGATGACCAGCAAACAGGTACGTTAACTCAAAAGCTGATGGATGAATATGGGTTTATTCCGCAACAAATACTTAGAGAAGCTATCGCAGATTTATACCAAAAAATTACGAAAGGGCAGCAGGAAGAAAGCGCAGCCCAAGATGTGGGTGATGTGAGAGGAAATAGTTACTCAGATAATTATAGCGAACCAGTAGCACCAGTTGATAAAACCCAAGATGTAAGTGACGTAGAAGAAAACAGTTACTCGGGTAATCATAACGAACCAGTAGCACCAATTAATAAAACCCAAACAGTTGAAGATAGATGGCAAGAATTGAATCAGCAAATAAAAACTGATATTGAAGGTACTGATGAAATTAGTCAAGAAACTGGTCTATTGATATTTGAAGCTTGCCAGCAATGGGAAACAGCAGTTCCGACTTCTAAAAGATGGAGTGCGATCGCAAATATTTGTAGAAGAGATGAAAAGCTCCTCAAATATCTTTCTGATTATGCATACGGCAATCATTCAGAGTGGAGACACAATTGGGGTGCAATGCTTGCGAGTTTTGAAAACTTTGAGCAAGAGTTAAAGTGGGTTGGTATTATCTTTCGTACCGATGCATTGATTGCAATGGGATATAAGATACCCGCAACTGTAGAAGTCAAGTTAGGCGAAAATAAAGGTAAAGAAGGAAGGATAGTTGAGCTACACGGCGATACAACAGCCCCTATCCTAGTGGAATTTAATGATTCTCAAGAATACTTTCACTGGAACGAACTCGATATTCTAGCTGAAGCTGAAACCTTTTCTCATTACACAACGGTTGAAGAACTTGCCGAAGGTGAGTATTTAGAAGAACCGGAAGAGTCTGATGCCGAAATAGAACAGATACCGTTAGAGAAAGCTGTAGATGCTCTAATTAGTGGTAATTGGGAAGAAATTAGGGATGTGTTCAATCAACATCCAGAGGTAAAAAGCGAAGCATGGGATAACCTCTCTGCTACGCAAAAACAGAGAATAATCTCAATTACCCCAGAAATAGTGAAAGTGTTAAATCAAGCGAAGAAAGATGGTGTCATAGCTGAATATAAAGAATTCGCTACGGGAATGTATCGCTTAAAACGACCAAGTACTATCTTATGGGAACCCAGAGTATTTAATGAATTCGAGGTTCGTCATTTCTTAAAAGTATGGCGAGAATCTGTAGCTAAGTAAATCAAGAAATACTTTCAAATATATTTACTAGCTTTTCCACTTCAAATATAAATAGGTCGAATAGCAAGGAAATAATAAAATGCTTATTAATTATCAATACCGGGCATACCGTTACATAAAAAATGGACAAACCTCCCATTTCTGGATAAAGCTACCCATCATCGCCCGACCTTAACGGTTAGTTCGGGACTACAGTTCGGACTTTCACCGAATTCCTCAACGCGAGTCACGTCTGATTTACCGACCTCCACAGGAATGCCGCTTGTAGAGTAATCGCTGAGATGCGCTGTTAACGCCTGTTCGTTATAATACTCATGTCTTCTGACAGACCTGAGCGACTTATTAATTCTGTGCCATGATGCCCATACGTGTCTATGCTCCACCATCACAGTAGAGAGAGCGACATGGGTAGGCACAGATTCGCTAAGTCTCATAGCTCTACGAGCTATTACCATCCCTGCTGCGGTATCAGAACTCATACCGTACAGCCGCATAAATTTAGTCAATCCGATTAATGAAGTGTAAGCAGGATTAACTTTAATAATCTGAATACCTTTATTACGAGCCTGACGCTGTAATATTTCATTAAATACCGAGAAAGCGAAATAGTTAAGCATTCTCGCGTATCTACGACCTTTTTCTTTTATGCGTTTCTTTTTAGCTGAGAAAGAAAGGTTTTCGATCACAATCGCACATCCGTACAACTGAGACAGAAGAATTAACTGTTTTATAGCATCTGATAATTCCGCTTCAACCTGCCCAGAACGGCGAGAATGTAAGTTTAATTTTATCTGACCTGCTTCAACGGGATTACCATTAAAATCAACGTAGCACCAACCAATAACACCTGGATTTAAATCAATTCCAATGCAGCCATACCTCACGGGTTTAGACTGAATAGGAACCTCAGTAACTTCTACTGAAACCGCAATATACCAGCGATTATTTTTATAGAATAGTCTCCAAGTTAAAGATTCTCCTTTACCTGCGGGAATAGTCTCTAAGGTCTTTTTATTAACAGCACGACGCATCAAAGCGGCTTCAATACAATCCTGCCCATAAGGGAACTCTAAGCTAGCAGTAACGTATTTAGCAAATTCAGCTTCCCATTCTACAGGAACACGGATTTTTAAAGACTTCTTTTTATAGTCATACTGACATATCTGATTACCATTAGATTCTCCCTGACTACCAACTAAAGGAAAGTTAAATTCAGTACCGAAATTAACTTCGATAGGAGCTACTTTAAGCTTTTCTAATTTACATTTCTGAGCAATAACGTAACGACGCTTATGATGAATTTTAAATCTTAATTCATGCTGCCTAGTTTTAAACTTACCTCGCTTAATAGAGCAACAAGGATAAGCTAATTTAGATAGTTTTTCTTTCCACTCTTCAATCTGCTCCTCAGCAGATTTAATTTTACCTTCTAGAGTTTCGATACGAGCTTCACGACAATATGACGCAGAGCTAATTTTCCCTTCTATATCTATTAGTAGGGAATTAGCCTGACGTTTATTAAATCCGAACTTCTGAAGTTCCTGATTCTTCTTAGTTTTAGAAATATCGCTATTAATTAAATCCATCGCGGTATGACGGTGTTCTTTCTGCTTCTGGGAATATTTAAGAGCGAAGGGAACTAATGCTTTCGGTAACTCTGCCGTGAATGTTTTGATGCTCATTTGAAACTCTTTATTGAATTCGACCTTTTCAATAATATAGTCATATTGTACATGAGCATATTATATTTGTTAACAATGCCAGCTAAAAAAATTTATAATGAACCGAAACGTAGATTCACGATGACTCTCACCGAAACAGCTATTGAATGGTTAGAGTCCATGAAAGAAGAAATGGGAGCCAACAGTCTTAGTGATGTGGTAGAAAGGTTAGCTCGTAAAAATGTGGACAAACGGTAATGTTTGTCCAGTTATGGGTAGTAATTAGTTAACAGTTACTAACCCCAACACAAGTCAGAAATTACAATTCAATAACTGGTTAAGGGTCGCTCGCTATTGGTATAACAAGCAGCTTGGTGACAGGTTTAACTGGTGGCAGAATAACCGTAACACTATAAATTCCTGCCCGCTACAATGTTCTTTACCTGAATTAAGAGATAAACCTAACTATTATTCGCAGAAGAAAGAGTTACCAGGGATTAAAAAAGACTTAATCAAAGTATCCCATTCTGGGGAATTGCTTGATTTTACGTCTGTTCCTTCTCAAACTCTGCAAGATGTAAGTAAAAGAGTTGAGCTAGCTTTTTCTCGATTTATAAAAGGGGATGCTAGTGGTAATCGTAGTGGCAAGCCTCGATTCAAAAACGCTGCTAGATACCGTACCGTAAAGGTTGAAGGTGCGGCTATCAAGATTGAGAGAATAGAGAAAAACTGGTTATTCTTGTCTTTGTCTAAGATAAATGGATGGGTCAAAATACGTTTACACCGTCCTCTACCTGAAGGCTTCAAGCTTAAAAACGCTTTGCTAACCAAGAAAGCTGATGGCTGGTATGTTACTTTGTGCCTTGAGGATAAAACCGTACCTACTTTTAATCCCGAAGAAGTTAAACCTACATGGGATAATAGCTTAGGATTAGACGCTGTACTTCATGAGGATGATTATCTTGCTACTTCTGAGAATAGTAAGTTACCAGCAATAAAAACTTTCAGGAGGAATGAGAAAAAACTAACAAAAGTTTCTAGCCGTAAATCTTCTAAAAGGAAAGGCAGCAAGGCTCGCAGAAAACTAGCAAAGCGAGAAGCACGCATACATCAAAAAATAGCTCGTTCAAGGAAAGACCATTCCTACAAAACTTCTCACGCATTAGTGAGAACAGGTAAGAGGGTTTTCTTTGTTGAAGATTTAAATCTTAAGGGATTATCTAAAAAGAATAAAGCGAAGCAAGATGAACAAGGGAATTATCTACCAAATGGACAATCCGCAAAGTCAGGGCTTAATAAGTCGTGGACTGATGCGGGGTTTGGTCAGTTTTTCTCTACTCTAGAATACATAGCCGGAAAAGCTGGGTCTAGAGTTATTAAAGTCAAGCCAGCTTACACATCTCAATTACTTTCTTACCGTGATGAATTTATCTTCACTGATTGTGGTATTCGAGATTATTGGGATAAACATGAATTGCTTAATGTTGATCGAGACATAAATGCTTCAGTAAACATTAAGCGTGTGGGGTTGGGACTATTCCCCACAATAAAACGCCGTAAAGGGAATCCTGTAGTAACTGAATCTACTACGTCAAGTACCTCGAAGGAAATTCTGGAAGTATTAAGATTGCGCCAGAAGCCCACATCATAATATGCAGATTTGATGTGGGTAGTTCACTGATTAGATTTATTGGTTCTGCTCACGTGAGCAGAACCAATAATTGCGATTCCTTCGATATGGCTTGGATACCACCGTTATTACAATAATAGAAATGAGGAAGTATAGCCATGTCTAATAATAATGAACAGCATCCAGCCGACAAAGAAAATAGAGACTTAACTATGGTCGAACGTTGGGCATTGCAAGATAAGTTAGAAAATGAGATTGCTGCTGAAGAAGCTGCAAAAGCTGCCGAAAAAACCAATAATGATTCAGGCAATACTAAGTCTAAATAACCACCAGCAGCAATAAACCAAAACCTCACTAATTACAGTGGGGTTATTTTTTTAGCAAATAAATATTTAATGCGACTTGTTCAGTATTACCAACGGATTAATTACCAAGAGAACAGTATTTAAAACTATCTAGCAAATAATAATAAGAATATTAAACAGGTAGAGAAACAAAATTAATATTTTATCTAATTAACCTTCTTAAGTGTCGTTTTTTAGATAATTCCCAAATTAAATGTCGCGTTTTCTAGATTAATGTCGTTGAATCACTTTATTTAATTCAATAACCATGCCAAGAGCATTAAAGCAAGAAATTAATTAAAGGGATTGGCAATTAAGATTAATAATTGATAGCAAGAAATCGGCGTTGCTGAATTGAGGTATGAATTTATTTTTACTCGTCAGAGTTAGCCCCCTAAATCCCCCAATTATGGGGGACTTGAAGTTGCATTTCTCCCCCAGTACCCCCAAAGTTGGGGGTCACGGGGGCAGGGGTTGGGGGGC
>JBCCDM010000224.1:0-10498 GCA_039030795.1 Cyanobacteria bacterium P01_A01_bin.84
TTAATACCTGTTTTAGCTTCAAAAGCTTTGGCCATCTCCTCTTGTTTCGCCATTCGAGCAGGCTGAACTTCAGTGGTCCAAAACTTTATATCTGCGTAAACAACATTCGAAATAAAAAATGAAATTACGCAAAATATTTTTATTATATTTTGAACTTGAGAATTTGAAATTTAGTGAATTGGTAAATTTCCCATGACATTTCTTAAATTTTTAATTGTTGAAGATGGGAAAAACCCTAATAGGGGTATTGAAGGTAGTTTACAAAAGAACAGATTTAGGACAAGCCGTAATAAAGTAAGTTTATCAAAAGTATCTTAACTTAGTATTTATAGATATTTGTTTAAAAGGAGAAATTAATGAATTGAAGGTAGCTAATATAATAACAAACGATTTTCATATGTCAGTTTTATATTTAACTGATAACTTAAAGCAAATACATAGCCACAATATGGAAGGCTTCAATTATCTTTTTAAACCTGTGTTAGAAAAAGACTTAAATACAGCTGTACAAATAGCTCTTTACAAACAAACAGTGGAAAGAAAATGGGAACGAGAAACTGAATTTCTCAAAACAGTAATTGAAAGTATGAATTGTGCTGTTTTGGTAACTGATGTTGATGCTTGTGTACGAATGATGAACCCTTTAGCCGAAAAGATTACTGGTTGGGATTTGAAGAGTGCTTTTGGTCAAGATTTTTCCGTAGTTTTCAATTTGCTCGATGAAGAAACCGGAGAAGATATTGAAAATGTAGCTGCACGAGTAATTTCTACTGGAAAAGTGCTAAATTTACCAAAAAACTCTATTCTAATTGCAAAAAATGGTCAAAGAATACCTGTTGGAGATAGCATTTCACCTACACGCGATCGCAATAATCAAATTACTGGTTCAGTGTTAATTTTTCGGGATATTACTCAACGTAAGGAATTAGAAGCACAATTAACTAGAAATGCTTTTTACGACTCACTCACAGAGCTACCAAATCGAGTTTTATTTTTAGATAGACTTAGACAAGCATTCCAAAGGAGTAAACGACGTAATAATTTTCATTTTGCTGTATTATTTTTAGACTTGGACGGTTTCAAAAAAATAAACGATCGTTTTGGGCACACTGTAGGAGATGATTTCTTGATTGCTATCTCCAGACGTTTAGAACTCTGTTTGCGTAGTAGCGATACCATAGCTAGATTTGGTGGTGATGAATTTGCCATACTTTTAGAAGAAATTAAAGATATTAATCTTGCAAGTGAAGTTGCTCAACGGATTCAAAAAGCTTTATCATTACCACTCGACTTAAATGGACATCAAATCGTAACTACTGCAAGTATTGGTATAGTATTAAATACAAATGACTATGAAGAACCAGAAAGGTTGTTACGGGATGCTGATATTGCAATGTACTCTGCTAAAGAGCAAGGAAAAGCGATGTATAAAGTTTTTAGCGGTCAGCATTTAGCTTAATAAGTAGGTAGATGTAATTAAAATTAACTATCAATCTAATTAATAAAGAAACGTTTTATAAACGTAGTATTCGTCAAAAAGCGAAACGAGCTAGCATGGATGAAGAGTATATGCTTAAAGTTCTACAAGCTTCGATTCCATTACAATCTAGCTTACATAATATGTAAATTTTCTTGCGTTTACCCTACTATTTAACTACCTACTAATTACTAAAGGTTAATCAAAAATAATTAATATCACTGCTCAAACTGGATGTAGATATTTTTATAAAATTTTCTAAATAAACACACATCTTGTACCAGAAAGAAGATACTAAATAAAAAAATACTTAGTCATTACCACTATCTAGGACTGAAAATCTCCGCAGTCGCTCATGGGGGAAACCCCCTTGGGAGAAGACCGTGCTACTTTCCAAGCTTATAAACAAAGTTCTTTAAAAGAGGACTAAACAAGTGTTTATAGAAAAGTAACTTTAGTTACCATTAATTTTCTATTTAACTATTTATACTTGGTATGCTCCCTTAAAAATAAATATTGTAAATGTTTTCTAAATAACTAGAAAAAATTAAGTTTGTCTAAGTTAGATGAGATTAAGTGTGGCTAAGTTAAATTAAATTAATAATTAATTAGGAATAAGATTAATTAGTCTAGTAAACTCATCCAATATCATAAAATAAAAACTTAGTTAAACTTACAAGAGAAGAATCTCTTGTCTTTAAATAGAAAACATCAAGATATGTTGTTCAGAATATGGCATAAGTTAAAGCTACAGATTGTTATCTTTGCTGTACTGCTAGGAATTTTGATTACTTCCATACCACCAGCTTTGACTAAGCAGCCAGTTGCATTAAATCTTTTGATGACAGCACCAGATGCTCAACCCTGGAAACAGGGAATTATCAAAACTTTTGAAGCTAAGCATCCTAATATTAGTATTAATATTATTGAAGGACCCAACGCTACAAATTTATTAGAAGATTTGTATACTTCAGCATTTATTTTAGGAGACTCACCATATGACTTAATTAATATGGATGTAATTTGGACTCCTAAATTTGCTGCTGCTGGATGGTTATTAGACTTAACTGACAAAATATCAGTAGATAAGCTAAAAGAATTTTCATCTAAAGATGTAGAAGGAGGACGCTATGAAGGGAAATTGTATAGAATTCCCATGCGTTCTGATGTAGGAATGCTCTACTATCGAAAAGATTTACTCAATTCTGCTAATTTGAAACCACCCGAAAACTTTGCAGATTTAATCAAAATATCTCAAAATTTACAACAACAAAGAACAATAGAATGGGGATATTTATGGCAAGGTAAACAGTATGAAGGTTTAGCTGCCATGTTTGTCGAGGTACTCGAAGGTATGGGGGGTTATTGGGTTAAACCGGATACTTTGGAAGTAGGTCTAGATAAACCTGAAACTATAGAAGCAATAAACTTTCTTAAAACTACGGTTAAGGAGAAAGTTTCCCCTAGTGGTGTAACAACGTACCAAGAGGAAGAAACTAGACGTATATTCCAAAATGGTAGAGCATTATTTTTACGAAATTGGCCTTATGTTTGGTCGGAAGCACAGAAAGAGGATTCTCCTATAAAGGGAAAAATTGCGATCAAACCAATGGTTGGTAATGGTAGTAACAGTGGAGGAGCTTGTTTAGGTGGTTGGGGTTTAGGAATTGCTAAATCTTCTCGACATCCAAAAGAAGCGATGATGGCTATTGAGTATTTTACTTCTGAAGAAGCACAACGAGAGTTTGTACTTGAAGCAGGATTTGTTCCTAGTCGGCGATCGCTGTTTACAGATCCAGAAATTGTTACTAAGTATCCACACTATCCTGAATTATTGAAAGTGGTGGATAAAGCTGTTTTACGTCCTCCGATTGCACAGTATGCTCAAGCATCAGATATTTTACAACGTTATTTGAGTGCAGCGCTCACAGGTACTCAAACTCCTGAAGATGCAATGAAAGCTGCTGCAAATGAGACAAGAAGACTTTTAGGAAATGTTAAGGGTTAAGAAGGTGGGTCAAATAATCTACCTATTATTTATTCATTCCACTATTAATTCAACTTCACTTGATACTAAGTGGATATCTCTCTTTTTATTAAGGTAAGGAGAGGTAAAGGTTTTGACATAGCAAATAAGAGTAATTCCTTTAATAATTAAATATTCTTGATCTAAGACTTATAGGAAAATTTAAGGTTTGTATCTACCTCTCTTTCCTGTACTTGGAATTAGATACAGCATATGTTCATTGTGATGAAATCTATTAATTATTTAATCACCTGCAATCGGTACTTGACAAAATGACTAAAGTAGAAACTATCCGGAGTCGAGAACAGCAGACGGCTTGGTTTTTCTTGTTACCTGCTTCCTTAGTGCTATTATTTGTGTTTGGCTATCCCATTGCACGGGCTTTTTGGTTAAGTTTGTTTACTGAAAATTTAGGGACAGAACTTCAACCAGTTTTTAGCGGGTTAAGTAACTATGTACGGATGGTCGGGGATGGGCGTTTTTGGGAAAGTTTTGGAACGACTGTTATATTTACAACTGCATCGGTAGTTTCAGAAATGCTTCTGGGGTTGGGGATAGCTTTAGTACTTAATCAGCAGTTTTTCGGACGCAGTGTGGTACGTACAGTAGCAATTTTACCTTGGGCTTTACCAACTGCTTTGATTGGTTTGGCATGGGAATGGATTTTTAATAACGATAAATATGGAATTGCGAACGATTTGTTGTTGCGATCGCATTTGATTGATACTCCTATTAACTGGTTGGGAGAACCTGCTTTAGCTATGATGGCGGTAGTTTTTGCTGATGTATGGAAAACAACGCCTTTCATTAGTATTTTACTTCTAGCTGGTTTGCAATCTATTTCCGCCGATTTATACGAAGCTCATGCTATCGATGGTGCTTCACCTTGGCAGAGCTTTCGTCAAATAACTTTACCCTTATTAATGCCACAGATACTAATTGCTATACTATTTAGATTTGCCCAAGCTTTTGGAATTTTTGATTTAATCAAAGTCATGACTGGTGGTGGACCTGGTGGAGCGACAGAAGTGGTCTCAATGTATATTTATTCTACAGTTATGCGTTATCTAGATTTCGGCTATGGTGCAGCGTTAGTTGTGGTAACTTTTTTACTATTGATTGTATCAGTAGGTGTAGCTAGCTTAATTTTAAGTAAAATTCGTTCCCAGGCTTCTTAATCACTGAAACAATTTAAGAAATAAACTACTCAGAAAAGTACTCTCAATTGTTTTGAATAATTAAAAAACTTAGAACTGAAATTCCTAGTCTTATAGACAAAATCCTCTAAAAGAGGATTAAGTAGATAATTTAGAAAAAAGTAATAAAAGTTACTAATTATTCTTTTTTTTCTATTTGTATTGATTAGATACAAGATATGAAATAAACATATTGTGATTGAAATCTCAAATTCTTACTGGATAATATTTTTAAAATTTGTTTCTTAGTAGTTATCCCAAACTACTGAATTTCTTAATTATCCCGTTCTAAAAAGAAAAAGGTACTTAATAGACAAATAAATACTATATATGTCTGAAAATTATTACTTTTAGGTAAGTAAGTAGGCACAAATAAACCCAACTATGTAACAAAAGGTAAATAAGTCTGAAAAGCCTGCGATTGCTAGTCTTGCGACAACCCTTTCAGGGAACGTTTCACTACGTTCCACTCGCAATGACATATCTTAGTTTTTTAACGCCGACCTACTTATTAGGTATTAGTTTTTAACGATTAATTGTGAATTGTGAATTGTGAATTGTGAATTAGTAGCTAAATGACATGAATATAATTTCTCCCGAATCTTCTCAGAATCCTCCAATAGCAAGTAAGAAAAACAATACAGTCAAAAATATCATCTTAGGAATTTCTGTTTTATTAGTCTTAATATTTTGTTTAGCCCCTGTAATGTGGCAACTCTTAACTTCATTCAAAACAACTACGGAAATTCTGCAAGTCCCCACTATTTATTTTACTCTCAATTTAACTTTAGAACATTATATAGAATTATTTACTAGCCGTCCTTTTTGGCGCTATATCTTAAACAGTGCTTTTATATCATTTATATCTACAGCTTTATCTTTGGGGCTTGGGGCACCTGCTGCTTATGCTTTGGCACGTCTGCGCCCTAGAGGTAGTCAGTTTATATTAGCGAGTATTTTGATTGTAACTTTATTTCCGGGGATATTACTCTTTTTAGGACTTTTAGAAATTATTCAATGGTTACATTTAGGAAATAATTATTTAGCGTTAATTATTCCCTACACTGCAATTAACTTACCACTAACAATATTAGTTTTACGTAGCTTTTTTGAACAACTACCAAAAGACTTAGAAGATTCCGCTCGGATGGATGGTTATACAACTATTCAAATGCTAGTTAAAATCTTGTTGCCGATGACAGTTCCGGCGCTAGTTACTACGGGAATTTTAACATTTATATTTGCTTGGAATGAGTTTATTTTTGCACTGACATTTATTACTCGTGATGAGATGAAAACAATACCAATTGCCGCAGCACAACTTGGTGGTGCATCAAGTTACGAAATCCCTTATGGTTCGATTGCTGCTGCAACTGTAATTGGTACTTTACCGTTAGTTTTATTAGTTTTGTTTTTTCAACGTAAGATTGTTCAAGGTTTAACTGCGGGTGCTGTTAAGGGATAATGGGGGATTTTTCAATAAGCGATCGCCAGGAGGCTAATGTAGTTAATTTTCTGGTTTTCCTTAGTACTTACTGATAACTGTGAATTGATACGCGAAAGGTTAAAAAATAAGTTATGTCAAAACTTCAACTCAAAAATTTAAATAAAACTTACACCAGTAAGGTTATTCCAGTTAAAGATATTAGTTTAACTGTAGACGATAATGAGTTTTTAACTTTGCTTGGACCTAGTGGTTGCGGTAAGTCTACGACCTTAAGAATGATTGCGGGTTTAGAAGAACCTACTCGCGGTCAAATATTGTTGGGAGGGGAAGATATTACTTTTAAACGTCCTGGCGATCGCAATATGGCAATGGTGTTTCAAAGTTATGCTTTATACCCACATATGAGCGTGTATGATAACTTAGCTTCGGGTTTAAAGTTAAAAAAGGTTTCTCCTGCTGAAATTAAACAACGTATTGCTACAGTGACAGAACTTTTAGGACTAAATGAGTTATTACAACGTAAACCGGGACAGTTGTCTGGGGGACAAAGACAGCGAGTTGCTGTCGGTAGAGCATTGGTACGACGCGCTCAAGTATATTTATTAGATGAACCTTTGAGTAATTTGGATGCTTTATTAAGGGAAAGAGTACGGGCTGATTTAAAGCAAATTTTTGCAGGGGAAGAAGCACCTGTTGTTTACGTGACTCACGATCAAACTGAAGCTATGACCCTCTCTAGTAAGGTTGCTATCCTTAATAATGGTTATATTCAACAGTTAGATTCACCAGAACGTATTTATAATCATCCAGCAAACTTGTTTGTTGCAGGTTTTGTTGGTAGTCCGCAAATGAATTTACTGACACTACCATGTAAAGGAAATAAGGCTTTTATCAGTAATTTCTCAATTTCTTTACCAGATATTTCTACATCGCGATCGCAAACAGTTTTAGGTATTCGTCCGGAAAATGTACGTTTAGCAGAAAGTGGGGATGAGGAAACTATCAATGGTCAAGTATTTTTAGTAGAAAACTTAGGAATGCATAGTTTAGTTAGCGTGCAGATAGAGAATACTGGTGCTGAAAATATTAATATACGCGCTTTACTTCCACCAGATCAAAACTGGAAGAATAAGAAAGTTACTTTAGCTTTACCAAAACAGTATCTTCATTGGTTCGATGTCGATTCTGGAGATAGTTTAATTTGAAAGGAAAAAGGTTAAAGGGAAAGGGGAAATATTTGGACTAGTAGGTTGGGTTAGACGCATTCAAACATGAAATTATAAATGAATCAATCAATTTCGCGTCGTAACCCAACATCTGGATGTGTTATGTAACGCTGTGGCTCTACCCAACCTACAATTATCCTTATCTGAACCCTATTGGGGGTAGACGCGCTTAAATATGAAGTTATGAATGAATAAATTTTGCGTCGTAATACAACATTTAAATATGTTATTAACTAACTATCTTTTCAATAACTAGGAATAATTTAGGATGATACAAATTAACTTCTTTGAGTACAAATCCTGTACCCCCATATATGTATCATGCTTTTTATTAATCTCATTCATTGCCATCAATTGACAATACCCACTTTATGAGTTCATCAAATATATCCTTTAGGCTTCCATACCGCTACAGTAGCTTTTTACCGCGTTTCTACAGACTTGCCTCTGTCAGTATTCTTTCTAATATGATGGTGCCTTTAGCTGGAATAATTGATACTGCTTTCTTGGGACATTTGGCAGATATAGGTTACTTAGCGGGGGTTATTTTGGGTAGCATCTTGTTTGACTACCTATACCGAATTTTAAAGTTTTTTAGAAATAGTACTAATGCTATAACTGCTCAAGCAGAGGGAAATGGCGATCGCAAAGGAATTATTTTGGCTTTATTGCGGAGTGGTTTAGTTGCTTTAGCTATTTCTCTTGTAATCCTAGTTTTGCAATATCCTATCCAAAAGTTTGGTTTTGCAATTCTGGCTGGTTCTAAGGATATTGAAGCTTTGGGAATTGATTATTTCAATGCTCGTATCTGGGGAGCTCCTGCTGTTCTTATCAATTTTGTGCTGATTGGTTGGTTTCTGGGAAGGGAGATGAACTTTTTGGTGTTGTTGATTTCTTTGGTAGGAAATGGTTCAAATGTAATATTTGATTATTTTATGATTGCTAAATGGGGTTTGGGAAGCACGGGGGCAGGACTTGCGACGGTTCTCAGTCAATATTTAGCTTTATTTGTTGGTTTGTTGGGAGTAGGTCTAAATATTCCTTGGAAAGTTTTACCTGCTGCTTTAGAAGATTTATTTAATTGGCAAGCTCTTAAGGGTACTGTAGTATTCAATAGTAATATTCTGATTCGTTTTTTAGCTCTAATTAGTACTTACTCTATATTTACTAACCTCAGTGCTGCAATGGGAAATGAGGTAGTTACAGAAAATGGATTATTACTTCAAATTGTACTTCTGAGCCAGTTTACAGTTAATGGTATCGGTTTAACCACTCAATCTTTGATAGGTAACTTTAAAGGTGAAGGAAAAACCGAACAGATGATACCGCTTTTACAGGTTTCTATCTTACACAGCGTCATAATTGCATCCATATTTGCTTGGATTTCGATTCTTTTCCCAGAAAAAGTTTTCGGTTTACTAACTAGTCATAACGATATTAGTCAATCTGTGATTAACTATCGGGACTGGTTGTTACCATTACTAATTTGTTGTGCGATCGCTTTTATGCTCGAAGGGTATACTGTGGGACTCAAGGAAGGAGCAATATTACGTAATTCTGCTTTGATAGCTCTAAGTTTAGGGTTTGCTCCGGTCGCGGGAATGGCTTGGTATTTACAGGATAATCATTTACTATGGTTGTCGCTCATATTATATATGATGACATTAATGATTTCTCTTGGGGTACAGGTTCCTCAAATGCAGAGTAAGCAGGAATCAGGTATTTCAGGGAGAACTTAGGGAAAAAGTAAATAAAAATAAGATGCTTTTTTAACTGAAATTCCCCAGATAATCTTTTTGTTGACCGAAAATCTCAGGACGCAAGCCTCTACTTTCTAAGTATGGGGTAAGTCCGTCGGACAATTTATTGTCCGTCTAAACTCTTCTATTAATTCACTAGCACTTATCCCCTTCCACTTATGGATCAATACGGTTCAGATAAGAGGAATTGTAGGTTGGGTAGAGCTTGAGCGTTACCCAACAAAACATTGATAATGTTGGGTTACTCTCCGAGAAGCCGCTCCGCCGCGTCTACGTTCCTCAACCCAACCTACGCTATTTGGAATTTTCAGGCTTAACGGCAACGGTATTGACTTATGGATGGGGGAGTGTCAAGAAAGCGTCTTGTTATATTCATGAGAAAACGCGGTCAATTTGCTCTCGATTATGAGCTAAAATCAATTGATTATGACTTTTATAAAGGTTTTGCAAAGTATCTTTTTTTAAGGCTACTACATCCATGCCTCTATCATCATAAAGGAGCAACACTAAGTCCTTGGTGTGATTGATAAAAAAGCATTCACCGTGTAATGAAGGTAGTCGCTTAAAATCATTGTTTATCAAAGCTAATAATATATTTCTTGAAGAAACATCCTTAACTTCCAGGTCTGCGATGGTTACCCTACGCAAACACATACGCCGATCGTACAAGTCTTCCGAATATATTTCTCTATGTTTAGTGAATCTAATATTTCTATTCTTGATGTCATTTACCTGCTTCAAGACAAAATTTCTCTTGCTAATTTTATTTCGACCATGGGAGAAAATTTGATAAGTAATAGAAATATTATCATTTGGTAAAAAAACAGATTCAAATATACTTACTGCTCTTTCAAAAGCTATATTAAAATATTCTTCGTTTAATATCTCTTTATCAAAATCAGTCCAAATATCTAATTCAGACGGACCGATTTCAAATCTCAAACCAAAGGTATTATTGTAAAAAAGAGGTTGTTCTAGCTTTATCTCTTCACAGCCCATATATACTTGGTTAACATTATTATTTATAAAATATCAATTCATTATTATAGCTATAACCAGGTAAATTAGGACGTAGACTTGATATTTATCAATTGCACTCATATCGTTTTGCTCAGAAAACCTGAATCTAATGGTTCTATCCGCAAGATTTATATTTATATTCATATTTATAGCGCTACGCTTCGGGGTTAGGAAGTTTTTTAAGAATAAGAAAGAATAGGGGTAGACCAGGGCAAACGCATCTAAATTTAGGGTATAGGTTATTGACTAAAGACCTTGAATATGTATCAAACAAGAAAATAAGATTTATCGTCGAGGACGTTTTGTCTACTATAAAATCAGAGTCAAAAATCGAACCAAGTAGTAA
>JBCCDM010000225.1:0-10468 GCA_039030795.1 Cyanobacteria bacterium P01_A01_bin.84
GAAAACTGGAGTGGGTATTAAGTCCAATGCTGGTGTGGGCGCTCAAGTTCAACAGGCATTGGGTACTATTAGTTACATTGAATCTAGCTATGCTCAACAGTTAAATTTATCTACAGCAGCTTTAGAAAATAAAGCTGGTGCATATATCCTGCCTTCTACAGCTTCCACTGCTCGAGCATTAAGTAGCGTAGAAATTCCTGACAACTTACGAGTTTTTGTTACTGATCCAAATGGTAAAGAATCTTATCCTATCGTTACCTACAGTTGGTTATTAGCTTACAAAAACTATCAGGATGGGAATAAAGCCAAAGCTATCAAGGATGTAATTAACTGGGGACTAACAGAGGGGCAAAAATTCAGCGAAGAGTTAGGTTATGTCCCTCTTCCATCTGAAGTTGTGGAAAAAGCCAAAGCTGCTGTTGAATTAATTGGAAATGGCTAAAAATCTTAGCTCTAGGGTAATTAATTATTTGATTAAATTGTACCAATGTAGTATTTTATCAACAAAGTTTACGAACTGTAATATTTTGCTAACAATTCTTACATAAATGATTCCGAGAACTATAAAAAGCTATGCCAGAATAATAAGTAGAAATGTATTAAGGAATAAATTATGTTTCCTTTCTGGGATCATTTTTGTTGTGCTTCTGAGCCAACCTCGTATAAAACACATCAAGAACACAAGTTAACGTTTCTCAAAAGAATGAGAGACCACATGGAGACCAGATTAGCTGCGCTTAATGCTGCGATTGAGAGTGTTGAGCGTCAAATGAATCAGTAATAACTCAGTATAATGTTTGTGCTTGTATTCTTTTTGGCAATGTCAAAAAAATTACAACTTGCTATTATTTATTAATTTGCGATTTTGATTAAGAACCTGGTTTATATTTTATAAGCCAGGTTTTTTACAAGTAAGTGAATTTACTCAAATCTTGCACCGATACGTATAAATAGTCAAATATTAAGATATAAAATATAAGGTAATAAATAATACTGGCTCTACAAGATTTATTCAGTCCTCTAAAAGAGGAACTCGTTTATGAGCCTGGGACTTTCAGTTCTAGGTATAAATTGTGTAGGTTAGGTAGAGGTGTAGTATTAGTAGCGACATAATTACCAGTTAAATTGAATAATACAACGGAAAAGACTTTGCATCCTTGGGTTTGACATAAACTCGCTGCTGTGGTTCTAAGTTCAACTCATCAAATTTTTCCCGTGTCAAATGAGCACTAACAACTTGACCATCATCTAGTGTCAGTTCTACCTGAATTTCCCATCCCAAGTGTATTAAACGACTAACTCTCGCTGGTACTGTAGTTCCATTCGGTGAGGTTGCAACCATCACATCTTGGGGACGGAGAAACATTTCTGAATGGGTACCTTCAAAGCCGTTACTCTGGAATATACGGGATGTACTTGGTAAAACGTTGACTGGACCAATGAAACTCATTACAAAGGCTGTAGCGGGATGGTCATAAATTTGGGCTGGTGTTCCTGTTTGCTCTACTCTTCCTTTATTCATCACCACAATTTCGTCTGAAACTTCCATTGCTTCTTCTTGGTCGTGGGTGACAAAAACGGTGGTGACATGAACGTCATCGTGTAATTTACGTAACCATGCTCGCAGGTCTTTACGAACTCTTGCATCTAAAGCACTGAAGGGTTCATCTAATAATAAAACTTGGGGTTCTGGTGCTAATGCTCTTGCTAAAGCTACTCTTTGTCTTTGTCCTCCGGAAAGTTGGTTTGGGTAGCGATCGCCTAATCCATTTAATTGCACTAATTCGAGTAATTCGTCTACTCTTTTCTTAATTTTGGCTTTGGGAGCTTTACGAATTTCTAAACCAAAGGCAATATTCTTCCTGACACTCATATGTTTAAAAAGAGCAAAGTGTTGAAATACAAATCCAATATTTCTTTTCTGAACACTTTCATAAGTCGCGTCTTGACCAGTCAGAATAATTTTGCCACGGTCGGGCATTTCTAAACCAGCAATTAACCGTAGCAATGTAGATTTCCCCGAACCCGATGGACCGAGTAAAGCAACTAGGGAACCACTTCCAATCTCCAAGCTAACATCATCAACAGCTTGAAAACTACCAAATTGCTTGGATACCTTTTCGATTACTATACCCACTGCGATCGCACCTCTGATATTAATCTACGGTTTATTGGTCGGGATACCGTATTTTATATATACCATGAAATAGCTTTTAGCTTTTAGTTTTGAGCTTTTCTAAAAAGTTAGAATAAATCATACAAAATATTGATGTAAATACGCAGTCCTTTCTTAGTGCAAGATTGTGGGGGAAGATAAAGGATATGACCGCCATTATTTACTTACTGGATTTACTTATGGAAATAACAAATATCTTCATATTATCTATGTAGCTAATAGCTAAAAGCCTATAGATAAAAGCTTTTAGCTATAAAATCATGTCGAAAAATTAAGGAATGTTTCATTTACTTAGAATATTGTGTTCAAACGGAAAAATCAGTGAAATCTCCGTGATACGATGCTTTGAGTAATGTCAAGATTGGGAGAAGACCTTTGAGTCTAAGGGTTGCTGTAGTTGGTTCCGGACCTGCTGGTTCTAGTGCGGCTGAAGTACTCGCTTCATCCGGAATTGAAACATATTTATTCGAGCGCAAACTAGATAATGCTAAACCCTGCGGTGGTGCTATTCCTTTGTGCATGGTAAGTGAATTCGACCTGCCCCAGGACATTATCGACCGTCAGGTACGAAAAATGAAGATGATATCACCTTCCAATCGTGAAGTTGATATTCATATCAAAAACGAAGGTGAATATATAGGAATGTGCCGTCGTGAAGTGCTAGATGGTTATCTACGCAATAGAGCGGCTAAATTAGGTGCAAATTTAATTAATGCTACCGTTCATAAACTTGATATACCCGAAAATAATACAGATCCTTATACTATTCATTACGTAGACCACTGTGAAGGTGGTATTCAAGGAATAGCAAAAACTTTAAAAGTAGACCTAGTCATTGGTGCAGATGGTGCAAATTCCCGCGTTGCCAAAGAAATGGATGCAGGGGATTATAATTACGCGATCGCTTTTCAAGAGCGAATTCGTCTTCCCGAAGAGCAAATGACATACTATCAAGATTTAGCTGAAATGTATGTTGGTGATGATGTTTCTACTGACTTCTATGCTTGGGTCTTCCCTAAATATGACCATGTAGCTGTAGGTACTGGTACTATGCAAGTGAATAAAGCTAGTATCAAACAACTACAAGCTGGGATTCGTGCCCGTGCTTCCAGAAAATTAGTCGGTGGAGAAATTATCAAAGTAGAAGCACACCCAATTCCGGAACATCCCCGTCCCCGTCGTGTTGTGGGTAGAATTGCCTTAGTTGGTGATGCTGCTGGTTACGTTACTAAGTCTTCTGGTGAAGGTATTTACTTTGCTGCCAAATCTGGCAGAATGTGCGCTGAAACTATTGTGGAAGTTTCTAATGCTGGTGCGAATATTCCTACTGAGAAAGACCTAAAGCTGTATCTGAAGCGTTGGGATAAGAAGTATGGAATCACTTACAAGGTATTAGATATCTTACAATCAGTATTCTATCGTTCTGATGCGACCCGGGAAGCATTTGTAGAAATGTGCGACGATTTGGATGTACAGCGTTTAACTTTTGACAGCTATTTGTATAAGACGGTTGTACCAGCAAACCCTATTACACAGCTAAAAATTACAGCTAAAACCCTAGGTAGTCTCATTCGTGGTAACGCTTTAGCTCCCTAATGATTATAGGTAATTTAAGTGAGGGGTAGGGGTAACTCAAAAGGAATTTCCTTATTCCTAAAATCCTACTTCGTCTATGGGTATAAGCTTAGATAAAAATATGGGGGAAGGAAAATGGTTGGATCGAATTCTAATCTTTTCGTTCCCCTATTGTTTTTGCTGTCTGCGAAAATAATATGGGAACCCCTCTAGAAGCTGACTATCTTGAGGTTCATGACCAGCACCCCGTAATACCTGCTGCACTTCTTCTGAGGTACAACGGTAATCTCCCTCAAAATTACGTTTGAAAGTGCCAGTCATCGGATTATTATTAATGTACACGGGTACACAATTCAGGAAAGAATCTAATTATTATTAAAATACCAGATTTGGGATAATTTATTTTCTGGAAGTCCCTTAATCCGTTAACGACGACCAATAATCTGTTAATCAACAATAACGAGCGTGGAGGGAGTCGAACCCCCGACCTACAGAACCGGAATCTGACGCTCTATCCACTGAGCTACACGCCCTAAATTTGGCAGAAAATATTTTTTTCTCGCCAACCGAGATTCAGTATACCTTTATTTGTGGATTCTAGCTAGTACCTCACGGGTTAAATAAGCCGTCTCATTTTGATTTTCCTTTAACCCTTACCCTTATCCGTATCCCCAAAGTTATTAATAGTTGGTTTATTTTTGCCAATATCCCCAACCCTCTGCCGATGATTTTTCCTTAAACTTAATTAATTTAATCGGGAAAATAATTGGAAAAAACATTAATAAATATATATATAATTACAAAGGTATAAAAAATACTGCTGTAAACACATAGAAAAAGTTATTTTAGATCCTACATAATCAATACTTCCCTATGGCTGAAAATAATCAGAAAAAGAATGGCTGTGGTGTTTTTTTACTAGGTGCAATGTTCTCTGCTGTAGTAATTGTAGGGGCAGGTATATGGTTTTTCGTCACAAATCGGCAGGCACAGCAAATACTCAGCCAACAAGTTAATCAGATTGCTGAGAAAAATTTACCTGCGACTGATGAGAATACTTCCTCTCAGAAGCCCCAAGAGACAACTGTTCCCAGTAAAACGAATGTCGTTAAAACTAGTAAAATCAATACTCTACCGACAGGGAAAACATTGAATGTTCAAGGGTCACACCCAAACGGGACTCAGGGAAGAATCACGAAGATTTCTTTCACAAAAAATAGCGCTATCGTAAAAATGGAAGTTACAAACGGTTCAAAAAATACCATTGAACTTAATCATCAGGGTAAAGGAATGGTATTAATTGATGACCTTAATAATCAATATAAATTAGCTGTACCAACAGATAATCCTGATTTGGAAATTCTACCCGGTACAACTCTTAAGGGTGAATTTATTTTTCCTGGTAAAATTTCACCAGAAACGAAATCTCTGAATCTGATTACGAATGATAAATTTGGTGGAAATGAAGATTTAAGTCAAATTCCTAAAATTATTTTTTTCATTCCACTCAAAGAAAATTAAAAGTAATTTGCAGGATTGACAGGAGTACCATTTTTACGAACTTCAAAATGCAAATGAGGACCAGTAGATAAACCAGTGGAACCTACAGCAGATATAGGTTGTCCGCGCTTTACTGTGTCTCCCTCTGATACATATAATTTACTATTGTGTCCGTAGAGGGTGGTAATGCCTTTGCCATGGTTAATAATTACAGCTTTACCATAACCGCCATACCATCCAGAATATATAACTGTACCAGAATTTGCAGCACGGATGTTGGTACCATAACTTGCAGCAAAATCCATACCAGTATGCAGACGACGATAACCCAGTACGGGGTGAGTTCTATAACCGTAGGGACTGCTAATCCTGGCATCGGTAGGAAATGCCATGATACCACTACCGCGAATCCAAATCCTCTTACTACGGGCTTTCGCTATTTCTCTTGCTTTAGCTTCAGCTACTTTTTGCTGAATCAATCTACCCAAACCCAATGAGTCTTTTTCTAGTTGAGCTTGAGCAGCTTCTAATGCATTGCGATCGCTATTCAAACGAGCTATTAATTTTTCTTGTACTTGAGTATGGGTTTCATAGTCAGTTTTCTGTGCTAGTAACTGTTGTCGAATTAAAGCGATTTCATTTTTCTTAAATTCGACATCAGTTCTTTGTTGTTTAATTTTACTTGCTTGTAATGTCAACTTGTTGAGAATTTGTTGGTCGGCATTATAAACTAACTTTAGCTGACGACGACGGCTAAAAAAGTCATTCATATCATGACTTTGCAGCAAAACAGCCCATCCTTTATCGATAGGCGATCGCTGAAGAAAACGCAGTCTGGCAACAGTTGAATTTTGTCGTTCTTTATAGTAGTTTTCAGCAATAGCTAATTGTGTTTGTAATTCTTCTAGTCTTTGCTGTGCTTGTTGCAGTCGCTTTTGGCTATCTTCAATATTATTATTAGTTATTTTCAGATTCTTTTCTAAACCACCTAAACGCTCTTGTGCTTCTTTCTCTAAAATTGTCAGGTGATTTTTTTCTTGATTTATATTTTGACTTTTTTGTTTGACTTGCTGCTGTTGTTGACGCAGTTGTTTTATAGTCTGTGCTGGAGTTGACACGATGGTAATTGAAAATACGGAAAAAGTTATTAATAAGAAACAAAGAAGACCGCATAAAAACGGATTCAAATTCCGAAAAACATTTCTTTCTCGTAAAAACAATAATTTCATTTAGTTAAATTTATCCAAGCAAACATAAGTAATATAACCAGTAGTATTCCCAAAGTTTATTGAAAAGTGTACAGGTAATAATACGGAATAATCCAATTATTTCAGAATCAGAGATATCTTTGTCTTCCCTTCTATTTTTGAGTAAATTTGCTTACAATAAAAACTCAAATCTTAATTGAGAGACTGGAATTGAGGATATAAAAATGATTTTTCCTTGGATGTATGCAGCTATTTTTATATGTTTAATACTTGGGCTACCCTTTATACCTGAAAATCCAACTATTACATTAATACTTGCAATTATTAACACAAGCATCTTTGGTTGCGTATCATATTTTATTCACAGTCGTCATCTTAGTGCCTGGCGAGGATTAAGATTGATTTGTGGTTCTTTTATGAGTGGCTGTGGTAATATAACTTTTCTTTATATCTTTTTTGTGCTGTTTTTTTACTACGTTCAAGCAGTGCTTAAAACTATTCAAGGAATTCGTCAAAGTAGAGAATTTACTCAGAATTGGTGGATAAAAACCGTTTCTGAGCGGGCTAAAAGTAATGGGTGGAATATACTTAGAAAGTAGGTCTTTATATTATGTTGATTGATTCGACTTCAACGAGCGATCGCCGATCGCTATTTCCTGATAACTGAGTTTGTTTCCAGTTTTCTAAGTCACTCAAAGACCTATCTCTGTATTTCCCATAGCGATCGCGTTTGTTTTTGATTTTCTTTCCTAAGTCGGGTATTATACCAAAGTTAGGCGGCATTGGTTGAAAATGCTTAGGAGAAGCGGAACTAATAAATTCAAATAATGCTCCCATCATGGTTGTATTTGGTAAACTCAATGGTTCTTTACCTAGTATTAACCGGGCTGCATTCGTTCCTGCTAACCAACCACCAGCAGATGCAGCAGTGTAACCTTCTGTACCTATCAACTGTCCTGCTGCTAAAAGAGTTGGACGCTGTTTAAATTGCAAAGTCTTTGTCATCAACTGCGGTGCATTAAGAAATGTGTTGCGGTGCATTACACCCAATCTGACAAACTCAGCATCTTTCAAACCCGGAATCATCCGAAATACCCGCTTTTGTTCTCCCCAACGTAAATTGGTTTGAAAACCAACCATATTCCAAAGTTTTCCAGCTTTATCTTCTTGTCGCAATTGTACTACAGCATAAGGACGTTCCTTTTTTATTTCCCCCTCATTCTCAACAGGGACAGAATCTACAGATTCAGAACCCCACCCATGAAAAGAAGGGGGAGTTAAACCAACAGGTTTGAGAGGACCATAACGCATGGTATCTTCACCCCTTTGTGCTTGTTCTTCAATGGGTAAACAAGCTTCAAAAAATTTAGCGTTTTCTCTTTCAAAATCCTTTAGTTCTACTTGTTCTGCTTTCCGTAACTCCTGATAAAATTTTAAATACTGCTCCTTATTCATCGGACAGTTGAGATAAGCTGCTTCTCCCTTGTCATATCGAGAAGCCATAAAAGCAATATCATGATTGATAGACTCACCTACAACAATCGGACTTGCAGCATCAAAAAAGCTGAGATATTCCATCCCTGTAAAGCGGTTTAAATCTGCTGCTAAATCCGGACTAGTTAAAGGACCAGTAGCTAATATCACCACTCCTTCCGGGATTTCTCTAATTTCTTCTCTTCTGAAATCAACCAATGGATGATTTGCCAAAGTTTCCGTTAAATCTTGACTAAATACCCCTCTATCAACCGCTAAAGCACCACCAGCAGGAACTTGATGCTCATCGGCTTTGGAAATTACAATAGAACCAAGACGACGCAATTCTTCATGGAGTAGACCAGCCGCTCTATCGGAAGCCATGGCACCGAAAGAATTACTACATACTAATTCAGCTAAATGCTCAGTATGATGGGCACCACTGAAGCGTAGAGGGCGCATTTCATAGAAAATTACCGGAATACCAGCGATCGCTATTTGCCATGCAGCCTCAGTACCAGCTAATCCACCACCAATTACAGTTACTACTCGATTTTGCATATAACTAAACTATATATATTAAGTCTTTGTTATTATCCAGGATATTGACGAATTTTATGACCAAATGATGTTAAAATACCTGTATGAAAGAGTTTCAGACTCATTAGCACAAATATTTTGGATTCCACGTAGCGGTACTAGTAGAGCATGGCTTAAATAAGTAGACCACTTCTATCTTCCTTTATCCTTTATCCCTTTTCCAAGTTTATGAATGGTTGGTTCTATTTACATCGACTTATACTAGTGCAACGCTTGCAATAATTACAGGAATTGGTACAGATAATGTAGGTAATCTATGGGAATAGGATTCATGCATATTATGTTGATTATAAATCTTTTTTAGTTGTTCAAATAATTCTTTACCTGTAAATCCATTGCGACGTAATCTGTTTAATTCTCGGTTAATCGCTTGATTTGTGGAATGTCGAAATGCTTCTTCTATGATATTTACCTGAGCTTTTATTTCTTCATCCTTAATTGACTTAAAAAATATCTTCAATTCCCGCACTATATATTTTTGTCCTTGAGTCATGCGATGATTAAACTGTCTTTCGGATTGACGATGTTTTACTTCTTCAGCGAATTGACTCTTGATGTGCATTACTATCTCATTATGATTTTTTGGTAGCTTTTGAGTGGGGGTTGTATTTTCAGCTTTTATCGTACCAAGAATAAGCGGAATATCTCTTGAAAGAATTTGTCCTTTATCGTTAACCAAAAATAGCTGTTGATAACCTTTAATATCGGGACGATTGGGGTCGGAAGCTTCACAAAAAACGAATGTTCCTTTCTGGGTTGAGAATTTAGCACTACGTATACCGTGGGGTAAATTAGCAATTCTTTCAAATTCTCCAGGGTCATCTTTCTGTAGTTTTCTGAGAATTTCTTCTGCTTCGTTTAAGTCTAAAAATTCTTCTTCGTCTTCAGTATCAAAAAGACTTAGTTGCTTGCCATTATTTTCATAAATAGCATACATTGCTTCTTGATTCAGTTGTTCTGTTTTATCGAGAATTGCCGCATCTTCACCTATTGTGTCGTGAATTTCCTGGATACGATTTTTAAGTTTTTGCGTTAATCCTAAGTTACGCTCAATTCCTAATTCCGGTAAAAAGTTATATCCATAAATTACATCTTTATCGCTACCGATTCTGTCAATTCTTCCAAAACGCTGAATCAACTTTACTGGATTCCAATGTAAATCATAATTAATAATTAAATCGCCATCCTGTAGGTTTAAACCTTCTGCTAAAATATCGGTTGCAATTAAAGTGTTAATTTCAGATTCGTTTTTATTAAACTTATATTCTGGGTTAGCTTTTGGTGCAAATCTTCCTACTAAACGAGCTTTATTTTTATTCAGTCCGCTGTAAATTACATCAACATCATCATGCTTATCACCTGGATTCAAATTCTCATATAAATATTTTGCAGTATCTGAAAATTGAGTAAAAATGATGACTTTTTTATCTTTCAAAGCTGGTTTAGATAACCATTTTTTTAGCGTTTGTAATTTCGTATCTTTATCGGGAGTAATTGGTTCTACTAGTTGTTGAATTTTTTGTAATAAATCAATATCGTGTTCTATATGTTGCTGTAATCTTTCAGCGTCAAAATCTGCTAAGTCATACTTTACCGATACTCGATGTAATTCATCCATCAAGTCTTGTTCTATAACGTCTTCTTCTGATTGATTTTCTGAAAGTAAAGTTTGTGCTTCTTCTCCAGCAGGAATAAATCCTTGGGAAAGAGCTTCTAGGAATCTTTGATGAACCAACAATAATCTTTCGATGGTTACTTGAAAAGCATAAACGCTCGACTCAAAGCGTTTAAATAGCAGCACTCTCATCAGCCCCCGTAAATTAGAACCAGCACGCTGTAAGGTGTTATATGGTTCTTGTTTTTGTTTATCTTTTAATACGTAGTTCCACAAGCCATAACGAGCATAGCTGAGTTCATTGGTTGGAGCTTTAACTAA
>JBCCDM010000226.1:0-10421 GCA_039030795.1 Cyanobacteria bacterium P01_A01_bin.84
TAAAAATCTATAAATATGACAATTAACTTGATCCATAATGATGATTATTCATTTGGAATTTCAAAAATGTTTATAGAACTGAGGGTTAGTTTAAAATAATTGGAGGAAAGGACAAATAAATTATTTTTCTAAGAAAATCTGGGGGAAAATTGCTTTTTGAATCACAAATTTACAATATTAAGAGTTTAATAAATCCTTGACAATTACTGATAACATTAGTAATTTATCTGCTTAATATGGTGAGCGATCCCCAGAACCGTTAAAATAAATTGACGTAATATTGATAACTAACCACGCTTTGATAAGCGATCGAAATGAATCAACTAAGCAATGGTTTTACTCTATTTCTTAGTCTGCTAGTTGAGGCAATGCCCTTTTTATTATTAGGGGTGATTTTCTCTAGTTTTTTGCAAGTTTTTATGGATGAGCAAAAATTGGCAGCAATGATGCCTAGAAACCCCTTATTGGGTTCATTGGTTGGCAGTTTAGTGGGATTTTTATTTCCAGTATGTGAGTGTGGTAACGTACCAGTAGCCCGACGGTTACTAATGAAGGGAGTACCAACATCAGTCGTAATTGGATTTTTATTAGCAGCCCCAACAATCAATCCCATTGTTATTTGGTCAACTTGGGTTGCATTTCGCAATCACCCGGAAATAATTGTACTTAGAGTTTTATTCTCATTATTAATCGCTGTAGCTATCAGTTTTATTTTTAGCTTTCAACGGGATTTAACTCCAGTTATTCAACCGACTTTAGCTCGTTATTTGAAATTTAATCCACCACCCAATGAGCCAAAAAGGAAATCTCAACAGAAAAATGCAGAGTCACAGCAACAAGTTTCTCAACTTCCACTACTAAAATCAGGAACTTATATTTTAGGAGGTAAGACTGGAGGAATAGTACCAATGCAGAGTGCTGAAGAACTAGGAAATACATCTAATTCTTTCAGTCCTAGAAAACCCCTACCCCAACAACTTAGATTAGTAGTAGATAATGCAATCCAAGAATTGCGAGAATTAGGAGCAGTTCTGGTTTTTGGAAGTGCGATCGCGGCTGCAATTCAAGTATTTACACCTCCTGAATTAATTTTCAATTTAGGAAATGGTGCAGTGACTTCGATTGTAGCAATGATGATATTAGCAACGGTTGTATCGGTTTGCTCAACAGTTGATTCTTTTTTCGCTCTTTCATTTTCTGAGGTCTTTACCAAGGGTTCTTTATTATCTTTCTTGGTATTTGGTCCGATGATAGACCTAAAGGGTATAGCTTTGCTTCTCTCTATTTTTAAGCCAAAAGCTGTTATTTATCTGTTTGCCTTGGCTGGTTTGCTAACATTCTTACTGTCTCTTTTCGTGAACTAGGAAAGCGATGACACAATATTGTCCGCTATAAGTTAATGAATTTGTAGAGTTGGAATAGAAACGGTTCCCCACTCAATGTCTTTATCACCAATCAATGACTTCTAAAACTAATCGTCAAACTAAAAATAAAAAACTATTACTTCCTTGGCTGGATGTTTTTGCAGTCACAGCTTGGGGAATTTTATTGATGTATTACTGGTTACTCGGCAAGTTAGCATTATTAATTCATCAAAATTACCATTGGTTAGTTTTTTTTGCCGGAGTTGGTTTATTAATTATTGGTATCTCTAAAGGATTAGAACTATTTAAACGTCGTCAGAATATTGTTGTCGATACGGGACATTTCACTTTATTTAGTCCTGGGTGGGGAAGCAGCTTACTACTTGCTACAGCAATTTTTGCCTTAGTCGTTACACCAAATCCTCTTACAGGGGATAAAGCTTTACAGCAAAATGCTAAAGATTTACTAGCAAGTCCAAGGCTATTAGCAACCGAAAGAGTTTCACCACAAGCATTTCGCCGAACCTCCATCAACTGGGAAAAACTTACCCTTGTAGAATGGGTAAGGACATTAAATGCATATCCAGAACCAGATAGATACAACGGTAAAAAAGCCAAATTTGATGGTTTCGTCATGCATCCACCTGATATGGGAGAAGATTACTTATTCCTGGCTAGATTTATTATTACCTGCTGTGCTTCTGATGCCTACCCGGTAGGTCTACCTGTAAAACTTAAAGAAGGAAATCGTCAACAGTATCCTCCAGATACTTGGCTAAAAATTGAAGGAGAAATGATTACAGGGGATGTTTCGGGAAAGCGTCAATTAACTGTTGCTGCTAATAGTATTAAAAAGATTCCTACACCAAAAAATCCATACAGTAATGGTGAAAAGTAGTTCAAATATCAATATCAACATCAATATCAACATCAACATAGGTTTTAGGGTTTACTTATAGCATATTGATATTTGTTTCCTCAATATTTTAACCTTCAGGATGGAATACATTCAGGACTTACGCGCGGACTACGTGTTTACATCATCACAAGCAAAACGAAGTATAAACGCAAAACCCTATTTCCCGTTACGAGTGCGTAAGTCCTAACATTGATAAAATAACCCAGTTATGTTTAAAAACAAGTTTTTTCTGCAACCACTAGATCGCGTTTCCCTACCTGTAATCTTAGCCTTAATTGTAGCGATCGCTATTGTCATTGCTAAAGGAGATATTGCTATAGCTGAAGTTCGTCAATTTACCTGGCAGCATCAATATTCTCAGGATAAGGATATTAACATTAAAGCAAATAAAAAAACCAAAATAAGCGCAGACTACACATCATTTAGTCTTTCCTTTACGCGTCCAATGGATATAAAAAGCGTAGAAAATAATTTAAAAATCGAACCACCACTTGCAGGTAAATTTAGTTGGGCAGGTTCGCAAATGTTTTATACGCTATTAACACCAGTTCCCTACGGAACTGAGTATAAACTAGAATTAAAAGGTGCCAGAGACAGATTTGCAGCTAAAAATAATAATAATCAAACTATTGAAGATTTTACAACCAGTTTCCAAACACGCGATCGCGTGATTCTCTATATTGGAGCGGAAAAAGAAGCAAAAGGTAGACTGGTTCTTTATAACTTCACCCAAGGGAAAAAAGAAATCCTAACTCCTGCTGATTTGACTGTAGAAGATTTTGAAGCATTTCCTAATGGAGAGAAAATTTTATTCTCTGCTCACTCAGCAAAAACCCAAGATTTACTATCCGCCAAAATTTATACCGTCACTACAGGAATATCCGCAAGTAATTCCACTCAAGCTCAGCCAAGCAAAAAAATTGAATTAATTCTTGGCAATGAAAACTATCAAAACCTCAAATTTGACTTATCTCCTGATGGTAAAAAAATTGTAATTCAACGTGCCAGTAAAGTTGATACTAAAGATATTACCAGTGATTTTGGTTTGTGGTTTATGTCGGTTGATGATATAGGAAGAAACAGTGGGAAACCTAAATTACAGAAAATACAAACTCAGCCAGGTGGAGATTTTACTATCACCCCAGACAGTCAAGCCGTAGCGATCGCTCAAGGTCAAGGTACAGCGATAGTGCCGTTGAAAGCTGATGGTGGCAAACCTTTAGACTATTTCCCTAATTTCGGAGTGGTCAAAGCTTTTTCAAAAGATGGTTCTCAAGCAGCAATGGTCAAGTTTAATACTGACTATACTAGAGATTTATTTTTAGTTACAACTCAAGGCGAACAGAAACAACTTTTAAAAACTACTGGTTCTATCATCAAATGTGAATTTGATAATGCCTCCCCAAGTATTTACTGTTTATTGTCACAACTGTTACCAGGAGAACTATATCAAGAGCAACCTTACCTAGTTATAATCAACCTTAAAACTGGACAACAAAAACCTCTAGTTGTATTTCCTCCAGAACAGCGTAACCTACAAATGAGTTTATCGAATGATGGATTAGGATTGCTGTTTGACCAAACAACACCAGATGAAAGCGATGCTTCGGAAGATCAAAAATCTGTGAAAACTACACAAGGAGATGACCTCTCAAATAGCAGTTTATGGTTAATGCCCTTACTACCTATAATTGAAACTGAAGAATTCAAAGCTCAACCAGAACGACTTCCTCTCACAGGATTTCACCCCCGTTGGCTACCTTAGAAATGTCTTTATTTAAATAGAGTGATTGAATAAAGAGAATAAGATAATTGAGATTATCTGCCAAAAATACCTAACAGCTAAAAGCCAGAAACTAATTTACTTGCTTTTAATAACTTTATTATCTGACTTTTTGGGTACCTTTTGTTGCGAAATTGAAAGAGTATAGGTATACTGTGCCTGAGATGGCTCACCAACATACAGCAAATATTCACCCTTGTTGAAGTATCCAGAAATTTCTGGTTTATTACTAGAGTACTTGTCTGCTAGTATGCAAAAGCGCCCTCCAGGACCATCAATTAAAAGGGTTGGTTGTCCATTTCCCTCAACTGTTAAACGTAAGTACGGTAGTGCTTCTGTTAGCTGAATTTTTTTACTTGGTTGGGTGCTAACATAGCCACAATTAGTACTTTTTGTACCTCCAGATTTACCTTTAATGACTAAAGGGTCTGGCTGAGTTTTAGAATTAATTTCAATAATTTGTGCCGTAGCAGTATTAGAATAAGCGACTGTTAAAAACATAGCTAATGCTACGGGGATAATTATGAATTTATATAATTTACTCATAATTTACTCATATGCCCCGGTTTTAAAATTTAAAATATATCAATACGAATCCAATTGAAGTCAAAGACGATATTAATTAATTTTAGTTTCTACGTAATAGGTATAAATTAAATCAACAGGAATAACTTCCTATAAATCAAAAGGAATGATTTTTTCAAATTATTCAAATTATTCAAATTATATTTACAACACTCAGCATTTTCTAGGTGGGAGTGTATAAGGGGTGTATAAATATCCGAAATTGCAAGGCAAGGATTTATCTGAATATCCTTTCAACATTTTCCATTTCCCACTTTCTCTTTAACCCATCCGAGACAGAGGTGTTTATCTTGCTGAAAGGCTTGTAATGTCAAGGGTTGAGAAAAAATAGATAAAAATAACGGTTCACAATTTTGCTTATCTCATTTCAGCATTTATAACTGAAGTAGGAAAATTCGCTCGAATAATATTAATAAATTCTATTTCTCAACAAATGAAATAACCCCGTATTTAAGCAGCTTGGTCACACAGATAAATTAATTACTGAAATAATTACTGAAATAATTACTGAAATAATCCATATTTGTTGTCATATAGTTCTATACAGCAGAGATTTTTTAGATAAAATCACATAGATTGAAGACAATCATTTGTGACATGGTTGGTTTCTTGTTTAATAAGTGTAGTTGCTGAGGAAAAGATTATTCATGAATCCCCAACATGGAGACGATTTACCGGAGGTTTTGCCAAAATTGGAGTCAGACACTAAATATACGTACTTAGTAGCTTCACATTCATCAGAAATCATGCCAGTATCTGCCTCTCGCTTGTATGGTATCTATAATTTTATAGGCAAGCTCATAGCTTGGTTTTTTTCACGCTCTCATGTGGAGAAAATAGTAGTAATAGTAATTTTAGGTTTTACCGGTTTCGCTATGCTACAGGCAGCATTAAAACTAATTGCTTCTGTAATTAGTTTGACATTATTGGTGGTGCTAGTATACCTAGGATACAAATTTTTTGTGCCAAGTAACATTGAGCAGAAGCATTAATAATTTTCACAATTGCATAACTTGCATAATTAGTGGTTTTAAAACAGAGTCGAAGGAATATTAAGTTAATGGCAACCCCAACTGTGAGGAGAACAAGCAATCAATCTACCCGCTCCGGCGAACCAAAAAAATTGGGTGTATTATCTTTAAATACTAGACGTTTTATCGCTTGGACGACGGAAATCACACTGGTGGTTGCCAGTGGTTTAGTTCCCTTTGGTATCGGCGCGTATGCATCTGGTAATAGTAGTTTAAGTCGAGTACAACTCAACCCAATATTGGTATCAATTGAAAGAGAAGTTGCTCGTCCTTTAGCTTTACCAGTAAGTTATGGTACCCGTAATGTTACTTGGGTAACTAATTTCTTATGGACTGTAGCTTTATTAGCACCTTTATCTATATCTGGTTGGCAATTATATTTATTAGCAAGAACTGGTAGTACTTTACCAAAGCGTTGGTTTGGCGTAAAAGTTGTCACAGAAAAAGGTGCACCACCCGGATTATCGGCTGTACTATTAAGAGAAGGAATAGGTCGTTGGACTATCCCTATGTCTGTGGCTTATTTATTGTGGCGGATAAGTCCAGCTTTTCCAGCTTTAGGAATATTTACTCTTTTGAGTGGTCTGATAATTATCGGGGAAAGTGCAGGTTTACCTTTCAAACGTGGAGGTCGAGCCTTACATGACAGGCTGACAGGTACTTATACTATAGATGCAAATGAACCCTTTACCCAGAAGCTATTATTTAATGAAAATGATAGTTCCAGCAATTGGGAAGAAGGAGATGAAGAAGAGAAAATCGCATCAGTTGTGATTACACCAGAACCAAGAAAAAGACTAACTATTTGGCAGAGAATGCAGCGAAATCCTAGTTTGACACTATTTATGGTGGCATTCCTGAGTATGTCTGCTGTGTTAGCGACACTTGTAGGTACCCAGGTTTATATTCAAATTCAGAAAAATCGTCGCTCATCTCAAAGTGATAATAAACAACAATTTTCAGTACTTGTAAATAAGTTGAATTCTGAGACTAATAATTCTCTTGAAGAACGCCAAAAAGCTATTTTGGCAATGGGTACTCTTAAAAGCGAACAGGCTATTAAACATTTAGTAGATTTATTAGTTTTTGAAAAGAATTCTCTTTTAGTAGATACAATTCAACGTGCTCTAGAAAATATAGGGACACAAGGGATTCCCTATCTACTTAATTCTAATTTATCCCTAACGAAACAGTTATCCTCCATAGGTAACACTAATTCAGGGAAACAAAAATCAATTCTGGCTAGTTTGCACCGCAACCAACAGGCAATTAATAGAATTTTGGTTGTTGAGGGTGGTAAAACTAATGGTGTTGATTTAAGTAACTCAAATCTGGCTCAAAGTGGTTCTGGAGATACATCTTTTTTTAATCTAGCACTTGACAAAGTCGATTTATGGGGTATTAACTTTAGGTCAGCAAATCTTAATGGGTCTAGCTTTATGGGGACTCGCTTTCGCGGACCAGGAGAAGATGGACGTTGGGATACTTATGATGATTGGATTGCTAATTTAACTCAAGCTAAATTACAGTCTAGCAATCTTTCTGATGCAAATCTCAGTCGGGTAGTAATGAATGGTAGTAACTTGAGTCGTGCAGTTCTTAATCGTACAAACCTCAATAGCGCTCGTTTAATAGGTGCAAACCTCAGTAGCGCTCAACTATCAGGTGCCGATTTACGTAATGCAGTTTTAGAAAGTGCTAGTCTAACCGGAGCAGACTTAGGAAATGCTAAATTTAATGAAGCCGATTTACATTCAGCCCGTTTGGGTCGAGTAATTGCTACAGGAGCGCAATTTTCATCAACAAATCTAACGAAAACAGATTGGCAAGGTAGCGACCTTTCTGGAGCTTATTTTGACGGTGCGAATCTTAGCGATTCTAATCTGAGTGCTACACGTTTAACTGGAACAGTTTTGCGTTCTGCGAATCTAGAAAATGCTAATTTAAGAAATGCTGACCTTAGTCTTGCAGACTTAAGGGGAGCTAACCTAACACACGCTGATTTTCAAGGAGTAATTTTATCTCCAAACAAGCAAGATCCAGCAGATGAATTTGTACAAACTCCTGCGATTGGATTGGAATCTGCTGTAGTTAAAGGGGTAGATTTTTCTAGGGTTAAAAATTTAGATTCTAAACAGCTCGCTTACATTTGTACTCAGGGTGGACTTCATCAACGTTGTCCTCAATAATTGTTCTAAAGAGTTATTCTTATCGATAATTGTAGATTTACATATGAAACCTATAAAGTATCTACCGTCCGCTATGTTAGTGCTTTCAGTATTGAGTATCTTATTTACTGAACCAGCACAAGCCCAAGTTGCTTATGGAAGTTATGTTGGTGTTGGTCCAACAGTTGGTCTTTCAGAAAATTCTCAAATTGGAGGAGTGGTTGCTGTTCGTTATAAGTTATTAAAAGCTCCTATTTCTGTTCGCGCTCAAGCCTTAATTGGTGAAAGTACCGCAGTAGTGCCGACTGTTTCTTACGATTTACCTTTAAATTGGCAAACAGATGCTTATTTAGGTGCTGGACTAGTTTTAGCTGGAGGTGATACAGCTTCACCGGTTGGTAATAAAATTAGCTTTGCGATCCAACCTGGGGTTGATTATGCCGTCCCAAATAGCAATACAGTATTCTTTGGAAATGCAATTATTGCTTTTGATGCTTATCGTAATAGTAGTAGTACTGCGGTGTCGCTTCAGGGTGGAGTTGGTTTGAGATTTTGATGGAGGAAGGAGACTAAAACAATTCAAAATTCCGGCATTAAAAATTCCGGCATACCCTACGGGAAGGTTTTCAACGAACCGGTAGTAAATAACAAGACTAGGAGATAGGGAGAAAGGAGAAATAAAGAAGTAGTAATAGCAAAGCTATTACTCATTACTCATTACTTATTACGCAGTCATTTGATTCTCAAATCTATCTAATTGTTGTGCTTGGGCAAGATAACTTGTTCCGTATATTTTTGGCAAACGGGATGTCTTGATTAACACTTGACGTACTTGGCGATCGGATATTTCTGTGAGTAGACTTGTTTGAGAAAGGGAAAGCGCGATCGCTATACCTACACTTTGTCCTACACCACAGTTAAATTCGACGATTCTCCCGGCAGAACAAGCGTAACCTATCATACCGGATGCAGGACTAATGACTGCTAAATTTGGGACATCTTTAATTAGAGCGTGTTGAATGCCGAAGTTAAATAATGGTAGGGGTGGATGTAAAAAGAGAATATTTTCAAAGCCCTTTTCGATAGCTCTACGACCTAAACCTTGAATTCCACCACGGATATCGAAATGATATCCAAAAGTACCATTAGCTTCATCGGGTGATACTCCACCTGCAAGCATTTTGGCTCCTGTAAGGGGTTCTACTGCTCCGGTAACGTTACCTGCATGACGAATGTATAATTCTTGAGCTGGTATGACTTCAGTCGCACCAAGATTTTTAAACCACTTGCTTATAAATTGCATTTCCCGATGCATTGCTTCTGTGGGTAAGGCTTTTTGCTTTGCCAAGTTTTCAGCTTGGTCAGCGTTCACGTCAAAGAGTAAGGCGTTCCATGATAAAGTGTTACCTGGTAAGACTGCGATGTTAGCATTATCCAGAATACTACCACTTAGTTCCAAGGATAAAGGAGTACCTCGAAAAGCATGATAAGCGATAGATAAAGCTTTGGAACGCACATCAATATAGTCGTCAACAGCATACATATTTCTCCAACTACCGTTTTTCTCCCTCAGACTATTTATAAGATTTTGAGCTAGTTCTGAGTTATTCCCAGCAGCAATATTTAACCAATTTTGGGCTTGTGTATCTGCGGGATTGGTAAAACGTCTGAGGTAATGAGATTCAATTTCTTTGAGTTGTTCTACACTTATTCCTTTAGTCTGAAATGTTAAAGTTACAGATAGTTCTGAGTTTGGTAAACCAAATGTTTCAAAACCTTTGAGTTTTCTGACTCCAGCAAATTGTGCGAGTTCTGCATTTACTGTACAGTCAATAAACTGTTTAGCTTTATAGGTTTCTCCTCTAATTAATTTAATTGCTGCTATTTGATTTCTATTTTTCAGAACTGATTCAATTTCTGCATTGCTGAGAATATCTGCTTTAATTTCTCTCAACATCTGACGTAAAGTGTTACTAGCTTTTATGGGGTCTAAAGCGATTTTTTCCACTCCAGAAAGTTGCAGAAATTCTTTATAAATCGCTGTTGCATCACCGAAAGTATCTAAATCATGTTGTTTACGGATCTGAAGTGGAATCGCAGAACGGTCTAGATAAGATAAACCACCCCGAACTAAATGTCCCCCAATACCTAAACGGGAGTTTCCTTTAAATAGTAATAAACTGCGAGGATATTTTCCTGTGCGACGATAATATTCTCGTCCTGCACATACTAAACTTAAAATTCCAGGTACTTCATCACCAAAACAAATAATATCGTATTCGCGAATAATTTTATTATCTGTCGATTTAGACATAAGTATTTTCCTCATAAAATTTACTCTATGAAGAAAAACCACAGGAAAATTAAGTGTAATTTCGGAAACAATAAATAAGATTCTTTGAATTTTATTTTTTAGCTGTTAACTATTAAGCTAACGCGCATTTAAATTGAACAGGACTTACGCAACGAAGATTTGTCATTGCGACCGAAACAGAGTGTAGGGAAGCATAAGCTCTATCGAGCAGACTACGTCAACGCAAGGTTTTTGCGATTACGTCGCTATCGCTCGTA
>JBCCDM010000227.1:0-10401 GCA_039030795.1 Cyanobacteria bacterium P01_A01_bin.84
ACCTCTGTTGGAAAGGTAGAGAGCGGTTGCCCAACCGCAATAGCCATCGCCACCAATAACCAGGACTTTCATTTTTACCAGTTTTTACTCGCTGATAGCTAAATCTACCAGGTTTGTGACCCCTTCTGAGCATTATTAATCATGTAGTGGCGTTCCAAAAAGTCTCAGAGCTATAAATAATAAGGGATACAAGATTCACATTAAAGATTTTTAACTTAAGGATACTTTGTTCTCAGGTATACACAAATATAAATTAAAAATGCGGTGATGAAAAAATCGGAATATATAGATTAATTAATTTTAATTAATTTGAAAAAAAGTTATAAAAATATTTCAATATATAAACATAGCTGGATTTACGCACTATACAAATTAATCATATTGTGTATTAACCTAACCATCTTATTTGTGACTTTTATGCAATACCCTTGATTATATTTTGCAAATTAATAACCCAAAAATATAGCGAAAAGTCATCAAAAATACCCCCCTATTTATTTTTTCTGTCAATGGGTAAGTCATAGCATATATTTAATGTTTAAATTAATGTTTAAAAATATACTTTGATGACATAGCGATCGCTAAATTCAAATTAACTTGTAATATTTTTGCAGAATTAATGCATGATTAACTGGAGATTCTTGATTTCAATTAGTAAAAATTTAATTCTATGACCCAAGTTACGTCGCAAGAAATTGCTCAGTTTCGCTCTCAGCTAGCAGATAACCTCACTGCAATGGAAGCATTAGACTTGATAGAAGATTGTGATGGTGACTTAGAAGATGCAGCGATGACACTGGCTATTCGTATTGGACAACAGCCACAAATTGACAATACAGAGTGGTTGGATTCTTTAGCTAGAAGATGGCGCACCTGTATTTGTAATCAAGAATTCCGTAATGATTTGCAAAATAATAATCTCAAAGCAATTGTGGAATACTTGGAAAATATAAAAGATTTTCCTAAAACTTTAGCAACTCCGGTTATTATGTATGTTCTCAAAAAAGGAATTAATAATTTTTGTGAATCTTTTGATTCTTTGAATTGAACACATGAAAACTATTACCCTAGCGATCGCTTAAATTGAACTACAGATTTATCTACTGCTATAGATGAAATTCTATGGATATAATTATCCTGGGAAAAAACCTGAGAAATATTTTCCGCAAATAAGATTATGTACGACATCAATTTGATGAATACTGGTAGGCTGTTATATAGACGATTAAATCTATCAGGCAACATTTTTTAAATATGAATTATCTTGTTGCTGTACTACCAAACCGGATTAAAGCAGAAGCAGCTTATTTGGCTTTAGCAAAAGAGAGCATCAAAAGCACTATTCTTGGAAAAGGTTACAAAAGTGCAGATGAATACGGTTTAATAGACCCTAAAGAACAATCGAAAAAACAGGCTAGACAAATGGCTTTTTGGTTAGTACCTTTCGGTTTTTTCGCGGGAGCAACTTTTAGTGTGATTACTGGTTTGGATACTTTTGCTTGGGCAGGAGAAATTGGTAATCATGTAGTTGGAGGAATTCTGGGTGCCTTTAGTGGTGCTTTAGGAAGTGTGTTTGTAGGTGGAGGGGTAGGTTTAATTGTCGGTAGTGGAGACGCTTTACCCTACCGCAACCGCTTGGATGCTGGCAATTATTTGATAGTTGTTGAAGGTAGTGAGAGTCTAACTCGTCAAGCAACTCGTATATTACGTCAGTTTGAACCTGAAAATATTCAGGGTTATGCAGAAAATAATTGAGTTTGAGATTGGGAATTGGTAATGGGTAATTGGTGAAGGGGAAATGAAAACTGATAATTGATTAGTGAATAAATGCTACCTAGAGAAAATATTCTGAAAAGTGTTGAAAATCGAGATACCATCGCTCGTGTTATCGATCTAGCTGAGCAAGCTATCAAAACCTGGGAAGTTGTATTAACTGATTTTTTATCTCCTCCGGAATTAGCAGAAGCTCATCAAGCTTTTAGTAAACTCACAGAAGTAGAACTGGTAGGTTGGGGAGGGTATCCACAAGCGGAAAGAAAACGAATAGCGATCGCTCGTTCCGATTTACCTTTAGATGAATCTATGGTAGCGGTTAGTGCATTGGATATTGCAGGTAATTTTTTGTTTGATACTGCAACTCACCGCGATTTTCTGGGTTCGATGTTAGGTTCGGGAATTGTGCGAGAAAAAACGGGAGATATCATTGTTTTAGGAGAACGAGGAGCGCAAGTAATAGTAGTTCCGGAAATGGCAGAATTTCTCCAAACAAGTTTAAATCAAGTCCGTTCAGTTCCCGTGAAAGTTCGACCAATAGAACTAAGCGAACTAAAAATTAGGGAACCCAAGAAAAAAGAATTGACAACAGTTGAAGCATCCTTAAGATTAGACGCGATCGCATCAGCAGGTTTCGGAATGTCACGGGGAAAAATGGTTGATTTAATTAACGCTGGAGATGTTCGCGTCAACTGGAAGGAAATTAGTCAAGCTAGTTCCCAAGTTAAAACAGGAGATAAGGTATCAATTCGCGGTAAAGGACGTTTGGAAATAGGGGATATTGCTATTACCAAAAAAGAACGTTACCGCGTTAATTTAACTAGGTATGTTTGATATTACTTTTCTACCAATTTCTACGTGAGAACATTGACTAGTAATGTAGGGCTTAGCTATTAGCTATAATATTTCTTGTATAGCATTACCGGTATGTATTATGACATCTAAATACTTCTTGTCTGGAGGGGATTTGGGGGAGAATCCCCAATTATTTATTTCTTCTTAAAAAACGTCCTAACCCCCAAAATATAGCCCTATATAACTGATAAGTAGGCGATCGCCTATTTACCAATTACCAATTACCCATTACCTAACTTCTAAATTGTTTTTCTATAACATTAACAATCGCTTTTCTAGGTATAAACCTTGATAAATTGGTAATTAAACTATTGATAAAACCACCGCTCACTATGATTTGTTTGTCTGTATCTAAGGCTGTAAGAGTATCTTTTACAACTTCCTCTGGAGCCGATATACTGCTGGTTTTACTGGTAAAAGTTTGAGGAAATTTGGCTTTCTCAAAAAAGTCAGTTTCTGTTGGACCAGGACAAACAACTAATACTTTAACTCCGCGATCGCGATTTTCTGCCCATAATGCTTCGCTAAAATTCAATACAAAAGCTTTACTTGCACCATATACCGAAAGATAAGGCATGGGTTGAAAAGCAGCGATGGAAGAGATATTAATGATAGTACCAGCACCACTTAATCTCATTGATGGTAAAAATTTATGGGTTAAATCTACCAGTGCGAGGATATTAAGTTGTATCATTTTCACTTGTCGTTCTCCATCCCGACTGCTAAATTCTCCATAATCACCGAATCCAGCATTGTTGATCAGTAAATCAATCGTTAATTCTTGAGATTGGGTAATATCAAAAACGAATTGAGCAGCATTGAGTTCAGTTAAATCTTTGACTATCACATCTACGCGAATTTGATATTTATCTTTCAGGTCAGATGCTATTTCCTGGAGCTTATCTCCAGAACGTGCTACTAAAACTAAATTTTTTCCACGTTCAGCCAATTGTTCAGCAAAAACTTTACCAATCCCAGCAGAAGCACCTGTAATTAAAGCTGTTGACATTTTTTAGATATCTAATCTATAAGATTTACGAATTGTTATTCTATATTTTTGCTTATGCACTCACTCTATTTTAGTTTTATTCAGGCGATACACATTGTGCCGAGGCGGAACCTATTTGCTTTTTACGGCTAGTCTATGCTATTATCCATTGGTTACGGACGTATAGCTCAGTTGGTTAGAGCGCTACGTTGACATCGTAGAGGTCACTGGTTCGAATCCAGTTACGTCCATTTTTATGATTATAGATAATTGCCTGGAATTGTAAATATAAACTGGGCATGAACTAATTCTTTATGGCTTTTGAGAATTTCCAATCAGCTAACTTTACCTTGGGGCTTGTACTGTAAGCCCTTAATTAAAGCTAACCATGATTTATATATGTAAATAAACAAGTGCGATCGCACTCATATGAAATCTCTCTGGTTGAATAGTGAAGTATGAGTCAGTTTTTAACAGTGAAACTGTGGATTGAAAAATTTGACCGAGAAAAAGCGATCGCATCTTTGGGTAAAGGTCAAATTGTGATTTCCGTGTAGTTGGATTTAGTTGATCGGGGGTTAAAACAGAAACTAGAGAATTTAAAAATTATTCCATAACGCATCTAAATTACTATTGTTAAAAACATAGGTAAATGTATCAACTAAATAAATAAGGATTGAGGGTTTGATTTCTTTTACAAGGCTCAAGGCGATCGCCTAAACTATTGTCAATAAACGGGCGTTAATGCGATTATTTTGAAACTTATTGATATTGAGATACCCTTATTGACAAGATGCGTTTGCCCTAGGAATCTTAAATCTCGCGACCACAATTCGGATACTCAGATAGTAGAGTCAATTTGTGGCGATCGCCCCCCTGTGTAAGCTTAAATTGCCACTTAATCTTGTGATTAATCTTATGACAAGATGACTCAGCATAATAAACTCTACACGAGCGAATCGGTTCCATTTTTATTCCCATCCCAGCAGGTGGTAATATCATGTCTTTGTAAAGATGCGCTTAATTCAGCTCACGTAAGTGGGTTTCTTAACTGTAGCCCCAACCTTCTAGCCTGAGAGCGATTTAACGCAGCCAACATATGTGATTACATTTATTGAAGATATGCTGAAGGCAGATAAAATGGAATGAGCTGAGTTCTAACGAAAACGCTCCACGAACCCTGTGAACGCAATGAGAATTGCTGATGAGGGTAATTTAAATTGACATCATATCGAAAGTAATATCAATTAGTTCTGAATATTAAGAACTGACATATCTTGAATGCGCCATGAACTCCCTTCACGAATTAAATCATATTTAACTCGTACAGTTTCATCATAAGACCTATTAGAATTGACTTGAGAATTCTTATAAAAAGTAACCTTCTCAGTGATGGAAGCTACAACAAAAGCATTTTTATCATCAATTTGCTTCGTTTCTAAATTTGTTGTGTTTAGTTTATGCTCAAATAATCTATAAACATTTTGGGCTTTATCTCGTTGAGCAACTAATCGCCAGTTGGAAAGAGATGAACCTGTCAATATTTGCTCTAAACTATCAACATCGTGATTTTTTCCTAAAGCTGCGGCTTTAGTATATAACCAATTTTGAATAACTTCTTGAGCGGTCTCTTTAGTAAAAGTTCCTTGCGGTAATAGAGGTTTGCTATTTTTATTGGGAATTGCAATTGGTGGTTGCTCTAGTTGTATCGCTAGTTGTTCCCCTTCAAGTGTAGGAGGGGAAGACAAAGTATTCCTTAACCATCCGAAAGCAGCACTTCCTAAAGCCCAAAAGAGTATTAAACCAACTAATGCAAATATTAACAAGCGTATGCGCCGATTTATTGAGATTGGAGAACGAGTAGAGTATTTTCTCTGACGATGATTTATTACTTGAGGATTATCTGATGCTTGTCCAAATTTTGAAGCTTGACTCTTTCTACGACTTCCCTTTGGTAACTGACGGGGTATAGCTGAATCAGAATGATTCCCTGGAGGTTTAATCCTAGGGTCTACTTTCTGTTGCTCGACAAATTTATCTGCTGTTTCTGCTGTTACTTGTTTCTGATGGGTAAAGGTAGATGATGAAGTTGATTTAGACGCGGAAGGTTTCACACCTCCAGACCTTTTGCTAGTCTCAGATGTAATGAAGTCTCTATTTACAGCTTGATGAGGATGGGAGAATTTTCGGTTATCGGAAAAATCTCGATCGGTGTTATTTGTTCTTCCGTTAGAAGAATTTCCCCTAGTTTGAGTATATCTACTAGAAGTGGTTTCTCTATCCGGAGGTAAAGCTTCTAAATACGCTTGTACCTGTTCGTTGGCAAAATAATCTTTGAGTGAAGCTGATTGCTTTTTTAAATCACGAAAGTGGGGAAACACTTCATTTTGTAGCCATCTTTCTCCGTACAAACATAATCCTGGTAACAAGTCTGGTGAATCTTGTGATTTCTCTCGAATAAAAGCTAAGGCTTCATACTCTCCAGAAAGTTCTAAGGCAAAGGTAGCTTCTTCTGTTTGTCCTAATAGTAAAGCACACAATGACTGCTCTAGATGTACATCTTGACGCTTGCCCAGATGAGTTAACAGTTTTTTCGACTGACGAATTAAAGCTGGCTGACGTTGAGTAAAACCCCGTGCAATCAAAGAATATACAGCTAAATAAATCGCTACTGCTGAAGGTCGTTTGCTCTCTTGCTCAAAAAGTTGATGTTGCTCGGTTACAGTTAAATAATGTCGTAACTGTTGAATGAATCTCAGAAAATCATCTACTCCTAATCCAGACAGATCGTCCCCATTGCCATCGATACCACCACGTTTGTCTAAGACTTCTTTGAGTAATTCTATTCCCTGCTGTCTTTGAGAATTTTCTTCTATTGGTAAAGCCAGTAATTCTAAAATACGATATGGCTGAAGTTTATATAAATCTGCTTGTATCTCTTCTTGTAGATTCGGAAATGCTCCCTCACGCACTAACATATTTAAACCAGTCTCCAAAGAAGCTGCGGCATTTTCGTAATTGCTTTGTTGCCATTGTTCCCTACCCAACTCTAAACAAGCCAAAGCAACGGTTAATAAAATATCAAAACGTTCAGAATTATCCCAACCTGTTTCTGGTACAGCAAGTTTTGCTTGGGCTTGATTCAAAAGATAAGGTTGACCTAGCTTCAGTACTTGTTCGTACTCTCCTAACTCTTGTAATACTAGTAGTGCGCCGACTAGCTGGTCTTCGGGTACATCAATACTGAGAGCTTGTTGCTCAGATTCTGTGGTTGCTGAATCTTCTACTCGTTCTTGAACAGCAACTAAACCATCACTACTACCTTCTGGGTAATAAGCACGGGAGAGATAAAGTCTGTCGTAGGCTTTGCGCTCTTTCGGATCTGATAAAACCACGTAAGCTTCTTCTATAATTTGTTTCCGAGAATCAATAGCTGCTTGGGAATACTCACTGCGGGGCAATTGTATAACGCGATCGCTGAAAGCCTGCCGCAATTGTTCGTCACTTGCCGCTAACGGTAATCCCAAAATTCGGTAGTAATCTAGACCAATTCGCACAGCCTACTTCCCCTGCAGCGCGATCAACATAAAACTTTCCTATTGCATTTCTAGCTTTTAAAAGCGTGTAATAATAATAACGTGTTAATGACACACTACAAGTGTGATTTGCAACAACATTAGCATTTAAATTTAGTTAGAAGAAATCCTAATGCATTATATGTATTTTTCTATCTTTACTTTCTTATTTTAGAGAATTTTTTTCAACTTATTTCTTCATATATTTTAGATTTATCATTGTTAGATGACGCGCCTGTACTTAAATAACTTACACTTAATACAACATCTACCTTAACAGTACGGGTGTTGTGTTTAGTGTTACACGCAGAACGAGAAACCAACGAATAGCACAATTCTATTGGTAAGCCTCATAACAATCTATAAAGCTAAGACCCTGTAAAAATAATAGTTTCTTATTTTTACACAGACTTAACTCTTACTAAGAGGAAAATACTACCATGTAATTAGTGACATCGCAATTTTTTTACATAAGCAATGGTATTTGCTTGATTTGTCACTTATTAGTGTTTGTTAATAATTTGTTAATTAAATTGCAGACACGAGCATTATTCTGATTGAAATTCTCAAGCTCTAGATAGAATTTTAGTACCGAAAATAAGTGCCAAAAATGAAGTGGAATTGGTTCTTTATTCAGGACTTACGCACGACCTACGTATTTACCTCCGGAGCGACTCTAAGGAATTATAAGCTCTGTCGAGCAGACTCCGTCTTAAGCGTTAGCTATGCCAGAGCGGCTTTACGCAAAGCCTTATTTCTCTTACGAGTGCGTAAGTCCTATTATTTTCTACCTCAAAGGCGCTTTATTAAGGGCTAATACTATTGAACGGACGCTGTAACGTTGACTCTTTATTGCAATTCGAGCAATACTACATCGAGCATAAAGTAAAGATAAATTTTATTAGGAAGTTAGAAAAAGAATGATTCACGAGCGTACATTACCTGAATTTAATGCGGCTACCACCCAAATATCCAAAGGGGACGGTTTACGGTTATACGAAGATATGATTCTTGGTCGCTTCTTTGAAGATAAGTGCGCAGAAATGTACTATCGGGGCAAAATGTTTGGTTTTGTTCACCTCTACAATGGTCAAGAAGCCGTATCTAGTGGGGTGTTAGGAGCCATGCGACCTGGAGAAGACTTTGTTTGCAGCACTTATCGCGACCACGTTCACGCATTAAGTGCAGGAGTCCCAGCAAAGGAAGTAATGGCAGAGTTGTTTGGTAAAGCTACCGGATGCAGTAAAGGACGTGGCGGTTCGATGCATATGTTTTCAGCAGAGCATCGCTTACTTGGGGGTTATGCATTTGTTGCAGAAGGTATTCCTGTAGCTGCTGGTGCAGCTTTTCAAAGTAAATATCGCCGTGAAGTTTTGGGTGATGAGAATGCCGACCAAGTCACTGCTTGCTTTTTTGGTGATGGAGCTTGTAATAATGGTCAATTTTATGAAACCTTGAATATGGCAGCGCTGTGGAAATTACCGATTCTATTTGTAGTTGAGAATAATAAATGGGCAATCGGTATGGCACACCATCGCGCCACTTCCGACACAGAAATATACAAAAAAGCCAGTGTTTTTGGGATGAAAGGTGTAGAAGTAGATGGCATGGATATAATGGCTGTACATACAGTCGCCAAGGAAGCCGTAGCTCGTGCCCGTGCTGGTGAAGGTCCTACTCTCATAGAAGCACTTACCTATCGCTTCCGGGGTCATTCCCTAGCAGACCCTGATGAACTGAGAACTCAAGAGGAAAAAGAATTTTGGTTCTCTCGCGACCCAATCAAAAAATTTGCTACCTATTTAACAGAAAAAAGCATCGTAAGTTCAGAAGAATTGAAAGAAATTGATCGCAAAATTCAGAAACTAATTAATGAAGCTGTAGAATTTGCTCAAGATAGTCCCGAACCAGACCCTAGTGAGTTGCGTCGCTTCGTGTTTGCTGAAGATGAATAAGCTAACTGGTAATACATACTTTTAGCTTTTAGCTTTTAGCTCTTGGAATTCGGCTAACAGCCAAAAACTAAAAGACAACAGCAAACAAATTGTTTGCTCAATTATAAACAAAATTAACTTTAGTTAATCAAATAAACATTGTGTTTTCTATAGCCCTTCAACAGAAACAGTACAAAACCCATATCCTAACTGATGAAACTGCACATTCCCGGTTGGAGGTGGTTCCAGAACGTGGTGGAATTATTACTAGATGGAGTATTGATGGTAAAGATATACTTTATCTTGACGAGGAAAGGTTTACTGATCCAAAATTAAGCGTTCGTGGTGGTGTTCCTATTTTGTTTCCTATCTGTGGGAATCTACCAAACGATACCTATACCTATGATGGGAAAGAATACAGCCTTAAACAGCATGGTTTTGCACGGAATTTACCTTGGAAAGGGCAAAGCATCACAGATGATGAAGGGGTAAAAATTAAGTTAAACCTTAGTAGTAACCAGGAAACAAAGAAAGTTTACCCTGGTGAATTTAGTTTGTGCTTTACCTATAAAATTTACGGCAATGTTTTAGAGATACAGCAGCTTTACTCTAATTTGTCTAATTCTGAGCCATTAATATTCTCCACAGGCTTTCACCCTTATTTTTGTGTATCTGATAAAAGTCAATTAAAGTTTGAAATACCTTCGGATCACTATCAAGACCAGAATAAAGAAATTCACAACTTCGATGGTAGTTTTGATTTTGATTGCGATGAAATTGATGTTAGTTTTCAGAAATTGAGGGCTAAATCCGCTGTTGTTACCGATAACAGCCGCAAATTAAAATTGCAGCTAGATTATGATGATACTTTTTCAACATTAGTTTTTTGGACACTCAAAGGTAAGAATTTTTATTGTCTAGAACCTTGGAGTGCTAATAGGAATGCCATGAATACTGGTGAAAACCTAATTTCTGTAGAGCCGGAAGCTAATTATCTGGCAACCGTAAGGCTCACAGCAGATTTTTTCTAAAGTACTTTACAAATACTCAATGGGTTGTTATCATTCATTAGTCGCGTTTGAAGCGCGCTGGGTTGCTAGCTCAATGGTAGAGTACTCGGCTTTTAACCGATTTGTTCTGGGTTCGAGTCCCAGGCAACCCATTTAGAATATATATAAGATTCTTAATTTAATAATTTGAGAATTTTACCTGATTCCTTGCTTGCTGGGAAAATATTTTCAAAACAAGCACTCGTGTATAGATATAATTTCCTATA
>JBCCDM010000228.1:0-10400 GCA_039030795.1 Cyanobacteria bacterium P01_A01_bin.84
AATTTTTGCAATAAAATTACTCTCTTCCCGATATTAAAAAAATTAAAATCAGGAAAATTATTATTAATATTTAAGTTAAAAAATCGCGCATAGCACAAATATTTAGTAAGTATATTTATGCAAATAAGTCAGGAATTTGATAAGAATTTAAAACTTGTAGAAAGACAATTAAGATGACTACTTTGCTGTCAGTTTGTTTTAGAAAATGTGTTATGGGACGTAAAGATTGTGCGACACCTTGTAGAGACGCGAAATAATACTCTATAGGACAAGCGCTCGACGCACGCAATTACAGTAAGAAGCCCGCGTCTCTACATTTAAAAATCTAAAAAATCTAAAATCCTAACTTTTCCAAAACTGGCTTCGTAGAAACAATATGTCTTTGTAAACCTAGCTCTTTGGGACTAACACCCAAGGCTAAAGCAATTAATTGCGGTAAATGCAGTACTGGTAAACCTAAACTACGTCCGATAGCTTTTTCCACCTCTGGCTGACGGGAATCTAAATTGAGGTGACACAAAGGACAAGGTGTAACCAAACAATCCGCACCTGCTTCTATGGCCTCGGAAATATTTTTACCTGCCATTTGAAAAGATTGGGTTGTAGCATAGCTAGAAAGAGGCCACCCGCAACATTTTGTCCGACCTTGATAATAAACTGGTGTTGCACCTACAGTGCGGAAAACATTTTCCATCGCTTCTGGTTTAAAAGGGTCATCCAGAGGCATATTTTGACCGCGCAATAAATAGCAGCCATAGAAAGCAGCGCATTTAAGATTGGTTAATTTTTTAGTGACCCGCTTTTTTATTTCTTCCAAACCATAATCATTTACCAAAGCATAAAGAATATGTCTAACTTCGGTACTTCCGCGATAAGGCGAACAGCTTTCTTTTTGCAACAAACTGTTAACTTTATTTAAGTAATCTGGATTACTTTTTTCGCAAGCTTTAAGACGTTCATCTACATGACCGATAACACCTTGGCAAGTGCTGCAATGAGTTAATAAAGGCAGGTTTAATTCTTCTGCTAAAGCAATATTTCTGGCATTGACAGTATCTTCTAATAATTGAGAATCTTCCTTAAAAGTACCGGAACCGCAACAAGCTGCTTTTTTTAGTTCAATCAGTTCGATATCTAAAGCAGAAGATAGAGCTACAGTGGAAGAATGCAGTTCTCGGCAAGCACCTTGAGCGACACAACCTGGAAAATAAGCGTATTTGAGCATTTGCAGTTTGATTGCGATTTTATTAATTCAAAAAACGAAAAATTGAAATACAGCAGTTGGGAGATTTTCTTCCCCCGAGACATTCTAAGACCAGAGACAACTTTAAGCATTAAGTACGAAGTTAAGCTTACTCTATTAATCTGGATGCTGGTATGGTATGAAGTTGTTAATTCTTAATGATTGTTAAATGTCTTTCGTCGGAGCATCTACTTTATCTGATATCTTGAACCAAACGCAAAACCTGGTTTTTTAATTGTTGTTGAATTCGGGGTGTCGGAGCGGGAACGTTTTATCTAAAGTTACTCTGGCAGGAGCGACAATTTGAGCGTGGATGTACCTTTGTCTTTATCCACATTCAAAGGGAAAAAAGCGTAACAATTGCTGTTATGGAAACATACATATCGTGTATTAGACCACGCTTTCCGATAAGATGTATATGCTCAAAAACGGTCACATCCCCATAAGAGCAAAAATAAGCAACCTTTAGAGGTATTTTAATCAATGAGCCAAGCGGAAATTTTTGAGAAAGTCAAGAAAATCGTTGCCGAACAGTTGGGTGTTGAGGATGAGAAAATCACCCCCAATGCTAATTTCGCTAATGACTTAGGGGCTGATTCTTTGGATACGGTAGAACTAGTAATGGCTTTGGAAGAAGAATTTGATATCGAAATTCCCGACGAAGCCGCTGAAAAAATTACTACAGTTCAAGAGGCTGTTGACTACATTAATAGTAAAGTCGCCGCATCCGCCTAGCATAGGGAATATAGACAATAGATAATTAGGGATTGGGGAGAACTAGAACGGTAAAAAGTTAGCACAAAAAGTTTTTTTGTCTCGCTAACTATTACAATTTTCTTATCCCTAGTTCCTAATTTCCGATTTACAATTTCCTATGTGTTGATCTGCGGCGTAGGTCGAGCCACCATAACTATCATCATGACAGAATTTAAACGTAAGCGCGTTGTTGTAACTGGTGTTGGCGCGATTACACCGATTGGTAACACACCAGAAGAATATTGGGAAGGATTAAACACCGGTCGTAATGGTATTGGTGAAATAACTTTATTTGATGCCTCACGCCATGATTGCCGCATCGCTGGTGAGGTAAAGGGTTTTGACCCGCACGAGTACATGGACCGTAAAGAAGCCAAGCGTATGGCTCGGTTTGCTCAATTTGGGGTTTCGGCATCTAAACAAGCTCTTGCGGACGCGCAATTAGTTATCAATGACCTAAATGCCGAGCAAGTAGGGATTATGCTTGGTTCTGGTATTGGCGGTTTAAAGGTCATGGAGGAGCAACAAGTCATCTACATGAATCGCGGACCCGACCGTTGTAGTCCGTTTATGGTGCCGATGATGATTGCTAATATGGCTGCTGGATTAACAGCAATTCATGTTGGTGCCAAAGGCCCTAATTCTTGCCCGGTAACTGCTTGTGCGGCTGGTTCTAATGCTATCGGCGATGCTTTTCGGATTATTCAAGACGGATATGCTCAAGCAATGATTTGTGGCGGATGTGAAGCGGCGATTACACCATTGTCAATTGCTGGCTTTGCTTCAGCTAGAACGCTTTCGCTCCTTAATGATGACCCTAAAAGAGCTAGTCGTCCGTTTGACAAAGACCGCAGTGGTTTTGTCATGGGGGAAGGTGCAGGGATTTTGATTCTTGAAGAACTCGAACATGCTTTGAGTCGTGGAGCCAAAATTTACGCGGAAATGATTGGCTATGGTATGACTTGCGATGCCTATCATATGACTTCACCAGTACCCGGTGGAAAAGGAGCTGCTAGAGCCATACAGTTGGCACTTAAAGATGGCGGAATTACTCCGGAAATGGTTACTTATATTAACGCTCATGGTACTAGCACTCCGGTAAATGACCCTACCGAAACTGCTGCCATGAAAGAAGCCTTGGGAGAACATGCTCGTAAAATCGCAATTAGTTCTACCAAATCCATGACCGGTCATCTTTTGGGCGGCTCTGGAGGTATCGAAGGTGTGGCAACGGTATTAGCTATTGCCAATAATCGAGTTCCACCAACTATTAATTTGGATAATCCTGACCCCGAATGCGATTTGGATTATATTCCTCACGAAAGTCGCGCTCTAGATATTCAAATAGCGCTATCTAATTCTTTTGGTTTTGGCGGCCACAATGTGACCCTAGCCTTTAAGAATTTTGTTTAACGAAGGAATAATGAAGTATGAAGTACCTTTGACAAAGTTAATTCTTCATCCTTCATCTTTAATACTTACCTTTTGCGCTTTGTGCGGGGTGATAATTTCTGTAAAATGCAGGGGCGGGCTTTCAAACAAATTAACTTATTTTGATGAAGAGCGGTACCCTTCTACAACAAGCCTGCCCCTGCGTTTCAAGGCTTCATTTCGGCATGCCGATGATCCCTACCCGACAAAATTAGTTTAATTAAAAACGGAATAACTGTAGCAATCCTCTATACAATTAATCCCAAGTCCCTTCATAAAATTCTGCTTCTGTGCGTCTTGTGTGTCAAGAAGTTGTAATGGGATGATGAGAATATAGTGATAGGGAAAAATAAAAATAACCCTACCAGCTACATAAAGCTATTAACAGAACGCTAACATCGTTAAAAACAATCGTACTATGGCTGTTGCAACCCAAACCCAAACCCTCGAACAACTTTGTATCAATTCAATTCGCTTTTTAGCAGTTGATGCTGTAGAAAAAGCTAAGTCCGGACACCCCGGACTACCTATGGGCGCTGCGCCAATGGCCTTCGTCTTGTGGGATAAATTCATGCGATTTAACCCCAAAAATCCGAAATGGTTTAATCGCGACCGTTTTGTTTTGTCCGCCGGTCATGGTTCTATGTTGCAGTATGCTCTGCTTTATTTGGCAGGCTACGATAGCGTCAGCATAGAAGATATCAAGAATTTCCGTCAGTGGGAATCTCAAACCCCCGGACACCCCGAAAACTTCATTACAGCAGGGGTAGAAGTTACCACCGGACCTTTGGGTCAGGGAATTGCCAATGGAGTTGGTTTGGCAATGGCAGAAGCACACCTTGCTGCCACATTCAACAAACCCGATGCAAAAATTGTTGACCATTACACCTACGTAATTCTGGGTGACGGTTGCAACATGGAAGGTATTTCTGGTGAAGCTTGCTCTTTTGCAGGACACCAAGGTTTGGGTAAATTAATTGCGCTATATGACGACAACCACATTTCTATTGATGGTTCTACCGACGTAGCATTTACCGAAGATGTTTCCAAGCGTTTTGAATCCTATGGTTGGCACGTTCTTCACGTTAAAGATGGTAATAACGATTTAGACGCAATTGCCAAAGCTATTGAAGAAGCAAAGTCTGTCACCGATAAGCCCACCATGATTAAGGTGACAACAACCATTGGTTACGGTGCCCCTAACAAGCAAGATACAGCAGGTATTCACGGTGCTGCTCTTGGTGCTGATGAAATCAAGCTCACTCGTGAAAACTTAGGTTGGAAGCACGAGCCTTTTGAATTACCTCAAGATGCTCTAAACCACATGCGTAAAGCAGTGGAACGCGGTGCAGGTTATGAAGATGAATGGAACAAAACTTTTGCTAGCTATAAATCTAAATATGCCCAAGAAGCAGCAGCATTTGAGCGTTATTTGACTGGTAAGCTTCCTGATGGTTGGGACAAAGTATTGCCTACATTCACCCCCGAAGACAAAGGTTTAGCAACTCGTAAATATTCTGAAGCTTGCCTTAACAAAATAGCAACTGTTGTACCTGAATTAATCGGTGGTTCGGCTGACTTAACCCACTCTAACCTTACCGAAATCAAAGAATCTGGAGACTTCCAGAAAGGTGCATACCAAAACCGTAACGTCCACTTCGGCGTGCGGGAACATGGTATGGGCGCTATTTGTAACGGTATGGCTCTGCACGGTTCGGGATTAATTCCTTATGGTGCAACTTTCTTAATTTTCACCGACTACATGCGTGCAGCTATCCGCTTATCCGCACTGTCTCTAGCTGGTTCAATTTGGGTGATGACTCACGACTCCATCGGACAAGGTGAAGATGGCCCTACTCACCAACCAATTGAAACCGTAGCTTCATTAAGAGCTATTCCTAACTTGACAGTAATTCGTCCCGCAGACGGAAATGAGGTTTCAGGGGCTTATAAAGTAGCGATTGAAAGAGCTAAGGAAAATAATCCCACTTTATTAGCATTCACTCGTCAAGGTGTACCCAATTTGAAGGGTTCTTCCATAGAAAATGCTGCTAAGGGTGCTTATACTTTAGTTGATTGCGATGGAACTCCAGACTTAATCTTGATTGGTACTGGTTCTGAAGTACAGCTTTGTGTTGGTGCTGCTGAGAAGCTGTCTGGGAAAAAAGTCCGCGTAGTTTCCATGCCTTCTTGGGAATTGTTTGAGGAGCAAGATGCAGCTTACAAAGAATCAGTTTTACCTAAAGCTGTTACTAAGCGCGTATCAGTAGAAGCTGCTGCAAGCTTTGGCTGGCATAAGTATATTGGTACTGAAGGCGATACAGTAAGTATCGATAGATTTGGTGCTTCCGCTCCTGGTGGTACCGTTATGGAGAAATTCGGTTTCACCGTTGACAATGTAGTAGCAACTGCGAAGAAAGTTTTGGGTTAATCTTGAGTTCAATAGTTCAATAGTTGAATAATTGAATAGTTCAATAATTAATTTTTGAGGTGGGCTGTATAGTCCATCTTTTTTTATCAGGTTAAAGGTTTGTAGTAAGCGATTTATCGCTATCCCGTCAGATTGTTGAAGGACGCGCATTCCTTACTAATAACAAAAAATATTTCAGAATTTAAAATTAGACTGCGTTAATCTAGATTAAGAAGTATTCTACAAAATTCTAAAATAGGAGCTAATTATGCAAGAAGTAAAAAAAGAAAATCCAGAACTTGTTAATAAAATTTCACCGATAGTAGAAAAACTAATAAAAGAGAATAGTCTCTATCAAGTTAAATTGAAAAGAGATGAAATTGTAAAAAAATTAGTAGATTTATTTGGGAAATTTTCCTCTGAAGAATTTAGAGCGATTGAAGACAATGATTTAATAAAGAGAATTGATAGTATTCTTGTAATAGAAGCTGTTTCGGGTACATTAAATGATTTAACACCCGAAGAAATTGCAATTTTTGACGAAGCGGTAGAAGGTAGATAAAAGGTGGGTTATTTATTAGATACAAATATTGTCAGCTATATTCTGAAAAAAAGAAATTTAACAGTCAATCATAAATTAGAAGAGGTACGTCGTTTAGGAGAAGAAGTATTTGTAAGCTGTATAAAACCATTATTCATTGATGGGATTGAATATGAAATTATCGAAAATCCTCCGAGACCATATTCTAAAACTGAATTAGATTATTCGGATGATGTTGTTGTTGAATGTAAGATTTATTCTAAATATGAATTATTAGACTATTTTTTCGGATACGTTTATTGTGATGGTGGTAGATTTGAAGATGATAGTTTTATAGATGAATATCCAAATTTTGCTAAAGTCGTTACAGATAATTTAAGGAATATCACAGTTTTTAGATTGGGAGAAACACAGGTTCACATTTATTTAGTTGGTCAAACAAAGAATGGTAATTGGATTATTATTCATACTATTTCGATAGAAACATAAAATAGCATTATTTCTGACGTTGATGGTGCGTTACGCTCCGCGATAACACACCCTACGAATAATAAAATAAAATTAATCTACCAAAACACAAAAAGACGTTGCACTGCAACGTCTCTACACTATAAAAATAACTTTAATTACTCATTAACTGGCATCACAACTTTCTTTGCCAATCCGAGTGTTTGTAATACTTTAATAGCCCACCAGGTCATATCTATTTCCCACCAGCGCAATCCAGCTTTCGCTACATTTGGATGAGCGTGGTGATTATTATGCCAACCTTCTCCGTAAGTCAAAATTGCAGCCCACCAAAGATTGCGAGAATTATCGTTACAGTCAAAAGTACGATAACCTCTAATATGAGTTGCGGAATTAATTAACCAGGTTGAATGCCAAAGCAATACTGCTCTAAGTACTACACCGTAAATTACAAAAGACCATCCACCTAAAGCATACAGTACAGCAGCTACGGGAATTTGCAGTAATATAAAGTAGCGATTTAAGCAACGATAAAATGGTTGACGTACTAAATCTGGAGCATATTTTTTGTACATTTCATAGTCGAAAAATTCGGGACGAGGGTAGAACATCCACAGCATATGACTCCACCAAAAACCACGCTTTGCTGAATAGGGGTCTTTGTCTTCATCTTCTGTATGAGCATGATGTAATCTATGTCCCGCTACCCAAAAAATTGGACCTCCCTGAATAGCCATTGCTCCGATAATCGCAATGATATATTCCAGCCATTTCGGTACTTGTAAACTGCGATGGCTTAAAATTCTGTGATATCCCAAACAAATACCAATACTGCCAAATAGCCAATGTAAAAATATCATTACTCCCAAAGCAGACCAAGAAAAAAACCAGGGAGCCAACAAAGCTAAAGCATGAACCGAACCTATAAATAACGTAAAAGTCCAACTCAGAGCAAGCGGTTCCTTACCCTCAGCAACAGCAGAGCGTGTAGTCATAATTATTTCCTTAGACTGTGAGTATTATTAATAAAAACTAATTAGATGCGTTGTTTTTTACCGCAATTCCCAAACTCGAACCAAAAGCGACAAAAGTACTGCGGCTCGCGGTAGATTAGAATATGCAAGTGTCGCTTACATTCTTAAGTTAACAAAGACAGAATAAAAATGCAAGTGCTACTTGCATGCTGTCTTTAATTTCTGAGAAACTAGTACCGCTTGCGTTCGTAAGAAGTAAGAAGTAAGAAGTAAGAAGTTAGATTTTCTAGGCTTTTCAGCCATTTTTAATGGTTACCTTATTTACGCCGACTTGTACTAGGTTTCTATTGGTGGGTAAGAAATATTCTCGTGGTTAGAATTCAAGAAACCCAATAGCCGAAATTTCTCAATCCAAAATCTAAAACAAAACGCATCCGTTGTTAAAATCCAAAATTGCAATGTCCAATCCTCAAATAATTCCAACTAGACAGCGAATAATTAATGCAGCAGTAGAACTATTCGCAACTCAAGGAATCACTGAAACCACAACCAAAGCAGTTGCTAAATCGGCGAAAGTTAATGAAGTTACATTATTTAGACACTTTGGTAACAAGCAGGGGTTAGTTTTAGCAGTAATTTCTGAATCACCGGTATTTAAAGAACTAAGCGAATACTTAAAAATTCAAGCTACTCAAACTACCAGCGTTTATCAAGCTTTAAAAAAGTATTCTCAAGACCGCTTAGAAGCTCTAGAACAATCACCAAATTTAGTACGTTCTGTTGTGGGAGAAGCTGGTAATTATCCTTTAGAAAATCGTCAAGCACTGGGACGAAGCTTGAAAGAAGCGAACCAGGATGTTGCCGAATTTTTAGCAGCGGTGATGGAGCGGGAGCAATTACACGCTCACTTACCACACCAAAAACTAGCGAGTTTGCTTAATATTATGCTGTTGGGGTATGCGGTAATGGAATTTACGAGTGAATTTCACGAACTTTGGCATGATAAAGATGAATTTTTAGAGGATTTGGTAACGTTGTTTTTGATGGGAGCTAGTAATTCTACAAGTTTAGTTAATTCGGAGTTAGTTTCTGTAGAAAAAGTAATAGATTTACCAGCACATACAGTTCAGTTGATTTTGCAACGTGGGAAAAAATCTGGATTGCGAGATTATGCTTTAATTTATATTTTATTTGCAGCAGGTTTATCAACGGCAGAAATTACTAATTTAGAAAGAAATAATCAAATTTGCGACACAAATCAACACTTATTGCAGATAGTTAACAGTGAATTTCGTCAAGTTCCTGTCAATCAATGGATTATGGGTAAGCGTTATGGCTCTTATGCTAATAATCCATTAACTAAATACTTGAAAAGTCGTAAAGACGAACACTCTGCATTGTTTATTAATAATGATGGAGTGGCGATATCAGAAGCAGAAATACGAGAATGTTGGCAAAAACTAACCGAAGAATTATCCACACCAGAAGGACAACAACCAGCAATAAAACAAGCTCAACATACTTGGTGTGTAGAAATGCTTATGAAAGGAATGAGCTTAGAAAATATGAGTTTAATTACAGGTTGGGATTTGAATAAATTGCGACTATACGCACTTAGGGCTAAAGAAAAATCAGCTTTAGAACAAGCAATAAAGTTAGATAGTAAGTCTTGAATTTACATTGTTAATCGGGAATTAATTTAAAAGTGATTCTTTTTAACAAAACATATGGGTTTAATTCCCCGGCAACCTACGGTGGAAGAATTGGGTTGGGGTAACAGCCCCTTCCCAATTCCAGCCTTCAGCCTTCAGCCTTTTGCCTTCAGCCTTTTTTTAATCAACTATATTAAAGTCTCGTATAAATTCATGCATTGTTTTGAAAAGTATGCATATTTTAGTTTGGATTGATTATCAGAAGTCTATAGACAATCAAATATTTTTCTATGGTAATGACATCTTTTTAATCAAATTAAGCTGTATATTTGTGTTAGCTTAGCTAAACAAAGAAGATATTTAAAAATATTATTCTAAGCATTTATTTAAATTATTTGCTTAACTTAAATTCATGCTTATACACAAAAATAAACCTATATAAGCAAATATGTTTTTTACAATAATTAAATCAAATAGTTTCAGGAGAAAGAACAATGACAAAAAATACTAGCAATAACTATTTAGCTGCACGGATAAAAAACTCTTTTTCTTTAGCGTGGTCAAAATTATTTGCTTTTCGACAATCCAAACTAAATCAAGATTCTCAAGATGATAAAGATGCTCAGTTAGAAGAATATCAAATAGATACAAATTTACAACAATATTTACATCCTTATTTAGTAGATAGAGTAGAACCATCTGTTGAGCATATTATATTTTCTTCGTATATTAAATTTTGAAATAATTATTTATTATGTCGGTTTCGAGTAATTTGTCTGAAATATCTTCAAACTAGTACCGCTTCGCGGAAGTAACAAGTAACAAGTAACAAGTAACAAGTAACAAGTAACAAGTAACAAGTAACAAGTAACAAGTAACAAGTAACAAGTAACAAGTAACAAGTTTGATTTTATAGGCTTTTTAG
>JBCCDM010000229.1:0-10341 GCA_039030795.1 Cyanobacteria bacterium P01_A01_bin.84
AATGTCCCAGACCAATTAAGCGTTGTGTTTCTTTCGGATTTTCTTCAATGTGATTCAGAATAGAACTCATATTTTTGTATCAAAAACATTTACAATATTTTTTTTACCACAGAATATTACTATTTTGGAGATGTCTATTAGTCTTTATATCCTCCAGGATTCGGGAACGTTGATTTTGATTAAATCCGTTGGGACTATTGAAAATCGCGCTAAATATGACTTCTGTTTGATTGGATGACAGAGCTGCTTTAATATAAGCTTCACCATCTGAGGGGGTGAGTAGATTTCCGTTGGAGTCGGTAATGCTTCCTTGGTCGTCTTCTACGATGAAGAATCCCACCTCGTTAACTACACTGGAGGTTCTTCCAGTAAGTTGCGCTAGGAGATTGATATCTCTTTGGGTATTATTATTAAGGGTAAAGATATTGTTGTTATTGACGTTGATATCGGTATTTGTGGAAGTATCGTTATCTACGATGTTTGCAGTTGCAGCATTACTTACACTAAGTTGATATGCGGCATTGTTAATTAAAGTTAAGGTGATATTTTCTGTGTCCTCAACTAGGTTATCATCATTGGAATTAATAATAATATCAGTCTCTGTTTCAGCAGCGTTAATGGTAACGGTACCTGTGAGATTATTGTAGTCTGTACCGTTGGTTGCGTTTCCTGCGACAGTGTAATTTACGGTTAATAAATTGGATGTGTCTCCAGTACGAGTAATTCGGAAGGTTGCAATATCTCGATTTTCTGATGCTGTATTATCAATTACTGCGATACTTACTGTTGGTGGTGTGGTTTCATTAACGTCAGTAATTGCGATCGCAAAACTCTTATTTACGCTTTGACCACTTTCATCTATGGCTGTAATCTGTAGATTAATACTAGTTTCACTTTCAAAATCTAAGCTGACATCGTCTTTAAGTTTAAGTTGAGAATTTACCACTTCAAAACGATTATCGCTCAAACTATAAGTGAAGTCGGTACTATCAGCATCACTTACCGTCAGATTACCAATTATGACTCCAGCATAGTTTTCTGCAACCGAATTGTTAGATAAAGTTATATCTGTCGGTGTTTCTAAACCAGATGTAGTATTAAAGGTGTTGAAGGTAATTATGTCACCGCTACCCCAAGATACGCCGGAGAAGCGTTAACGTCTCGGACGGAACTATGTACTTTTGCGTAACTCCTAAAATAGTTAAATAGAAAATTAATAGTAATGGAAGTCACTTTTTTATAAGCACTTGTTTAGTCATCTAAAAGATGACTTTGTGTATAAGACTGGGACTAAAAGTCCCAGGTGGTCTGAGTATTTTTTATTTAGTAGTTCTTTACGATGCAAGATGTGTGCCACCCTGTAAGTTACTCAAATATAATTCCTTGTTCCTATATGTCTACAGCTATATCTAATGAAAGTCTGCATCCCAAACACCGACATATACCCAATCATCCTTCGAGCGTTTAATTACTCCTTTTAAACCATTAACTTGAAAAGAATGTTTGCTTTTTTGACGTTGATATACTTGCTGTAAACCTTGATTAATTTCTGAGGACATATTACCCTTGAGCATTTTTTGTAAAGTGTTCCCCAACACTTGAGGTTGTACTGTAGGAGCAAATGATGCTTCTGTTTGTCTTAATTTTCCTGAATTTTTATCAAACACATAACCTAAATCAATACGCTTAGGTTCTAATTTATAGAGATAAGCGCGAGTGTTGGGAAAGTAACCTTTAGAAACTTTGGTTGGTTTCCCCATTTTACTTCTAACGGTATTTTCTTGAGTACCAGTAGGAATTCCCCTTAACTGAGGATTTATATTAGTACTGGTTTGATTTTCTGGTGTGGGTGTAGGTGTAGGTGTAGGTGTTTCTCTAACACTTACTTGAGGAGATTGATTATTTTGTTCGGGTTTAGCTTCCCTGTTGTTTTGTGTTGGATTTCCTTGGGGTATTCGGTTTGATTGTGTGGGTGGATTGAAAATTTGCGTAGGTTGAGGATTGGGTGGTCTTCGATAAACTTGTTCGGGTGGGGGATTATTTGACCTTATTGGTGCTACAGGTGGTTCCTTAATATCTTGTTGTAGAGTATCATTCGCTGTAGTATTTTCCTCTGAAATTGGGGGTATTTGTGTTTTCCCAGGAGAACTTTCGATTCCCGAGTTCTCATTCACAGAAGTTTCTGTAGTTGGAGAATTATCTGTAGCTGTTTGATTCTCTGGGATTGAACCCTCATTAACTGTTGTCAGGGATGACTCTGAAATAGGCGATCGCGTATTATTCGCTAAAATAATTCCAGTAATTAATCCACCAAATGCTAAAACAGCAAAAATTATGAAAGTTGTTACTTGCCATTTATTGGAATTAGTGGTGGGTACAATTGGATTTGCATTTTGTGTAGGGAACTTAGTATTTATATTAGTTATATTAGGATTAGAATTAGAATTATTTTTTGGAGAGTTACTTGGAGAGTTATGATTCACATTTGGATTTGGTGACAAAACCATTGTTGCTTCTGTCTTAGTTCCTGTATTATTCTGTGTATTAGCCTCTCCAACAGAGTTTGCAGAAATCTCAGACCTTAAATCATTTAACATCTGCACAGCATTACTGTAACGCTGATGAGCATAAGGTTGAATCGCTTTATTGATTACCTTTACTAATTGGGAAGAAACATCATCCGCGTGTTGTAACCACAAAATTTCTCCCGTCTGAGGGTCTGTCTCTAAGTCTTGAGGATGTATTTGAGTAAGTAAATAAACCCCACTCAAACCTAAACTATAAATATCGCTATTGTAAACCGGTCTTCCAGCAGCTTGTTCGCTAGGTATATATCCAGGAGTACCAATTACTAGAGACTTTGTCGCATACTTTACCGCAGCATTAACAGAAACTAACATTTCTTTGACCGCACCAAAGTCAATTAAAACCGGGGTTTTGTCTGCTTCCCGGATAATAATATTGTCTGGCTTAATATCTCTGTGAATAATACCTTTACTATGAATGTAATCTAAAACATTTAATAAACTTAGCAAAATATCTCTAACTATAGTTTCTGGGAACTTACCCCGATTTGCAAGTGCATCGCTCAGAGTCTCACCCTTAACCCATTCTTGTACTAAATAAAATTCTTCATTCTCAGAAAAATAAGCGTACAACTTAGGTATTTGTTCGCTACCCTCACCTAAATATTCTAAGGTTGCAGCCTCCCTTTCAAACCGCTCTCGTAACATTTGTAACATTTTCGGGTCGTGGGTCTCGGTTTTCAGCTGTTTAATGGCACAACGACGACGGGAAGGCATATAGGTGTCTTCTGCTAAAAAAGTTTTACCAAAACCACCAGCACCTAGTACTTCAAGAACTTGATAACGATTGTTTAGCAGCTGTTTTGTCATAGAGTTTCTAGATTGAGCTTTTTGCAATCTTGATTAAACTAACACCATATTGTTGTTCATAACAATTTACAGGTAAACAAATTGCTGCAATTGTATCAATTCTATAAATGATTGCAACATATCCCTCGGTAGAGATTTTCTCAAAAAACACCAAGAAATAAATTATCCAGATTTTACCTTATTACTTGTTTTTCCCTCTTGCATTCAATACTATCGATTTATTTTATTTCCCGCGAATTTCCTTACTACAAGTCTCAAAAGACATCTATTTGTCCCATTTTTTTTGGCTGAACTGAACTGTATTGTATTAGACATCTCCGGAAAAGAACGTAGAGACGTTCCATGGAACGTCTCTACAAGGGTTTTACGACGCATATATTTAATTACCGGAGATGTCTATTGTTCTAGAGAGGTTAAATTAAACATCTCTAGGGTCTTGTTTTAAAAATGTGTAATTGGTATATATTCTAAGCATTTTGCAGGCTGGAGTAAAAAAGTATATTTTTTTATGTATAAATACTTAAAAACAAAATTAAATGACAATTAAAGAAATATTAAGTTAGAATGAAGCGGACTTTAAATGCAAAGTATAAATTATAACTTTGTACTGATAATGTAAGGTTATGAAAGCAAAATTCAAAGCATCTCAAAATTACAACAATTTTTCTCCTCAGAGTATCTTGTTCTCGAAAGGTTTGGGACTAACAACTATTATCTTATCGATTGCTTTAGGAAGTATCTCGGGGTGTAATTCTTCTAGTAATGCACAATCTGCATCAGAACATAAATGGTCAGGAGAATGGCAGTTAAAAGATCCAGCAGGTTCTGGTCAAAGTGTAAAAGTTATTTTGACTCCAAAAGGAAAATTATATTTAATACCACCAAGTCCTGGGACTAAGGAACCAACTGCTTATGATGTTCCCCTCGAAAGAGTTTCTGACAATACAAGTTTACCAACCAATATCAAAGTAGTCTCATTGAAAGATACTGTCAAAAAGCAAGCAAATAAAGCAAGGAGCATTGAAGGTAAAACTTATGTTGGCTCTATGAATCGTGCCCAACAAGCCTATATTTTAGAAAATAATAAATTTGCTACAAACCTAAAAGAACTGCAAATTGGAATCAAGTCAGAGACAGATAATTACACTTATAAAGTAGTGTCCCCACCAGGGAACAAAAGCGTCATGAATATGGCTCAAGCAAAGCGTACAGAACTTAACAGTTATGTGGGATTAGTATATGTAAGCAAAGTAAACGGTGAAAATACAACTTTTACAAAGCTTTGCCAAACCAATCAGTCTATATCTAAACCCCCTGAAATGCCAACAATTTCTACTTCTGGAAAAATTCAATGTCCATCAGGTTTTCAACCTTTGAGGTAGCACTATTAGGTCTTTATAGGAATTATGTAGATCCCCAATTTCCCTAGATTGTGGGGATTAGGTAAGGGATGAGTTCATAAGTTGTAGACTGGAAAAATTAATACCCGACAAATGAGTTGGGTCTTCTAAAGCTCTCTCCCTTCTCTACCGCAGGGATAACTTTTCTACATAAAACTGCTACCTGCAATTACTTATTAACAACTACAAATAAAAGTAACATTTTAATAATTTTTTAAAAAAAGTAGTTATTTTTACATAGGAAATATGATTGGATAGTTATCTACCTATATTTTAGAAAAATTTTAGAAAAAATCTAAATTTAGTCTAAATCTATTATGTAGAATTTAGAATTTTAGGGCATCTACTGGAGAGGGAATAATGAGCAAGCTTTATTTAGCAAAGGATATTCTCCCTGGTAATCAATCTGCAAATCCAGGGGAGTTGACTGCTGTTAACGGTAATCTATTTTTTGTTGCGAATGATGGTATAAGTGGCTTTGAGTTATGGCAGAGTGATGGTACTTCTAATGGTACATTTTTAGTTAAAGATATTGCGAACGGTATTGTTTCCCCTTCTATTTCTGATTTAACCAATATTAACGGTCAGTTATTTTTCCGGGCTGATGATGTTAATGGTTTAGAATTATGGATAAGTGATGGTACATCGGACGGTACGATTGTATTTAAGGATATTAATCCTGGTAGTGATGATTCTCAGCCATTTGGTTTGACATCAGTAGATGGTAATTTTTATTTCGCTGCCAATAATGGGATTAATGGTTTGGAATTATGGAAAAGTGATGGTACCCCTAATGGTACGTTTCTAGTTAAAGATATTCGTCCTGGAAGTGATTCGACCAATATAAGTAATCTGACAAATATTAACGGTACTCTATTTTTTAGTGCTAATGATGGAGTGAACGGTACGGAACTATGGAAAAGTGATGGTACCCCTAATGGCACGTTCCTAGTTAAAGATATTGAACCGAATAATAACTTTTCTAGTGGTTCTTCTTTCCCTAATAGTTTTACTGAAGTTCTTACTGAAGTCAATAATACGCTGTTTTTTACAGCTACAGACTCTACTAACGGTAGCGAGTTATGGAAAAGCGATGGAAGTAGTGAAGGTACAGTTTTAGTTAAAGATATTAACCCTGGTAGTGATGGTTCTTTCCCCACAGAGCTAGTAGAAATTGATGGAAATGTATTTTTTACTGCGACAGGAAGTAATGGTGGTTATGAGTTATGGAAAAGTGATGGAAGTAGTGAAGGCACGGTTTTAGTTAAAGATATTAACCCTGGTAGTAATGCTTCTTTCCCAGAAGATTTAGTTAATGTTAATGGTACTCTATTTTTTGGTGCTGATGATGGTGTCAATGGTTACGAATTGTGGAAAAGTGATGGAAGTAGTGATGGAACGGTTTTAGTTAAAGATATTAACCCCGGAGAAAATTCTTCCCGTCCATCTGGGTTAATAGAAGTTAATGGTAAAGTCTATTTTAGGGCTGATGATGGTATTAACGGTACAGAATTATGGGAGAGTGATGGAAGTAGTGAAGGTACGGTTTTAGTCGGAGATATCAACCTTGGCACTCAAGCATCTGTTCCTACCAACTTTACCCGCATTGATAATACCCTATTTTTCACCGCCAATGATGGTAAAAATGGTCGGGAATTATGGGTACTTGATACAGAAGGAAATAGTCCTCCTCAACTCAGCAATCCTATTCTTGACCAATTTATTGATATTGGTGGTAATTTTCAATTAGATATTAATCATACCTTTGAAGATGTAGAGGGCGATCGCTTAAATATTAGTGCAACTTTAGATAATGGTGAACCTTTACCGAGTTGGTTAAAATTTGATCCCACCACAGCTACTTTTACAGGTTTCCCGACTGATAACGATCGGGGTAGTTTTAGTGTTACAGTTATTGCCGATGATGGTAATGGTAATTTAACCAGGGATGGGTTTAAAATTAGCATCAAGAATAAAAATGCTACAATTCCCCAACCTTATCTAGTTAAAGATATTATTCCCGGGGTTGAATCCGCTATTACTACCGGAAATTTAACAAAAGTTAACGAAACTCTGTTTTTCGTTGCTAATGATGGTGAGAATGGTATTGAACTATGGAAAAGTGATGGAACAGAAGTGGGAACAGCAATAGTCAAAGATATTGCACGGGAAGAACCTTCTTTCATCTCCTCCTTTCCTAGCAACTTAGTTGACATCAACGGTACATTATTCTTTACTGCAACCAATGAGTTCAATCCTAGAGAAGCGGTGAGAACTCTCTTTAAGAGTGATGGAACAGAGGATGGAACCGTAGATTTGACAACTTTTATTGGTGCTGCTGCATTTGAAGAATTTACTAATGTCAATGGTACCTTGTTTTTTGCTGGTGGAAGTGGAAGTAGTAACCAAGGTGGAGATATAGAACTCTGGAAAAGTGATGGTACTGCTGAGGGTACAGTTTTAGTTAAAGATATTGTACCCGGTGATGGTTTGAGAGCTTCTTCTTCCCCTAAGAATTTGACAAACCTTAATGGTAGGCTTTATTTTAACGTCCTTGCTTTCGGAGATAGAAGTTTTGCAGGACTTTATTCGAGTGATGGAACTACTGAGGGAACGGTTGCAGTTACTCAAGGTTTTTTAGCATCAAGTCTTACTGTCTTTGAGGATAGCTTATTTTTTTCTGCTGAGAGTATTGATGGAACTAAGGTTAACGGTGAAGGAGAACTTTGGAAGAGTGACGGTACTGGTGAGGGTACAGTTTTAGTTAAAGATATTAACCCTGGGGATCCTCAAGGAAATGTTAGTAACTTGCTTCCTATCAATCAGACCCTCTATTTTACAGCCAATGATGGGGTTAACGGTCAGGAACTTTGGAAGAGCGACGGTACTGGTGAGGGTACAGTTTTAGTTAAAGATATTAACCCTGGTAGTAAAGACTCAAACATACAGCAATTAACCGATGTTGACGGAGTCTTATATTTTACAGCAAATGATGGTGTTAACGGTCAGGAACTTTGGAAGAGTGACGGTACTAGTGAGGGTACAGTTTTAGTTAAAGATATTAACCCTGGTAGTGAGTTTTCTAACCCCGACAATCTGACCAACGTCAACGGGAATTTATACTTTACCGTTAATGACCTTCTTAACGGTAAAGAACTGTGGCAAAGTGATGGAACTGCTGGGGGTACGATAATAGTTACCGATATTAATCCCGGGAATTTTTCATCCGACCCTACAGGACTAACCAATATTGATGGAACTCTCTATTTCACCGCAGATAATGGTGTCAATGGTAGAGAGTTATGGGCAATAGATACAGTTATTAACTCTGCTCCAACTGTAGTTAATTCTATCGGTCATCAAACTGTTGATGCATATAACCAATTTAAATTGAGCTTAGATGAAAATATTTTTGATGACCCAGATGGAGATAAATTAACTTATAGCGTTAGTTTGGAAAATAACCAACCCTTACCAGAATGGTTAAAATTCGATCCAAAAACCGCCACTCTCAGAGGTTTTCCTACAAAAAATGATATAGGTTGTCTTTGTATAACGGTAACAGTATCCGATACAAGTGGCGAGGAAGTCAGCAGCAGCTTTATATTGAGTATCGAAAGGGGAAATACACCCCAACCCTATTTAGTCAAAGATATTAACTTGGGTGAAGGATTTGGGATTAACGATGGAGTAAAACTAGTAAAAGTCAATGATATTTTATATTTTGCTACCTATGATGGTATTTATGGTGTAGAACTTTGGAAAAGCGATGAAACTACTGAAGTTACAGTTTTAGTTACAGATATTAGCTTAGGGAGTACTTCCTCTGAACCTGATGGATTAATAAATATTGATGGCACCACCATTAATTTTACTGCCGATGACGGTATTAATGGTGGGGAATTGTGGGCATTAGATGTTTGATGATTGTTTGTTATTTCATATCTTGCACCAAGAAAGTCATGTAAATAAATAATACTCAGTATTCCCGAGCGCCTAGGACTGGAAGTCCCAGGCTTATAAACAAAGTCCTCTAAAAGAGGACTGAATAAATCTTGAATTCATAGTATTATTTGTTACTTTATTTTATGTTTGACTATTTATACGTATAGGTGCAAGATTTGAATTATGGGACTTTTTCTTATTTGGAGGGGAAAGGGGAGACTCCCACAATTTTAATTATTTTTAGAGAGGAGTCGCTGATGAGATCAATTTCTATTTCAACACTTGTGGAAAGACGAGAGTCTGCAGATATATCTTCCCGGATTTCTCACAAAGATTGAAGAAAGAGGGGTCAAAAACTGCCAAAATGTATATTGCCCAACAATCCTGGCAGCTTCTTACAAAAGTTGTACTCTACGAGAACGCTACGCGAACATGGGGGAAACCCCCTTTCCCTAAAAGGGAAGCTGCGCAAGGGTGTTAGCCTCTCCCTACCGGAGTTGACCACACACAATGAAAGCGCTTTGAAAAAGCGCTAGGGAATCGGCACCAAGAGAGAGGAAGCGGTTGGGAGCAGGGGGAGAAGAAACTTTTTCTTTTCACGAACAACCCCCAAAGTTCCCTTGGCAAACTACTAGGCTACTTTACTTAATTTAACCTCATCAATTGCTATATCAATTTTTATCAACAAAAGTTTTACTCCTCAGTATAGATTGACTTTAACGTATAAAATAATTTTATACATACTCGGTTTTTACTTGGAGTTATTCATCCTTTTTTAATATTTTTATAATGTATCAATTAAATTATCTCAAATTTAGTTAATGCTGGGAGCAGATTTCTATTTTTAATTTATGAGTTCATCTGTTCGCGTTGAAAGGGCTGGGGAAACCACCCTAAACCTCCTCCAAGTAAAAAGTATTCAGATGTCCTAATATATACCGGTAGTGCGATAAATCAACTATCCTTCTTCTGTCACTTTCCGGATTTTCCTATTAATAAAAAGTTTTCAAGAGATGTAACATCAATAGTTTGAGGCTTTTTGAATCAAAATTTTATTAATTTTCCATCCGGCGGCAATTATATTCATAAATAATTGAGCGATCGCTTTCCAAAGTAGGGTGACAGAATTTAGAAATTGCAAGACTTTTCGGAGAATGACAGAAGATGGCTATTGTAGAATAATCACTTACTTGTCTCGTGGACATACTATTTACAACTCTATCAAACCTGAATGGAGCTAAGCGGACTCGAACCGCTGACTTTCTCAATGCCATTGAGACACTCTACCAACTGAGTTATAGCCCCAAGCCTCGGGATTCGCCAGCAAGCTCCTAGCGATGGCAACTCGCTGTAGCTGTCCACCGGATAAGGTGGGGTACTGAGCAAACTTACCCTCATGGCCTAACAGCCCTACCATTTCAATCATTTCCATGGCCTTTTCTCTCCTCTCCTTTTCTTCGATCCCTTGAAATTTTAGTGCCAGAGATACATTTTCTAGAACCGTCATCCAGGGTAAAGAAGAATACTGTTGGAAGACCATCCCCACCCGCTTGGTATCGTCAATGGGTTTGCCGTGGATCAGCACCTCTCCTGCCGTGGGC
>JBCCDM010000230.1:0-10326 GCA_039030795.1 Cyanobacteria bacterium P01_A01_bin.84
ATCATTAGTCAATATACTTGAAAAAATAAAATAAAAGATACATTTGTTTTATGTAATCATAGCTAGAATCAAAAAATACTCTTGCTGTATTTTCATAGCTACTGATGTCAGATAATAAACCACAAAAGGTTGAAGAGAAAACTGAATCAAAGCCAAAAGAATCAAGACGAGAAGCTAGAAGAAAACGAGTTCAGCAGCTTTTACTAATTTTCGGACTTCCTGGTTCTGGTTTTGGAATTGCTGCGACTATTCATTTGTTGCGAAATGGTCAGCTAGAAAAAGCCGCGATCGCATTTCTAATAACTACAGGTGTAACTGTAATTGCTGTCGCAGGAAAGTTTATCTCAAATCTGATTAATACAGTTTTAGATAAAATTGAGGAAAGACTTGAGCAGCGAGTGGATACCTTTGCAACCACGATTGTTGATGGTTTAGAAAGTTTTATTGTCAGGCGTTGTTCAGGATTTCAGAGTAAATATTACCAGCAGTTAATTTATACTTATCGTGATTATCGCACTCAGGGATTAAAAACTAAAGGACCCTTCACGTTAGATTTAGAAAAGGTTTTTGTACCACTTCGGGTTGCTCCCGAGAGTGAGGGAAATATTTCTCCTGCATTGATTCAATCTCGCGAATCTGATATTGAAGGGTTAAGTATTTGGGATTTTTTAGCTGCAAGTAGGAAATCTCGTGGTAAATATAACTATAATTATCACACCATAGTTATTATTGCTGCTCCAGGAACGGGAAAAACTACTCTTTTAGAAAATCTTACTCTCACCTACGCTAAAAATACCCAGCGTTGTAAATACAAGCAAGCACCAAAGTTAATTCCCATACTGTTGTATTTAAGGGATATTCGGGAAACAATTACTGAATCACCCCAGCTAAATTTAAGTGAATTACTCGAACAACAAGAATCAATTAGCGAACTAAAACCACCAAAAAACTGGTTTAAGGATAAATTACGTTCTAATTCTGCTTCTAACCGTTGTTTGGTAATGTTGGATGGTTTAGATGAAGTTGCAGACAAAACCCAACGTCGTGCTGTCAGTGCTTGGGTAAAGGAGCAAATTCAAAGTTATCCCTATGCTCGTTTTATTCTCACTTCCCGTCCTTTTGGTTATCGCAGTGCTCCTGTAGAAGGAGTCGATACGGTTTTGGAAGTACAACCGTTTAATTTAGAGCAGATGCAGAAGTTTATTTATAACTGGTATCTGCAAAGTGAAATTATGAGTCGTTTGGGTAAGGAAGATGCAGGAGTCAGAAATACTGCAAACAAAAAAGCCAAAGATTTAATTAAACGAATTAAAAATAGTTCTCCTTTAGCAGCAATGGCTCTTAATCCTTTATTGCTGACTATGATTGCTACTGTACATTGTTATCGTGATGCTTTACCAGAGGGAAGGGTGGAACTTTATAGAGAGATTTGTGATGTTTTATTAGGAAGACGACGGGAATCTCAGGGAATTTGGGATAATATCAGACCAGATCAAAAGAAAGCTATATTACAGGTTTTAGCTTTGGGTTTAATGAAGCAGAAAACCCGCGAGTTTACACTACAGTTGGGTTGCTCTTCGTGTCTGCTGCAGGGTTGGGAGGATTCTTCAGTAGCCCTTTATACTTTTTCCCTTTTCCCCTCTGCTCTTCTTCTCTTTACCCTTCTTTCTCGCGGAGCGAGTCGAATTTTTTTGATGAATTTGAATTCCGTTATAGTCGTAGGGTGGGTTACGGTAAATTATAAGTGACAAGTTTACCGTAACCCACCATAATGATTGATGTGTTATAAAATACTCTTGAAAAGAAAAATATGTAATTTCACTCGTTATATAGATGATGGTGCGTTACGGCGCAGGAATGATAAATTGGTAAAAAAATCATTATGAGTAGTAATAAGTTTCTAAAAATCCCATCTCCCAATCTTGGGAGAGAGATTTAAAGTGAGGATTAAACTTAAAATTAAACTTAAGATTCTTTTTTTGTCACCTGTTGAAACAGTAACTGAATACCTAGAGCTAATAAACCTAATGCGACTAACCCAAAAACTACAGTACCAAGGGTGAAAACTCCTACTACTAAGGTACGTACTAAGGAAGATATTCTAATTACCATTAGTTTTTCGGAGTGTACTGGTTTATTTGCAAAGCTAGTTGCAATAGACATCGTTAATGAGTATGCTGCATATGTCATTCCACCTGAAACTAACGAACCTGTGAAGCATTTAATTGGTGTGGATTGAGTTTCTTGTTGTTTGGTTTCTGTTTCTGTCATAGGAGTAGTGAGTGGTGAGGGGTGGGTGGTTGAGAGTTTTTATTTTTCTTTTATTATTCCATCTATTACTAATTACCAATTAAATATTCGTGCAAAATTAATTTTACATTCTAAAAACTTCAAGTAAGTCCTTGGGTTGACGTAGTCTGCTCGATAGAGCTTATGCTGAGTCGCTTTCGCGACACGCTACGCGTTTATGTAGTATAGTGTCGCAATGACGATATACAATTAATTTTGCCTAGGTGCTTATTTCTCGCTTGATACCTGAATACCCTGATTAATTAATTGAGCTACAAACAATTCTAGGTCTTCGTCGGGTATTGCTTCTTGTATTTGTAGTTTAATTTCTTCTGCTTGTTGTTGGGATTTGCATAATGCAAAGACACTCGGACCCGAACCTGACATCATGGTTCCTAATACTCCTGCTTTTTGAAATTTTTCTCTGAGTTGTAATACTTTGGGGTAAGCGGGTAATACTATTTTTTCTAAGTCGTTGTGCAGTTCTTGGGCAATTTCGGAAATGTTTTGGTGGATAATGGCTTTTACCATTGCACTTGAGTGGACTGCTTCTGCATATTCTACAAAGCTATTATCATCTGTAATATAAGCATCGCTGAATTTTTCTCTATAAGTTTTATAAGCCCAAGGTGTAGATACTTCTAAGCTACGATGTTTACCTAGGACTATATATTGATTATTTAAACCTGTGAGGGAGGAAAGTTTTTCACCTCTCCCCGTTGCGATCGCTGTTCCTCCTCCGATACAAAATGGGATATCGGAACCAAGGGTGGCTGCGATTTCTTCTAGTTCGGAACGGGTAAGTCCGAGTTCCCACATCATGTCTATTCCAACTAATACTGCTGCTGCGTCTGTGGAACCTCCTGCTAGTCCTGCTGCGATGGGAATACGTTTGTCGATGGTTATGTCTACTCCCCCATATTGTGCAAATGCTTGGGGAAATTGCTGCTGCATTACTTTAGCTGCTTTGTAAGCTAAGTTACTTTCGTCTGTTGGTAATTGGGAGTTATTGGTACGGATGCGAATTTTGTCTAAGCTACTTGCTTGGATTTCAATAATGTCTGCAAGGTCGATACTCTGCATTATCATGACTAATTCGTGAAAGTTATCGGGACGGTTCCCAATAATTTCCAGATATAAGTTGATTTTGGCAGGTGCTGTTAATATGTAGCTACGCATAAAGTTTTAGATTCAGAGCAGGAAAATAAAAGCAGGGGGAGTAATCCGCAATTATATTAACTTGTTAGTTGAAATCATATATTGAGGAATACTTAAATCTTCATGGATTGCTCTTGTGGATAAAGCTAGGTTAAGAGGGTTATAAATCATGGTTGCAGGTTCCTTTGATAGAAGTTCAATCTAATGATTTGGAACTTCTTCTGAATTCTCCTGAATCATTTTAGCGATCGCTGATAGCAAAAACTACTTTATCAATCATCAAACTAATTGGTTTGCTAATCTTACCCACTCCTCAACCCCTAAGTCTTCTCCCCTAACCTGGGGGTTTATCTCTAATTTTTCCATCAACTCAATAAACTGGTCTTTATCTATAATTGATTGCAAATTATTCCTCAACATTTTCCGCTTAGAACTAAACCCTAATTTAACTATCATTTCCAATTTTTTCGGGTCGTTCGCTTCAGTTTTAAATATCCGGGGAGTTAAATGAATTACTGCGGATTCTACTTTTGGTGGTGGATAAAATGCTTGGGAAGGTACATTACATATCATTTCACATTCTGCTAAATATTGTACTCTCACAGTTAAAGCTCCAAAGGCTTTTGTTCCTGGTTTTGCGGTCAATCTTTGGGCTACTTCTTTCTGTACTAATAATACTATTGCTTCATATCTATCTTCATTTGGTTTAGATATCTTCCCTAATAACTTTTCAATAATTGGTCCGGTAATATTATAAGGAATGTTCGCGACAACTTTATTTAATTTCCGATTTACCAGGGGAATTCCTGTTAATAATGACTGTAAATCTAACTCTAAAAAGTCGCCTTGTAATAGTAAAAAATTCTCCTTATCTCCTATCTCCTTAACTATCTTTTTACATAAATTACTATCAACTTCCACTGCTACCAAATACTGAACCCAAGGTAAAATCTTCCTAGTTAAAACTCCTGTACCTGGTCCAATTTCTAAAATTCGGTCAGATGGAACTAATCTTGCTGCTTCTACAATTTTGCTCAAAATTCCTTCATTTCGTAACCAATGCTGCGCAAAAACCTTGCGCGGTGTTGGCTCTGTTTTTCCATTTATATCATGCTTTTTAGTAGATTCTTTGTTTTTCATTTCTTACTTTTTTCTTACTTTTGTACAGTATTTTATTAGTATATAAGTACTATAAAGAGAGAATGTTTGCTTGACTAGTTGGAGACATAACCTAGACTACAATCAATACTCAATATCCGATACAAAGGTTGATATCCTCACAAATAATATCTCGTTTTTGTTATATAAATGAATATAAAATATCAATTCATATATTGGAGGGAATAGAAGCATTATATGAAGATTGATAGAAAAGTTTTTACTTGTTATATCGAACCCATCAGTATGGGAATTATATTTTTTAAAACGCAAAGTAGTGGGTAACGGTAAACGCAGCGAAAAGTATGGTTGAGGAGATTTACCCCATGTACGACTTTTAAAGAGAGAGGAATGGAGAGTTGTTTAGCTTATCTTTTAAATTATTCCAAAATAATCGGCATTAATATCAATTAAGTCTAATTAAAAAGAGTTGCTCCGTAATATTTCCCGATTACCAATTACTATAATTTAATTATTTTGTCTCACAGGAATTTCCAGGACAAACCGCGTACCTTGATTCTGAGTAGATTGACAGTACAACTTACCACCATGTTGGTCTACTACTATTTGATAACTAATTGATAAACCTAACCCCGTACCCTTCCCAACCTTTTTTGTAGTGAAGAAAGGGTCAAATAACTTAGACTGAATTTTTTCAGGAATACCCATACCATTATCAGCGATCGCAATTTGAACCCAGTTGTTTGCATTAATTGTAGTGGAGATGTAAATTTGAGGAGAGTTGTTTTGATAGTCGTCACTCAAAGCATCAATGGCATTAGTAAGGATATTCATAAATACTTGATTGAGTTCTCCTGCATGACAATCTACAAGAGGAAGAGAACCATAATCTTTAATGACTTCAATTTCTGGGGATTTATTTTTTCCTTTGAGAGTATTATGTAAGATTAGTAAAGTGCTATCAATGCCTTCATGAATATCTACACGTTTGAAATCAGACTCATCCAAACGAGAAAAATTACGAAGTGAAAGAACAATCTCACGAATACGTTCGGTTCCAACTTCCATTGAATCAAGTATTTTCGTTAAATCCTCTTTTAGGAAATCTAACTCTACTTTCTCAATTTTCTCTTCAATCTCTTTTACCGGATGAGGATAATGTTGTTGATAAAGTTCTATTAGCTCAAATAAATCTTGAATATATTCTTCAGTCGGAAGAAGATTAGAGTATATAAAACTTACAGGATTATTAATTTCATGAGCAACCCCTGCAACCATTTGACCCAAAGAAGACATTTTCTCACTTTGAATCAGTTGAGCTTGAGTCAGTTGGAGTTGTTGTAAAGTTTCCTCTAACTGCTGCTTTTGTTGTTTTAATAAGATTTCTGCCTCTCTGCGCTCAGTTACATCTCTAGCGATCGCAGTAAAATAGAGAATAGTACCGTCTTCATCCTTAACAGCAGCCAAATTAGAAGTGTACCATCGATGAGTTTGATTTTTGTGGATAACTCTATGTTCTAAACCATTAACTCGTTCTTTGGTAAGTAAATCAGAAAAAGCATCTAGAAAGATAGTCAAGTCATCAGAATGAATAAAAACTGCAAAGGGTTTACCAATAACTTCATTGGATTCGTGTCCTAAGATATCTTTCCAATTCGGACTGATATAAGATATATTCTTATCTGGACTGAGAATGTAAATAATATCATTAGCGGTTTCTACGATACTACGGAACTTAGTTTCACTTTGTTGCAAACAAGCTTCTATTTCCTTGCGATCGCTAATGTCTTCAATACAACCTAAAAGACCAACAACATTCCCTTGAATATCGTGTAAAGGTATTTTGCTTGTATCGAACCAAAGCTTTTTACCATTAGCTTCCTCATGAAAATTAATACTATGTAACTGTGGAATATCGTTATCCATAATAGCGCGGTCGGATTTGCGGTACAACTGCGCAAACTCTGGACTCCACCTTAGTTCATAATCAGTTTTACCAATAATATTTTTAGGGTAATTAAGACCAGCATCAGTAGCAAACTTTAGATTACAACCCAAATATACATTATTACAATCTTTCCAAAAAATTGACTGGGGGATATTATCCATCACCAATTGTAAAAGCTGCTGGGAATGCTGTAATTTGGACTCTATCGCTTTAAAGTGACTGATATCAAATAGATAACCATACCAAGTAATATCATTATTATTCTGTCGTAGGGGACGAGACATCCCCCTTAACCACTTTTGCTGAAAATCAGGAGTAGTCGAACGCCATTCATATTCCCAAATTTCTAAACTTTCAGCAGAGAGTATGATACTATCATAAAACCCTGGTAAATCTTCAGGATGAATAGTTGCAAAAAATAACTCAATATCTTCAAGTAAAGCTTGTGCAGCTAATCCCAAGATATCTTCACAACCAGAAGATACATACAAAAGTTTCATAGTACCATCAGAAGACTTACAAAACTCGTAAATTATTCCTGGTGTACTATTAGTCAAATTTCTTAACCGAGATTCACTCTGAATTAACTGAAGAGTCCTGACCTCAAACTTAGTTTCCAACTCTTCGTTTAACTGTTGTAATTTAGCTTCTGCTTGCTTGCGCTGTGTAATCTCTCTAACACTAGTTAAAATAACATCTTGGGAATTAAGATGAATTTTACAAAGGAAAACTTCCACATCAAAGACTTCACCACTCAATGGTTTCTTCGCTTTCCACTCAAAGAGTTGGTTTTTACCCGCGATCGCATCTTGCCAGATTTCTTGTACCCAATTCAAACCATCATCTAAACTAGAATAATCATCTAAAAAAGATAGCTTTGTAGCATCCTCCAGACTAACCCCATACATTTGCAGCATTTTTTGGTTAACATCGAGAATTTTTCCATTCAAATCCCGAATAAAAATAGCATCATAAACACTGTCAAATAAGGTACGTACATCCGACGGAGAGGTATATAAATAATTTCGTGCTTCCTTGAGTTGTGTAACATATTCAAAAGTGACTAAAATACCAACCGTATTACCAGCATCATCTTGTAAGGGAATTCTACTACTATTTACCCAAACTGATTGACTATCGTAATTATGCAGAGTTTCAATTATATTTAATTCCGAAAGTCCAAACTCAATGACCCGTAAGTCAGATTCACTATACAACTTCCCTTTTTCTTTTCCCCAAGGCATATCATACTCGGTTTTACCAATAATTTCTTGGGAACTATTCAGACCGGCAATTTTTGCACCATCACGGTTACAACCTTGATAAACGCAGTTATAATCTTTCCAATAAACTGACATAGGAAGATTATTTATCACTAATTGTAATCTTTGTTGTGACTCTTGCAAATGCAGCATTGCTTCATGTCTTGATATTGCACCTGCTAAGTTATCTGCAAACACTCTTAATAGTGAAATTTCTGGTTGTGAAAACTCCTGTTCCATACAAAAATTATCAAAACCAATAAATCCCCAAAATCTATTTTCAACTACAATTGGAATAACTAAAAGAGAGAGAATATGTTGAGTCTCTAAAAGCTTTTGTTCTGCTTCCGAAAAACTCCTCGTGGATCCATAAATCAAATTTCCTTTCAACAGCTTCTCATACCAAAGCCCAAATAAATCCTGACAGCAACAATATGCTGGCGTAATTCCTGCCGGAATATTATTATTATACCACCATAGACCTTGACTAACTGATAATTCAGCAGTAGTTAAACTAGAAGGACATTCAACAATATATATCCGATCTACACCAAAAACATTTCCTAGCTTAACCAAAGCTGCATTCACAGAACTATCAAAATCATTCGTACTCAGTAAACAACTAGTAGCAGATATAATTCCTTCTAATAAGCAATTCCAATCTTGAAAATGGGACTTATCTTCCAAACCAGCAACAATCTTCCGTAGTTGTGCTAATTCTTCTAACAGCGAATTATAAACTTTACACTCTAAAGTAATTGAATTATCAGCACTCATATAGCGGTTTTCATTTGAGTCAAATACAATCTTGTAGGATGGAAACCCATCACAGCCATAATTTACAAACTTGTTTTGTCTTGTAATTAACCGAAAAGCGCTATATTTTCGGCTGATTACCAGAAAAGAATAATATTATTTAGCCCTAACATTTCTATAGTTCCCAAAAAAACACAGTAATCATCAAAATAGTGCGCTCAGGGAAGAGAGTAGAGAGTAAATTCAAAATTCCGACCTTAATCTTGCAGCTACCACCAATTACCTATCTCAGCATTTCCCCTAATTGATGCTGAACCAAAATACCCTTCAAAGACTCATTTTCAGCTTTCAGTGCTAAATTTTCAGTTTCTAGCTCTTGAATTCTTTCCTTTAAAGCTTCCTTAGAAGTACCATTTCGATTAATTACTACTTCTTTATATATCTCTAAATTTGTATCTTCATTCATCCATCGCTGATAAGTTCTAGTATGCTCTTGTACCGTATGTCCCATATAATCAGACATAGTTTTAATCGGCACCCTTAAACGATGTCCCCTCAGAGCATAAGCATGACGTAAATCATAAGGCTTAAAACCAAGATTCATATTTCTAAATTTAATATGAACTCTGGCAGTCTTATTATTTAAACTCCCTTCACTATCTAAAAAATTAACATTCTTTAAATCAAATAATTCTATCCAGTGGGGATACAAAGGTGGAATACCACAAGTTCTTTCTCCAGTTTTTGTTCCTCCAGTCAAACTAGGATTTAAAGTAATTAAATGAAAAGTATTTTTCGGGTCACAAAAAGCATCAATATCTATCGCGAATAACTCATGAGGTCTTAAACCATAAGTCGCTAAAATTCCATATAGCCATTGCCATTGTTTCGGTAAACCAATATTATTCTTACTCCCATGAATAGATAGAGGTGAACCAATCAGATGAAAACCTTGGATAATCTCCTCATCACTAGGTATTTTACGAAAGCTTGGTTTTGGTAAAGAAGTAGCATAAGAATTAATTAACTTTTCCCCATCAAAATTACAAAAATTGCAAAACTTTTTTAATTGCCAAATTAAAAAAAATCTTGATGATGTATTTGCTTGAGTCTTCTGCAACGCCTCTTCTAGAGCCGATAATGAAACTGTCACATCTTGAGGTAATTTCTTTAAATGCCTTATATAATGACTTTCCCAAGTTCTAGCTCCTTGTCTATTTTTCTCATGAGTTTTCCAAAACTCTTTTTCATATTCACAAATTAATTCCTTGATGGTTTTAACTGCAAATTGTTCCGTTTCTAACTGTATTTTATTTGCCTTTTTTCCCAACAACTCCGAAGTCCATTGGAACTGATTTGTAATTAGTAACAAATCCAATTCACGCGCCTTAGAAATAGCCTTTTTAACACCAATATCATTTGCCGGAAATCCTAATGAAATGGTATACTGTTTATTATTACTATTATTTTTACCAACATCTCCAGATTTACAGGGAAAAGTGCCTTGCAAAGCAATAGATTTATAACTTGTAAATTTTAATTTAATTTTGACTTTATCTAAACTTAAAGCCAGATTAGCTTGAGCGATCGCGTGTTTAATTCTTAAATATTCGCGTTCTATCTTTACATACTTATCTGAAGCACTCGACTTAGACTTCCACTGTTTCCATTTAGATGCATCCCAATTATCGATTTTCTTCCCATCCCATTCAGCTTGGCGAAGATTGTAATTACTAACTTGTTTGTCAGACATAAATATTATTTGCTTATATTTAATATTTACTTATATTTAAC
>JBCCDM010000231.1:0-10326 GCA_039030795.1 Cyanobacteria bacterium P01_A01_bin.84
ATTCCAAATAGCGTAGGTTGGGTTGAGGAACGTAGACGCGGAGCGGCTTCTCGGAGAGTAACCCAACATTATCAATGTTTTGTTGGGTAACGCTCAAGCTCTACCCAACCTACAATTCCTCTTATCTGAACCGTATTGATTCATAATCCCCAATCTTTATTCCTTCATCCTTTCATCTTTAATCTTTCCCCTGCTCCCCGTCTCCTCCTATAAGTAGTTAGAAATGTAAAAGTTATGTATATTGGGCACTACCAGGTTAACGTCTACGTCAAAAAATATGCTGCGTTATAACTTGTGTTTATAACTTGTGTTTATAAATTGTGTTTATAACTTGTGTTTATAAATTATGTTTATAAATTATGTTTATAAATTATGTTTATAAATTATGTTTATAACTCGTTTAATGCAGCAACTTGATGTGTGCGGAATGAACCACAAACTGCATTACTAGCAAAGATAAATGTGTGTGAGCGTGATGACTAGTAAATTCAACTTAATTTTCCAACGTTGGCGGCAACTACTCAAGAGACTGCTTCCGTTGCTATTCGTGGTGTCATTCGTTACGGTAGTGCTGGCAGATAGCAGCTTTACTCCTGCTGTTGGTCAATCTCCATCACCGCTATTTACCATAACAGCACCCCAAGAATTACAACGGCAAACACAAACATTATTTCCCCGACAGGAAATTCGTGGGGTTTGGATGACTGCGAATGATTTTAGTATCCTCAAATCTCGTCCCAAAGTACAGGATGCTGTAAGCAAACTGCGGAGTCTGAATTTTAATACTGTTTATCCTGTAGTTTGGAATTCTGGTTACACCAAATTTCCCAGCAATATTGCAAAACAAGCAGGTATTCCCTTTTTCTTCAAGGGAGCAGAAGGACAAGATACTCTCGCAGACTTAACAAACCAAGCTCACCGTCAGGGTTTATTAGTAATTCCCTGGTTTGAATTTGGTTTCATGACCCCCGAAACTTCCGAACTAGCTTTAAATCATCCTAATTGGTTAACTCAAAAGCAAGATGGTAGTCGAACTTCTTTGAGTGCTGCGGGTGAAGTAGTGTGGTTAAATCCCTTTCATCCCCAGGTACAGCAGTTTATTACCGACCTTGTCCTAGAAGTGGTAACTAAGTACAACGTCGATGGTATTCAATTCGACGACCACATGAGTCTACCGAGAGACTTTGGCTACGATAATTATACAAAAGCTTTATATACCGAAGAAACTGGAAATCCGACTCCTAATAATCCCGCAGACCAATCATGGATAAAATGGCGTGCTGATAAAATTACAGCATTCATGATGCAACTTAATCAAGCCGTCAAAGTAAACAAACCCAGTGCTATTTTTTCTGTTTCCCCCAACTACTACAACCACGCTTATAAGTTACAACTACAAGATTGGCTAAACTGGGTGCGTTTAGGAATTGTAGACGAGTTAATTATGCAGGTTTACCATCGCGATTTACGAGCATTTGTTTCCAAAATTTCTCGTCCGGAAGTACAAGAAACCCAAAGACTAATTCCCACAGGTGTAGGTGTAATGGCAGGTTTACGAAACAAACCCGTACCAATGCAACAAATTCAGTCCCAAGTACGAGCAGCAAAACAACGGGGTTTGGGTGTTACTTTCTTTTACTACGAAAGTCTGTGGAATTACGCTCAAGAGAGCGCAAGCGATCGCATGGCTGGATTTAAACGTCTATTTCCCCGTGCTGCACTCCGTTCTAGAAATCAGTAGAAGTAAATTCAAAACTCAAAATTCCGGTATTAATTAAACAACAAGACTGGGAAATGGGGAAAGAAGTAATAAACAGCGTACTAATTACCCTAGAGGGGGTTTGGGGGATTTACCCCCAACTCTTCTTTCAACCAATAAAAACCAGAACAAGTTTTCAATCACCCGTTCACCCGTTCACCCTTCAAACCTTGTAGCAAAGGAATTTTTATTGTAAATTCAGCCCCTCCCAAACAGCTTGAATTACACTCTAACTGCCCACCATGCATATCAACAATAATTTGATAACTGATTGATAAACCCAAACCCGTTCCTTTTCCAATATCTTTAGTCGTATAAAAAGGGTCAAATAACTTTGCTCGTACTTTTTCACTAACTCCAGTACCGCTATCAGCAATACGGATTACTATGCAATCATTAACTTTCTCAGTAGTAATACGAATAGTCGCAGGAGAATATTTACTTAAGTCTTCGGAGTTACAAACTTTGAGACCTTCTTCTACAGCATCGATTGCATTTGCCACAATATTCATAAATACTTGATTGAGCGAACCAGAATAACATTCAACTAAGGGTAATTGTTTTCCATACTTTCTGATTAACTCAATACCTTGAGAATTTTCTGGATTTGGTTTTAGACGATGATTTAAAATTACCAAGGTGCTATCAATTCCTTGATGAATATCAATCTTTTTTAACTCGGCTTCATCTAATCGAGAGAAAGTACGCAAAGACAGAACAATGTCCCGAACTCGCTCTACCCCCATACTCATCGAATTAAGTAATTCTTGGGAATCTTTTTTGATATAATTTAGTTCAATAGTTTCTATTTTTGTTTGAATTTCTACAGCAGGCTGGGGATAATGCTGTTCGTAAAGTTGTATTAATTCTAATAAATCTTGAAAATAAATATGAGCGTGTTCTAAGTTACCACCAATAAAATTAATTGGATTATTAATTTCATGGGCAATTCCAGCTACCATGACTCCAAGAGCAGACATTTTCTCAGCTTCAATAATTTTTAGCTGCAAAGCCTTCAAATTAGATAGTGCTGTTTCTAGCTCTTCTCTTCTTTCCTTGAGAGCAATCTGAGAATTTTCTAAATCTTTGATTACCCCTTTAAGAACTAATTCCTTATCTTCCTTAGCTATTTCTAATTGCTGTCTATCTGCTTCTGAGCGCTCTAACTTTTTTTTGAGAGTACGCACAGTTTTTTCTAGCTTTTTAATTATGCTCTCGTAGTCTATGGATTGCATTAGTTTCTACTCAGTTCCCAGAAGCAAAGTAACAAAAGTTTCTTGATGATAGTAAGTAGAAAAACTGAGTTCCAAGGGAGCAAATTCGCCATAAGTATAAAACCCACAAATAGAAATTTCACCGTCAAATGCTTTTTCTATTAACTCATATTCTTCCTTTGCTCGAGTTCCCAAAGCCCAACGACGGCAACAACATGAAAAGAGTAAAGCTGCTGCTGGTTTTTTTCCTGGATAATTTTTTAGGGCATTATTAAATGAAACTTTAGAAGCTGTAATTATTTCTTCTCTACTAATATTAGTAATTTGAACTACAGCTTGCTCAGGGATATTCCCTAGAAAGTTAATACTACCAACTTCAGAATCATGAGTGTTAGGAACCCTAATATAATATCTATCGCTATTTCCCTCAAATACCGCTAATGAATTCTCTGCTGTTGGTGGGCGATCGCCTAAATAATGTTGATAAAATTCTACTGCTGATTTGCCATCGACCTCATACAGCAAGGTTTTGGCTGATTTGGTGACAATACCTTTGCGTCCGACTGGTTGCCAACCACAACTAATTCCATGGGAAAATAATATATCTCCAGAAAATATCAACACTGGTAAGGAATCTGTTAGTACTTGATTACCAAAGAATTGATAGGTTGTTTGAAATCTATACTGGTCTCCTGCGGTACCACCCAAAATTGGTATTTCTACATTCAAAGCTAGTTTTAATCCTTCCAGAATAGATTCTCCACTGGTAGTTAAACCTTCTGCTGTATAACTAGCTGGTAGACAAATACATAGTTTTGCTGTCTCGCTACTTTTTTGGGTTGCTTGTGCTACAGCAGACTTGGCAGCATCAATTGGATTTTCTCTGACTTTATGTCCTGCTCCTGAATGAATTTTGACAGTATCAGAACAAAAAAGCATCAAAGTCAGAGAGTCTTGTTGAAAACCCAACACTGAAGACATCTCACCATCTGTAGTACAACCAATTAACTCTATATCGGGAAATACCAGGGTTATTTCTTCGAGAATCAGAGAAAAGTCAAAATCAATGGCTGCAAATAAGATACCAGCTTGAGGTGGTATATGATTAAATTCGTGATTGCTAAGTTTGTTCTTACATTGTTCTACAATTTCTTGAACTGCATCCAAGGAATCTGGATCGTCACTGTGAGCAACAACAGTTTTTAGCATCTTTATTATTTATCCCTAATAATTTTGATTTCTTTTTTTATTTGTAATTTTTATGTTGTATCAATGGCTAACTTCAAATTTCTAGATTTAAATTTTTAAATTTGGCTAAATCTAGCTAAATCTAGTTTTCCCAAAGTGTAGATGAGAATAACATGATTAATCCCTCACCCAATCGCTATTAGAAATGAATGGTATCAAGTCCGCTTAATTAGTTACGATATAACGCTATTGAGAAGATGGTAGTGCTATTTATCACTCCTTACTCATTACTCCTTACTCCTAACTTGCACATTTTATAAACCTTATATATCAGGGGTTTGAGGATTTATCAAAAAATGTACAATTTTCATTTATTGCAAGGTGGAACTGAATTAATTTTGAATTTTGAATTTTGAATTTTGAATTCCCACCTTGTGGGTTGCTCATTACTCCTTACTTAGTCCCCACAGATATGACAACTGTTTAACCGGACATAATATGAGCGGTGTACACAAATATGTCAAGCTACTATGTTTCTATAATTTTTGTAACCAGTCTGATAATAATCCTGTAATTACACTTGGTTGCTCTAAATGAGGTAAAACTCCCGTATCTGGGATGACATCAAAACACTTGATAGCTTGAGGATTTATTGCAGCTAAGCGACGACCTAAACTTGTACTAACAAACTGTGACTTTTCACCCCAAGCGATCGCGGTGGGTATATGCAATTGTGGTAGATAGAGGGATAAGTCGAAATACAAGTCTCCCCGTAAAAATGCTAAAGCGGAGTATTCAGCGTTGGGTTTTTGTGCTGATTCTAAGTAAGCTGCAACTATTTCATTACTAATACGATTAGGTTGAGCAAACAAAAATCTTTCTAGGAAGCTACGAACCGCAAAGTCGCTAGTTGCACCAATACTATAAATTAGTTTGTCTACTAATGGTGCATTAATAATTTGGAGAGGGATACGTCGTTCGGCACCTTCTGCAAAATCTGAGAATCCAGAAGGACAGGTAAGATATAAGGAACGGAATAATTCTGGTTTTTGGGTAGCTAGACGGATACAGAACCCCGCAGTTAGTGAAGATGCTATAACTGTCACGGATCCGGAGCTAACCTGCTTAATTAACTCTTCAATTACCAGTAAATAATCATCGATTTGATAATTTCTGATGGGATGTTCTGAATTTCCCCAACCAATTAAATCTGCTGCTATGACTTGATGAGTATTAGCAAAAGCTGGATATACTTTCGACCATTCATAAGCTGATGCTCCTCCACCAAAGCTATGTAAAAAGATTAAGGTTGATGTTGATAATGTATTCGATTGATTTGATATATTATCAACTTTCCAAGGTTTACTACCTTGAGTGTAATATACTACTCTACCTAAACTACTCTGAAATGATTTTTCAGTAAATCCTGGAGGTTGGAATCGAAGCATGATTTTGTGTGGGTTTAAATATTTATCATACCTGTGGTTGGTAAATGGGTAATAGCTGCGCTATTTATTTCTTCCTGTCTCTGTTTCCGGGTTTGATTCTTTAATTTGGAATTTTATTCGGTATGCAGGAATTATTTGGATCTCACCATCTCCCTATCTCCAATTATCTTTGTTCCATCCTCTTCACATATATTTTTCTAAAACTTGTACGGTAGCTTGACCGGTTTTTTCCCAACTGAATCTATTGGCTTGTTTTAAGCCTTTTTGAATCATTTGCTCGCGTGTTTGGTTTTCTGTAGCGACTATCTGCATAGCATTACTTATTTCATCAGTATTGTAGGGATTAACTAAAATTGCTGCATCTCCTGCGACTTCTGGTAATGAAGAAATATTAGAAGTAATTACTGGAGTACCAATTGACATAGCTTCTAGTACTGGGAAACCGAAACCTTCCCAGAGACTAGGAAAAACTAAAGCGATCGCGTTACTAATAATTATTGGTAATTCGTTGTATGGTACGTAGTCTAGAAAGTTTATTTGTTTACTAACACCTAATTCTAAAGCTTGTATTTCTAGTTGTGGTGTATAACGTTTATCCTTCGGACCAGCAAAATACAACTGATATTCTTGATAATTAGGTAATTTTGCAAAAGCTGCGATTAACCTGTGCAAATTTTTATAGGGGTCTTGTCTTCCTACATATAAAAAGTAAGGTGTTTTAATTTTAGTCTGATTTTTTGGTTTGTTTTTATCTATGGGGTGGAAGTGATTTTTGTTGTGGGCTAAATGTATAAAAGTAATTTTTTTAGAGTTAATATGATAAAAATTAGTAATATCTTTTGCAGTCGCTTCAGAGTTACAAATAATGTGTACTGCTTGCTTTAGTACTTGGGGAATATAATAACGATGATAAGGAGTTAAGGGGGAAAAACGTTTGGGAAAACGTAAAGGTATTGCATCATGTACAGTAACGATGGAGGAACATTGAGAATAAAGTGGTGCTTCTGGAAGTGGAGAAAATAAAAGTTGAGATTTATATTGTTGATAAATTTGAGGTAGTCTAAATTGAGTCCATATTAAGCGTCGTAAATGTCCTTTACTCCCTTGGGCTGGTGTCATATTACTAGGAACTAGATGACAATTAAAATTAGAATATTCTTCAGCTACTAATCTTTCAGTTCCTAATAAAGTTGGTTCCAGACATTTTAAAGCGGGATATATATTTTGTGCATAGTTACTAATCCCGGTTGGTTGAGAAAGTAAAATTGATAAATTAACTAATAATTTACTCATATAATTTACTCATATAATTGACTATTAAAAAAAGGATTATCTCATAGTAGAGACCTTTAATAAAAGGATGTAAAAACGTTAAATAATATCAAGTCCACTTAGTTCGTTACGATGTAAGTAAGTTGGTTGAATTAAATTTAGGATAGGTTACGCTACCCTAACCCATGCTGTCAAAGAGTTTCATGCTTGATAAAATAAATCATATATTATAAATAATTATGCCTTCCTACTTAACGCTATTGAAAAGATGGTAGTGCTACTCCTTACTCATTACTACTTATTCATTACTCCTTACTCATTACTCATTACTTATTACTTATTACTTATTACTTAGTCCTCACAGATATGACAACTGTTTAACCGGAGATAATATAAAAGGTCTTTATAGGGATTCTAGGTTACACATATTTAATTTCCCAAATATCTAAGATTATTTTCACAGTAAACTTCTATAAGCAGCAATTGTATCTTTAGCTGTTCTTTCCCAACTAAATAAATTCACCCTTTCTTCCCCCTTCCTAATTAATTCCTGACTCAAGGAAGGATTACTAATAATCTGTAAAATTGCTTCTGCTAACTCTATTGGTTGATTGGGGTCAATTAATAAAGCTGCATCACCCGCAACTTCTGGTAGAGAAGAGGTATTCGAGGTAACAACTGGTATTGAAAAAATCATTGCTTCTAATACCGGTAAACCAAAACCCTCATAATGAGAAGGATAAACAAATAAGTCTGCGTTTGTATAAAATAAAGCCACTATTTCATCAGATAAGTAATCAAGATGATATATATAATTTTTGTAAGGTGAATTTGCGATCGCTGTAAAGACAGGTTGGTATTTCCATCCTTTTTTCCCGATTAATACTAAGTTATGGTCTATTTTATGTTTTTCCTTTAAATAGTTAAATGCTTGAATAATTGCTTCTACGTTTTTTCTTGGTTCTATAGTACTAACAAAAAGTAAGTAAGGACGAGAAAAGTCATATTCGATTTGTTGTTGGAGTTGATTAATTTTTTCCGAAGATAAATAATTTTTATGGTAACGACTTGCTAGAGGTGTCACCCAAACTTTTTCTGGTGGTATATTCAAATATTTTACAGCGTCGCATTTAGAGCTTTCTGATATAGTAATAATTAAATCAGTCCACTTCAAGTTTCTCTTAACTTGTTCTCGATAAGTTTGAACTACAGTATCTACATATTGAGGATATTTAATAAAAGTCAAGTCATAAATATTCATGATTCTTCGACTTTTTAGACATGGATAAACACTATGATTAGTTCCATGAATTATATCTGGAGATTGTAAAGAAGATTCAAAACTAGCTGCAAATAATTGAGGCGAAATCTTAATTAAAAGGTTATATAATCGAACTGGTAATGGTATGACTTTCAGATCAGAATATCTTTGTAAAATATCAGGAATATCATATTTACCTCTCAGCCATTTTTTTAATCCGGGTTGATAAACTAGAGATAATTGTAGGTCATGTTGAGCTTGTCTTTGTAGTTTATCAATAGCATTAATCAAATTGTAAACATAAAAACCAACACCACTTTGTACCGGTTTGACTGGTGTTGCATCAATCATTACCTTTAACATAATGATAATTTAGCCAGAATATATATTAGAGATTATTACTTTTAGCTTCTAGCTAAACCCTAGAATCACTCCGGGAGCTAACAACTAACTGCTAATAGCTTTAAATTGCTTAGCCTAATCGCTCCTCACTATATCTTGTTTCTGGCAATAGTTCAAATTAGTAATATTTATTTTGATTTTTGAACTGACCGATAACCTATTGCAGTAGAGCTATAATTAATCACTAATAACCAAAAAATAAAATAACCAAAAAATAACAATTGACAAATATTATTTTTTCCATATTACTAAAATTACCCCCGTCACAATAAAACTTAAACCTGCAAGACGAGTCAGGGGTATAGGTTCTCTAAATATAAAATAACCTAGCAGAACTGAGAAAACATATACCAAAGATACCGAAGGACCAGCAATACTCAAATTAACTTTAGTTAGCAGAAGAATATACGCGATCGCGCCTAAACCATAGCAAAGAAGACCTAGGATCAGTTCAGGGATGGTAACAATATTAAGTATAGAATTGAAACTAGTAGAAATATTTAGCTTTCCTAATTTAAGAGCACCTAATTTTAAAAAAAATTGTCCTCCCACACTTGCAGAAACAGACATCAACATTAGCAAAATTTCTTGTGAATTCATAAGTTTACCTTTACATCTAAATTCCTCTCTCCCTAAATTTATCAAATAAATGTCTAACTAATATTAATTTATAGAAAAATATTAGTTTACGCTTTAGCATAATTCTGTATGAATAGATATAAACAAATGATTATTCCAGTAATTTAAACCATAATTAAATAACTAAATTACTTTTTTATATGCATTGAAATTATTTTAAATACATCTTTTTTTATGTAAGTCTTATAATAAGGAGCTTCAACAAACAAATTATATTTTAAAATACAAATAATTGCTCTCAGTCCATCTTTCCAGCCTATTTTCTTACCTTCTTGATAAGTACGACCATAATAAGATATACCCACTTCATAAATTCGACATCCCATTTTAGCAACTTTAGCTGTAATTTCTGGTTCAAAACCAAAGCGATTTTCTTCTATTTTGATTGATTGAATTACTTCTTTTCTAAATGCTTTATAACAAGTTTCCATATCTGTAAGATTGATATTGGTAAACATATTAGAAAGCATAGTCAAAAAACCATTACCAAGTCTGTGCCAATAATAAACCACTCTATGAGGTCTACCACCTTGAAATCTGGAACCAAACACTACATCGGCTTTATTGTCTAAAATGGGCTGAATTATAATTGGGTATTCTTGAGGATCGTACTCTAAATCCGCATCTTGAACAATAATTATATCTCCATTTGCATTAGCAAAACCTGTACGTAAAGCTGCACCTTTTCCAAGATTTTTATGATGGTAAATTATCCGATCGACTTGATTTACAATTTCAGATTTGAGCAAATCTCTAGTTCCATCGTTAGAACAATCATCAATAATAATAATCTCGCAGTCTTTAACTGGAGAGTCTTTAACAGCTTTGACAACATTATGTATAGTATGCAACTCATTGAAACAGGGTATAACAACAGATAATCGCATATTTGTGACTTACCTCTTTTTTTTTTAGAACTCACTCAAAAGGATGTTGAACTTGATCTCATTTATTATCACTTGGGATATTGTTATCGTCAGGAAGCTCAATACAAAAAGGCAATTTCTTTTCTTGAAAAAGCTATAAACCTTAATTCGAGTCTGCCATATCCTCATGAGGAGATAGGTAAATGTTGGTTGAAACTTGAGGAAATATATAAAGCAGAACGATATTTCCGGAATTCGATTGCCCTTCAACCAGATC
>JBCCDM010000232.1:0-10317 GCA_039030795.1 Cyanobacteria bacterium P01_A01_bin.84
AATTCCCAGGTAAATAATGCTTCTTTGAGATATAAAATTAATTAAAACTATAAAAAATATGAAACTAGCAATTACGTATTTATAGAAAATATTGAATATAAATAATTATAAAAATCGTATTTTATTTAAGGATTTTGCATTGTAAAACCCCTGGTGAGTGACATGAAAATATTATTAATATTTGAGACAATATATATTAGTAGAATTTACGCACTTGTAATAAAAAATAAGGCTTTGCGTTGGCGATAGTCTGCCCGTTAGGGCTTATGCTTCCTATGGTTACAATGACCTAAATAGGTAGTACGTGCGTAAGTCCTGATTAGTAAATCCATAGCATGATTAATTTGTATAGTGTGTAAGTTCTAGAAACCTCAAAAGTATAAATTTTTGATCGGATTTTTTAATCTATAATTCAATCTATAAGTAACTTGGATCATTTATACTAACGCTTCAATGTGTAATTATGACCAGAAAATCTGTATACTATATCAAAATTAACTACATTAATTCTTAAGGTGAGGTGAATAAATATTGACATTCAATCCCGAACTTTGCCGTAATGAAAGCGAAGTCGAGAGTAAGTTTATAGTTCAATATTTGTTACCGACTCTTGGTTATCCCCCTAATAGTTGGTATCAAGAAGTTGCTCTTGGTAGTATCCGCTTAGATTTTTTAGCATTTGCAGTCCAAACTATACCATTTGTTTTAGATGCAAAATCTCCTTTAAGTGTGGTGATGGAAGCAAAGCATCCCAAGCAAAACTTAAATAATCACGTTCCTAGACTGAGATTTTACCTGACCAAGTTAAATGCTGCTTATGGACTTCTCACTAATGGTAAAGAAGTCAGAATTTATAGAAAAAATGAGTGTGACATTGAACTAATATTTCAATGTCGCGGTCAAGAAGTTGACAAAAAAATTAATGAAATCCGAAATCTTATCGGTAAAGAAAATATTCAGCAACAGTATCAGATTCAAGATTCAATTAATCAAGATATAGCTATTCCTTATTACTCTAATAAGCTTCCTACAGTCAGAAGGAAATATCCAATGAAAACTATAGCCATTTATCACAACAAAGGTGGAGTTGGTAAAACAACAGTTTCTATCAACCTTGCAGCAACTTTTAGAAAGAAAGGAAAAAGAGTACTTTTAGTAGATATCGACTCTCAAGCAAATAGCAGCTTTGGAACGGGTTTAATCAAATTCCTGTTTGAAGAAGACGATGATTTAAGGGAAAATAACGTTTATCACATATTGGAATCTGGAGATTTTAACTTTATTCCCGATATTTCCCGCGAGTCTGATTACTTTAATAATCCAGAAATTGACGTAATACCTTCTCACATTACCTTGATTGAGCATCAGGACAAATTAAATAAAATTGCTCCAAGTAAAGGTAGGTTATTCACTAAGCTGCAGAAAGTAGAGCAGGACTATGATATCGTTATTATCGACACTCCACCATCACGAGATTTATATGCTCAGGTAGGATTGATCTCGGCTGATTATTTAATCATCCCTTCAGACTTAAAGCCTTTTGCCAATCAAGGTTTACCTACAGTAAAAAACTTCCTTAAAGAAGTTAACGAGTATCGGGAAATGTTAGGTAGAAAGCCTATAGAAATTATAGGAGTATTAGCTTCAAAAATTTCTACAAATAGTAGATTTTTGCAATACACTTTTCCGAAACAAAGAGAAGTCATTACCGAACGTTACGATATCCCTTTGATGGAGTCAGTCATATATGATAGAACTGCTCTTTCAGAATGTATGAATAATACAATTATGATGGGTAATTTAGAAATTCCCAACCCCAAATCTATTATTAAGTATGCCGAAGAAATTAAAACAAGCGCTCAACAATCTGTAATGGAATTTGATTTGTTAGCAGAAGAAATTTTACAACATATCGGTGTAGGAGTGAAATAATGATAGATTTTTATTTTGTTGACGTTAAAAGTATTAATTCAGATATTCCTAGGTCAGAATTTACAGAATCTGATTTAGATAATCTTGCACAGATAATATTAGAGTCTGGTGGAATTATTCAGCCATTGCTATTGAAACAAACTGCTGCAGAAACTTATAGCATAATTGATGGACATTTTGAATATTATGCTGCTGTAAGAGCGAGGGAAAAAGATCCCCGTAAAGGTGAAATGGTAAATGCTTTGGTTATTTCACCAAAAGTTGAAGAATTAGTGTTACAACAAGTTGAAATATTAAGAGCTTCAGATACTTCTGTTGAACCTGAAATATCAACTCCTGAGTCTAAAACTGAGAATAAAAGTAAAAGTAAAAATGAAAGTAAAACTGACATGAAAACTGACAGGAAAACTTCAGATTCTAGTATCACAAATATAGAATTGCGTCTGGAGAAATATTTCAACGAACTGAGAGCAGAACTTATTCAAGAAAAGCAGAGAGTTGATAACAAGTTCAAGCAACTTGAAAAGCAGCAAAAAGAAGATATTAAACCATTAGATGCTTTTAACGATTTAGAAGTTTCTCAATTAACTCTCAGATTGAAAGATACTGGAGGTTTTAGTGATAAAGACGTAAACAGTATTATTCAATCAATAGAAAAAGAGCGCAATAAGAAGAAATTTGATTCTCTAAGTGATGTGATTAATAGAGTAAAAATTAAGCGTGGTAAAAGATATCATAAAGGAATTAGTGAGAAAAAAATGATAGAAATTGTAGATAGATGGTTTCGGATTAAATTTGTTTAATAATTAATACTAAGTAGTTAGGTACAAATAAAACTAACTAAGTAACGAATTGTAAATTACCTTAAACCCTTGATATTGCTTCGTTTCACTTCATTCCACTCGCAATGACATAGTTATAAATTTTTCCACCCACCTACTTAGTGTAAAAACAAGTAATTGTTGTAGGACTTACGCACTTGTAAGGAAAAATAAGGCTTTGAGATTGCTAACCCTACGGTCTCTTCGGACGGAATTCCGTTATTGTTGCGTAGCGCTATACTTCTTATTTGTTGTTTAACTATTTATACTTATAGACATAAGATTATAGACATAAGACAATACCGTTGCCGTTAAGTCTGAAAATTAGACATAGGGTAGGTTGGGGGGTGAATTCCCCATTGTAGTAAGTGACTTTTGAGGCACTTGGACGTGGAGGGAGCGACTTCTCGGATTTACCTAACATTATCAACGTTTGTTGGGTTACGCTCACGCTCAACCCAACCTACATTTTTCTTCATCGCAACCGTATTGAGATATAAGATATGAATAAAGGCACAGCTACGGTGTTCATTAAATCTAGCTTCAGCTAATCTATCTCAACTCAACCTAGGCTATTTTTAGTTTTTAAAGCGATTAAACGGTTAATGATGAAAATGCCAGAGAAAATAGTCAAACTTCTTGATTACAGACAGGTAAAAGCATCAAATAATTTTGTTCCTCAACCTGCTATTTTGTCGAGTTTAGGATGGAATGATATCCACTTTGAACTTCACCAACAACCCGAGTTTGAGACACAAGAACACCAACATAATATGCACGTAATTGCCTTTGGTTTTTCTAACTCACCAGGGGAAAGATGGCTAGATGGAAGAGTTGAAAAAGAGAGACGAAAGAAAGGGGATATTTCGATTATTCCGGCTAATATGTCCCATCGTTGTAACTGGAGTAATTCAGCCGAATTTGGTATTTTGGCTGTTGAACCTACACTGCTCAAACAAGTAGGTCAGGATTTAGTAGATAGCGATCGCATCGAACTCATCCCGCAATTTATGAATGAGCCAGATGAACTGATACAAGGAATTTTTGTAACCTTAAAAGATGAATTAGAGTCTAATAAAATTGCCGCTAATTTATTGATTGATAGTCTTAAAACTACATTAGTAATTCATTTATTACGAAAATACTGCACCACTAAACCATTACTTTCTAGTTACCCAGATGGCTTATCTAAATTGAAATTTAAACAAGTAACTGAATATATCAACGAACATTTAGATAGCGATTTGAAAATTATTGAACTGGCTGCGATCGCTCAAATAAGTCCTTATCACTTTATACGTTTATTTAGAAAGACTACGGGTAAAACCCCTCACCAATATGTATTACAGCAGCGAATCATAAAAGCCGAGTATTTATTGCAGCATGAAGATATCAGTATCTCAGAAATTGCTGCGATGGTAGGCTTTTGTGACCAAAGCCACCTTACCAAATATTTTAAACACATCACTGGTTTTACACCAAAACAATATATGGCTAAATCGCAATAATTTACTAAAATTGTGCAAATTTATTCTAGAGTTATAGATAAAATTTTTTCTAAAGTATCTGTAAGTTTAAAAAGGTTTATAGATGCAAATTGAACAGAAAGAAGTAATGATTTCTACTCCTGATGGAAAAATGCCAGCTTTTCTATGTGTACCTACTGAAAGTAGACCGAATTCTGCTGTCATAGTCCTAATGGAAGCTTTTGGATTAACACAGCACATTAAAGATGTAACAATACGAATTGCTAACGAGAGTTATCTTGCGATCGCACCTGATTTATATTATCGCCAACGACCCAACAATAAGTTTGGCTATGATGAAGTTGAGTCAGCAAAGTCGATGATGTACAGTCTTGATTTTAGTAAGACTTTGGAAGAAGACATTAAAGCAACACTAGATTATCTCAAATCGCGAGTAGATGTATATTCAGAGCGCATTGGTGTAACAGGGTTTTGTTTTGGTGGAAGTATGACCTTTTATACAGCGACTAGATTTTCCTCTGAAATTGCGATTGCTGCACCTTTTTACAGTGTAGTTCTTGATGAGTGGTTAGAAGCTGTTAGAGATATTAATATTCCTATTCATTTATTCTTTGGTGGTGCAGATCCTTTTATTCCTCCAGAACGCATTAAACAAATAGAATCTCGTTTTCAAGAACTTGGCAAGAATTATAAATTGGAGATTTATCATAACGCGGATCATGGATTTTTCTGTAATGAACGTTCTTCTTACAATCACTTAGCAGCAGAAGATTCTTGGTATAAACTTAAAGAATTCTTTAAAAAGCATCTGTAAAGAGATTTAATACCAATTCAAAAAAAAGAATGTGACAAATTAATTCCTGTAGAGACCTGCTCCCGTTAGAAGTTAGAAAAGTATCCGTTGTCAGCTATTCTCTACAGGAGATACTCAAAGAGCGATCGCAATCCTTTAATATGTGAGCAACCCACAAGGTGGAAATTCAAAATACCCTGCGGGAAAACCTCTGGTGAACAAAATTCAAAATTTAACTCCACCTTGTAACAAATGAAACTTGTATATTTTTCGATAAATTCTAAAACCCTTGATATACCAGGGTTATAAAATGTGCAAGTTAAGAGTTAAAACATAAAAACACTTTGCGTCCCTCTGCACTTACCTTTCCGCTCCTCTGGGTTCAAAAGTATATAATTCCGATACCACCAGATATGATATAAATTAATATTCAAAAATATTCAAATTCAAACCTACTAACTATCTCTCAAAATTTCTTCCCATTCAATATCATTCAAAGGCTGTAAATTAAATTTAATATCAAAGCAACCTGAAGCTGCTTCAACTAAAACCTTAATAATCTTTTCAATATTTAAATTTTTGACAGATATAACTGAATCAAATAACTCTTCACCAAATACTTTTTGAAATAACTCCGCATCTGGATTTAAGCGCATCGAACCATGTTGTAAAATTGCCCTATCTTTACGTAATTGAGCACTACCAATAAGCTTACTACCATCTGACATCACTAAATCTGCACTAGTTGCAGTTCCAAAACAATTAGGATTATGAATGTAACCCCGTCCGGCATCTCCATAGTGTAAATCTACACCTAGTTTATTCCAACCTTGAATCAGAAACTCACAAATTTGCTTATAAGCTTCAATTCGACTTCTACTTAATTCAGATGTAATTACAGAGTAGGTTAAATCTCCATGATGCAGTACAGCTCTTCCTCCTGTAGGACGACGCACTAAATCTAATTTTTGATTATTCCATACCAAATTTTCCCATTCTTGGGGATAATTACGTTGATGATAGCCTAGAGAAATTGCTGATGGCGACCAAGTATAAAAACGTAAAGTCGGCGGATGGTTACTTAGGTAATGCTTCTGTAATAACCAAATATCAATTGCCATTTGGACATTGCCATTTGTCTGTAACAAAGGTATTAATCGCCAAGTTTGAGAATTCAAAGTTAAAAAGTTAAAAAGTTTAAGTAAAAAAGTTTAAGAGTGACAAAAAAATATAAATTAACCATCAATTACCTCTTTTTCGTCTACACTGCTAAATTTATTAACCTCAATTTTTCCTATGGATCCCATCAACTATTTACCATCAACCATTAACAAATTAAAATACTTGTTCGGGACTTACGCACTCGCCAAACAATAAGACTTTGCGTTGGCGATAGCCTGCTCGTTAGGGCTTATACTTCACTCCGTTCGTAATGACGTAAACACGTAGTTCGTGGGTAAGTCCTATTGATATAAAAAATTTGGTTGGGCATCATCAAATATAATCTTATACCCAACCTTCTCACATTAAGAATTGTACTTAAATGAACCTACTTTTCCTAATATACTAAGCCATACCAAATTCAGACATTAATGCTTCATCATTATCGTCAGCAATGGTAGCTACAATAGTTACCAGCCGCGATACTTCGCTAGGTGATAAATCTTCTAGGATACGACTAGAAATAACAACAACTTGGTCATTAATAATCCCGAAACGAGCCTCAAGGGTACTAGAACTATTCATTTCTAGTAACTGTCGCATCATTTTAGCTTCATCTTTGGCGGGTAATTTTAGTACCGAGGACCAAATTGTAATGGTATCTTCGTCGCTAGTACCTGTAAGTTGAACAAATACTTCTACACTGCCATACTTAAATTTCCACAGGTGAGAGCCATCTTCAGAATGCTTCACCATCGCACCCTCTTCTTCATCTAGGGTGGAAATCACATTTTCAATCACTTCTACATGATCGATTTTGCTTGTATCTATCGATTCATTGATAATTTTATTTATATCAGAATCAGAAGTTGTAGGTTCCATCTGGGCTTGATTAGTTATCATACAGTTTTACCTTAAGTTTACAGTTTATCCACACATACTTTATAGCCTGCGAGCTAATTATGTGACATGAGAAGAGAGGATTATTATATCTGAGGGATTATTATTCCCAGGAAGTTATCAAGAAGTTATCAATAATAATTACAACGCTTTGAGAATTTGACACATAATTTTTGATAACCTGAACTATTATCCCAAGGCAAGGCACAATAGAATAAGGAATAATTTGTCCTCAATATGAGTTACTGCCTAAACCCTGGTTGTTTACAACCTCAAAATACCTATAATGAAAAGTTTTGTGTAAGTTGCGGTAATAGATTACTCCTCAAGGAACGTTATCGTGCCATAAAACCTATTGGACATGGTGGTTTTGGTAGGACGTTTTTAGCAGTGGATGAAGATAAACCTTCTCAACCCCAGTGTGTGATTAAGCAGCTTCATCCCCAAGCCCAAGGAACAAGTACTTTAGAAAAAGCAGTACAATTATTTACTCAAGAAGCCATGCGTTTGGATGAGTTGGGTAAACATCCACAAATTCCGGAATTACTGGCTTATTTTATTCAAGATGACAGACATTATTTGGTTCAGGAATTTATTCGCGGAAATAATTTAGCACAAGAACTTCAAGAAAGCGGTATTTTTCAAGAAGAGTTGATTATACAACTTTTGTTAGATTTGTTACCTGTGTTGCAGTTTTGTCACTCTAAACAGGTTATTCACCGCGATATTAAGCCAGAAAATATTATTCAAAGAGTTTCATATTTCAACCAGGGTAATAATCGTGTTAAGCAAGTATTAGCAGATAAGGGTAATTTAGTTTTAGTAGATTTTGGTGCATCCAAAGTTGCTACTTCCACGGCATTAAACAGGACTGGAACCAGTATTGGTAGTCCAGAATATGTTGCACCGGAACAAATTCGAGGTAAAGCTATTTTTGCTAGCGATATTTACAGTTTGGGTGTGACTTGTATTTTTTTACTAACTGGAAAGTCTCCTTTCGATCTGTTTGATATACATAATGCTGTTTGGGTTTGGCAACAATATGCTAAATCCCCTGTCAGTGAGGGATTATGTAATATTTTAGATAAAATGCTTGAGAGCATACCAGTAAATCGTTATCAAACAGTAGAACAGGTCATAAATGATATAAATTTACTTTCTACAGCACCAAGAAAACCAGTTGTAATTTCTAATTCAAATAATTCAAATAATTCAAATAATTCATTCTCTGCCACTAGTAAACCTGTTTCTAGTCAAGTTGACATTGAATTAGAAGAAATTAAAACTCAGTTCCTTTCGGGCAATCAAAATACAAATAATTCTGCGAACAAATCTATTAATAAAAATAGTCAAAGCTTAAAAAAAGACAAAATAGATACGGAATTAGATGAAATTAAATCTAAATTTTTGGGAAATGGAGAATAACCAAACTTTAGTTGTTATAGGAATTATACTCAAATTCTAAAAATATACTCGGACTCAAACGCTTATATCGCAAAACTAAAGTCTGAAAATATTTTCATAAATCAAACTGGATTACTACAGTTCTTAGTTGTTAAACAAAAGCTTCTTTAAAAAAGTGGCTCTAATTTTTAGAGCCACCTAAATTGTTACTTGTGAATACACCTTATAAACTTTACAGCTATAAGGTTATTAATTAATCCATTTTTACTGTACTTTTATCGCTAACAGTAGCTTCAGCGATTGGAGTCCATTCGGTGTGGAAGGTTTCTCCTTCAGGTTTGTCAATGCGTTCGTAGGTGTGGGCACCAAAGTAGTCCCGTTGAGCTTGGGTGAGGTTTTGAGGTAAGCGATCGCGTCTGTAGCTATCGAAGTAGTTTAAGGATGCGCTAAATGCTGGGGTAGGAATTCCTAGGTTAGCAGCAGTAACGATAACTTCGCGCCAAGCTGCTTGTCTGTCCAAAATTGTCTGCTTAAATTCTGGTGCTAGCAAGAGGTTAGGAAGGGATGGGTTCTCATCGAAGGCTTTCTTAATTTTATTCAAGAAGCCAGCCCGAATAATACAGCCACCTTTCCAAATCCGCGCCATTTCGCCCAGATTTAAGTTGTAATTAAACTCTTGAGAAGCTTTAGAGAGTAATGCCATTCCCTGAGCATAAGAGCAAATTTTGGAGCAGTAGAGGGCATCTCTGACCATGTTGACGAATTTCTTAGTATCACCACTGTATTTGCCGCTAGGACCAGAAATTTGCTTAGATGCTTCTATACGCTCTTTTCTGTATGCTGACATGATACGGGCGTTTACAGCCGCAGTAATGGTTGGTGTAGGAACGCCAATTTCTAAAGCGTTGATTACTGTCCAGCGTCCAGTTCCCTTTTGTCCTGCCGCATCAACAATTAAATCGACTAAAGGTTTTTTGGTTTCTTCATCGATGTAAGGGAAGATTTCAGCAGTAATTTCAATTAGAAATGAATTGAGTTCGTCTGTGGTATTCCACTCTGAAAAAACTTCGTGCAGTTGATTGTGGTCTAGTCCAGCAACATTTTTCATCAAATCATAGGCTTCTGCAATTAATTGCATATCACCGTATTCGATGCCGTTGTGTACCATTTTCACATAATGTCCAGCACCACCAGGACCACAATAAGCTACACAAGGACCATCGTCCACCTGAGCCGCGATTTTTGTCAGGATGGGGGATAGATACTCATAAGAGCTTTCAGTACCTCCAGGCATAAGGGAAGGACCATTCAAGGCTCCTTCTTCACCACCACTTACACCCATACCAATAAAGCGAAAACCTTCGGGTTCAAGTTCTCTGGTGCGTCTTTCGGTATCTTCATACAAGGAGTTACCACCATCAATGATGATGTCACCTTCATCTAATAAAGGCTTGAGCTGTTCGATAACAGCATCTACTGGTCTACCAGCCTTTACCATTACCAAGATTTTGCGGGGACGTTCTAATAAGCCTACAAATTCTTCTAAAGTAAATGCAGCTTTAACATTTCTTCCTGTTGCACGCTGCGCCATAAAAGCATCAGTTTTTTCACGGGAGCGATTGTAAACAGCGATGGGGAAACCATTGCGCTCCACATTGAGAGCGATGTTCTCGCCCATAACAGCTAATCCAATCACACCGAAGCTTTGCTGTGTCATAAAATTCTAGGCTAACTTTTACGGATTCTTCTTTTACTTTTAGGGTAATCCGAGATTTTCGGTTAACTCCTAAAGAAGACATTAAGAGTTATCGTACAAAGA
>JBCCDM010000233.1:0-10274 GCA_039030795.1 Cyanobacteria bacterium P01_A01_bin.84
ATTCAGTTTTTCAAAACCTATCAAATCTCAACTTACTTCTTAAACCCAATACCACCTTCAAATAAATTTTTAGAAACTCAAAACCAGATTTATTTAATATTTTGCTAGCAGGAATATCTGACTAGAATGAGTCAGACAAGTTAAAAGACAATTCCATAGGAAAAAATTAGCTAAAAAAAGTTTTCTCAGTTGACAGACGAAGATCGCCGTTAAGATAAAAATAGAATTTGTTGAGATTTGTATATTTAGGAATCGGCTGCTATGGTTCCCGCCGTTTTAATTGAAAATCTAAAAAAGCGCTACGGCAACTTTGAAGCCGTTAAAGACATCTCTTTTAGGGTTGAACCGGGTGAAATATTCGGTTTGTTAGGTCCTAATGGCGCAGGTAAAACCACCACACTCAGAGTATTGTGTACTTTGACCACACCTGATGCTGGTAAGGTTGAAGTTTCGGGTATATCAGTTACAGATAAACCAAAACAAGTACGACAGAGATTGGGTTATGTGGCTCAAGAAGTAGCCCTAGATAAGGTACTGACCGGAAGAGAACTACTGCAATTGCAAGCAGCGATGTATCATTTACCTTATTCTGCAAGCAAACAGCGAATTGATGGAGTTATTAATTTACTAGGTTTAGAAGAACACGCAGATAAAAAAACTGGTACATATTCCGGGGGATTACGTAAACGTTTAGACTTGGCAGCAGGCTTACTTCATGCTCCAGATGTTTTAGTTCTTGATGAACCTACCGTTGGACTTGATATAGAAAGTCGTTTTATTGTCTGGGAATTTTTACGTAAACTACAAGAAGCCGGAACTACAGTATTAATTACTAGTCATTACCTCGAAGAAATTGACGCTTTAGCCAATAGAGTAGCGATTATTGACAAAGGAAAAGTAATTGCAAGCGGTACACCCTCCGAATTAAAAGACAAAGTAGGAGGCGATCGCGTGACTTTACGCATCCGAGAATTTTCACCCCAAGAAGAAGCCGAAAAAGCTAAAGATGTGTTGCAGTCATTACCTTTTGTTCAAGAAGTAATTATCAATAATGCTCAGGGAAATTCATTAAATTTAGTAGTGACACCCCAACAAGACGTTCTGATTACCATTCAACAAAAATTAAATTCTATTGACTTACCTACATTTGGTATAGCCCAATCTCGTCCCAGCTTGGATGATGTATATTTAGCTGCAACCGGACGTACCCTCATGGACGCTGAATTAGCAGCAGCAAGTAAGCGGGATCCCAAAGCAGAACGTAAGCAGAATATGAAATAATTTTTAGCTCGAATTCTGGAATACTTTTAGCTAATTAATTAGTAATTACCCATTAGTAATTACCCATTCCCAATCAACAACCTAAAAATTAACCATGAGCAGTACCACATCACCTCCCAAATCAGCAGATATTAACTGGAAACAAGTTGCTTCACCCCAAATTTATCAAGAATCTGAATCTAACTTTTTGAGTGAATTAACTCAAGAAACCTTAGCATTAACTCGTCGTCTATTTATTCAGTTACAACGTCGTCCTTCCACACTACTCGCTAGTATTGTCCAACCTGTAATGTGGTTAGTGCTGTTTGGAGCATTGTTCCAAAACGCACCAAAGGGTATCTTCGGCGAAACTAGCAATTATGGGCAATTTCTGAGTGCAGGTGTAATTGTGTTTACAGCCTTTGCAGGTGCATTAAATGCAGGTTTACCTATAATGTTTGACCGGGAATTCGGTTTTTTAAATCGTTTATTAGTTGCCCCTTTAGCATCTAGGTTCTCAATTGTTTTAGCATCAGCAATCTTTATTGTTAGTCAAAGTTTGCTCCAAGCAGCAGTAATTGTTGGTGCTGCTGCGGCTTTAGGTGCAGGTATTCCAGATATTGGGGGTTTAGCTGCGATCGCAATTATTATTTTTCTCTTGGCTTTAGGTGTCACCGCTTTAAGCTTGGGTTTAGCTTTTGCTCTTCCGGGACATATCGAATTACTCGCAGTTATTTTTGTAGCTAATTTACCCCTACTATTTGCTAGTACCGCTTTAGCTCCCTTATCATTTATGCCCAAGTGGTTACAAGTTATTGCGACCCTAAATCCTCTCAGCTACGCAATTGAACCGATTCGCTATCTTTATACTCATGAAACATGGGGATTAAATAGTGTAGTAATACAATCCTTGTGGGGAAATATTACCTTTGGCGGTGCAATGCTAGTATTACTTAGTTTTGCCATAATATCACTTATAATTATTCAGCCAAGATTGCGTCGCACCCTGGCTTGAGTAAGATAGAAACATCACACTAACTTTAGAGCTAAATTTCATGAAAAATCCGTTTTTATCACTGACTAAATTAGCGATTTATACTGTAGTTGGTGTAAGTTTAACTACAGTTGTTACTTCTCAAGCCAGCTTTGCTAATCCTAGTAGTCAATTTGACCCACAAAATCCTGAAACTCAATATAAGGATCCATTCAATCAAGGTGTAGAACAAAATCCTTTTAGCCTTTTTCAACTGATCCACAATTCCAATTTAGGCACTTTTAATCGAGAATTTAATTCTCAGAATAGCCAACAGCTAAACGATGCTGCTACAAATTTTCGTCTCAAGCAGCAAGAAGCAATTCAAAAACAAAGGCAGGGATCCCAGGAAAATACAACTACTGTACCTAGTTTTACTATCCAACTCGAGCCAGAACAGAAGTAGTAGATTAGACTCACTATAAGTAATAGGGGTACAGACAGTTATGTTTGTGCCCCTATTACTTATTTACCAATTACCAATTACCAATTACCAATTAATAATTACCAATTAATAATTAACAACTACATCCCCAACTTCGCCAGAATATCCTCAGCATGGGTAGATGTATTTACGCTATCGTCAACCTGGGCTATCTTACCATTACCATCAATGACATAGGTAACGCGCTTTGCATAGCCACCACCATCAACATCGTAGGCTTTAATTAAAGTTTTATCTGTATCAACTAAAAGTGGAAAATTGAGATTGAATTTTTCGGTAAATGCTTGGTGAGATGCTTGGTCATCAGCACTTACTCCTAAAACTGCAATATCTTTATCCTTATAATCAGCTTGTTTGTCTCGGAAACTACAAGCTTGTTTCGTACAACCAGGTGTATCATCCTTGGGATAAAAATATAAGACCACCGTCTTACCTGAAAAATCAGATAAAGAGACAGTATTACCATTAGTATCTTTTGTGGTAAATGCCGGAGCATCTGCGCCAACTGATAGAGGCATAATTAATTTTCCCTGTATGGTACTTAATTAGTTCCACTGGAATTTTACAATAATTTACAATAGTTAAATCAAGAGGTTATATGGTTTTACTAAAGAGGTAGATGAAGTGAAATTAATTCGTAAGGACAGAAAAGAGGAAATGGATAACACAAAAGGTTAAACAAGAAAATAATTTATGTGATTAATTTTGTCTGAGTACCCATAAACTAATACCAATTATTTGTGAAAATGCGGCTTTTCCCACCCCATAGAGCTATTCCCCACCTCCTCCTCTATCTTAGAAAACTATTTTATTCGCCCATCGGGGACTTAATGGAGACTTAAAATTTATTGTGAGAGTCAACGGTCTATTTTTTAAACAATTTTAACTACAACACCACTTTTTTATTTCTCAATTTAGATTCAGATAAGATTATTCATCAAATAATTGCTAAAACTAGATATATTACGCAGTTAATCTTGCGAATAAACAAATAGTAAGAAAACATAGTAAAAAAACAAAAAATGTCAAATGTTAATTCTCCTATAGAGGAAACTTCTTTCTATTCGCAAAGCACCTTTCAAAGAGCCGAAACAGCATTAATTTGTTCTCCTTTCAAGCCTGCATTATTACAAAAAATGGCATCTGTTCATGTCGGTATGAGTGAAATTACCGATCGAACTGGCGTTAGTAATAATTACACAAAACGTCCTTTATCAGAAATAACCGTCGAAAATGCTGTTGCGTGGCTTATTCAGGTTGGTATATTGCGGCGAGAAGTTGACGGTCAGGGAATTACAGATAGTTTTCGTCTCACACCTCTAGGTCGTCAATTATTAGCAAAACTCTCACAAGAGAAATGGCGAGAACCAGCATTGGGCGATCGCTTAAATAATACTATGACTCGCTGGCTGAGACTACCTTTCTAAAATTCAATGGAGAATAGTTAAGAGATGAGGATAAAAGGGAACAATATATACGGACGTTTATAAATTATTTATGAAGTAATTACGATAGTCGTCCAAAGCAGGTTGATTAATTTTGACTATTAAGTATAAGTATGGGTTTACAAAATGTATAAGATATATCGCTTATTTAATAGCTAAATACTAACTTTACTTACAACTCGCGGATTCACATTTTACCTTTTATCGTTTAAATCTTTGACAAAATTAGTAAAAATAGCAAGTTAATTATGAAAGGAATTATGGTAGTGGGGACTACTTCTCACGCAGGGAAATCACTTGTTTGTACTGCAATATGTAGAATTTTATCTCGGCGTGGCTGGCGGGTAGCCCCCTTCAAAGGTCAAAATATGGCTCTAAACGCCTATGTGACTGCGAATGGTGGAGAAATTGGCTATGCTCAAGCAGTACAAGCATGGGCTGCTGGTATTATACCTTGGGTGGAAATGAATCCCATTTTGCTCAAACCTCAAGGAGATACAACTTCCCAGGTGATTATTAAGGGTAGACCAGTAGGTAAAGTTACCGCCACAGACTATTACGAACAATACTTCGAGTTGGGATGGCGTACAATTCAAGAATCCTTGAAACACTTAGCTACAGAATTTGATTTAATTGTTTGTGAAGGTGCAGGAAGTCCAGCAGAAATCAATCTCAAGCACCGAGATGTAACTAATATGCGGGTCGCAAGGTATCTAAATGCTCCCACCTTACTAGTCGCGGATATCGACCGTGGTGGTGTTTTTGCTCATATTGTTGGGACCCTAGAATTACTAGAACCAGAAGAAAGAGCTTTAATTAAAGGCGTAGTCATTAACAAATTTCGCGGACAGCGATCGCTCTTAGAACCTGGTATAAAATGGTTGGAGCAACGCACCGGTATTCCTGTAGTAGGAGTAATTCCTTGGTTAGAGCAAGTATTTCCTGCTGAAGACTCTTTAGATTTATTAGAGCGCAAACCCCAAAAATATCATAGTGAATTAAACATTGCGGTTATTCGTTTACCTAGAATTTCTAACTTTACCGATTTCGATCCCTTAGAGTCAGAACCTTCAGTTTCTGTGAGATACTTAAGTCCCAAGCAAGATTTAGGACATCCAGATGCAGTAATTTTACCTGGAACAAAAACCACAATTACTGACTTAATCTTGATGCAAAAAACCGGTATGGCAGAGGCATTACAAAATTATGCCGCCGCCGGAGGTACTATTTTAGGTGTCTGTGGTGGTTTCCAAATGTTAGGACAAATGATTGCCGACCCAGAAGGTATAGAAGGACAAGCAGGAAGATACCAAGGATTAAATTTATTGCCCATTAGAACAGTTATCACCGGACAAAAAATAGCTCGTCAACGTCAAGTAACTTCCAACTATCCCCAAATGGGTCTACCCGTAACCGGATTTGAAATTCATCAAGGGCGATCGCGTGCAGAGTTACAAGGAAGTCAATCCGAATCTTTTCATGCCTTATTTGACGACCCAAATCTGGGACTAGTAGATAAATGTCAGTCAGTATGGGGAACCTATCTCCATGGAATTTTTGATAATGGACCTTGGAGAAGAGCTTGGCTAAATCGTTTACGTCAACAAAGAGGGTTAAAATCGTTACCGACAGGTGTTGCTAATTACCGCGAACAGCGAGAAAATCTTTTAGATTCACTTGCAACTCAAGTCGAACGCTATTTAGACCTAAGTCACTTTTTATCTTAGTAAATTAACAATCATGGCTATTCGCGTCCGCTTTTTACCAGATAACATTACTGTCGAAGCCCAAGAAGGTGAAGCCCTGCTAGATGTTGCTGACAGGGCAGGTGTCTCTATTCCCACAGGATGTTTAATGGGTTCTTGCCACGCTTGTACTGTGGAAGTCGAGGGCGGAGACATTATCCGTGCTTGCATTACCGCAGTACCACCAGGACGCGAGGAGTGGACAATTAATTTATTCAGCGATCCCACTTGGTAGTTGAAAGTCGATTTATCAAAAATTTCAAAATCTTGAGAAAAATCGATTAGTCTCCATTAATTTCTCCAGCTTGTGCCTTCAAGGCATACTCCTTAAACCTTTCTAAATCAGCTTGAGTAGTTGATTCTACAATTCTACCTAGAAACAAGTTATCCATTAGTTTGCCTAAAAAGCCAGGAATAGCATAACTAATAGTCATTTTGACAACACTGCTATTCTTGCGATCGTAAAAACGAATCGCACCCCCATTAGGCAAACCATCCACTGACTCCCACTTAATAATTTGATTGGGAATCATTTTTAAAATTCGGGATTTCCAATTAAACTCAAAACCACCGCTCTTTAGTTTCCACAAAGATATATCGGGATTATCTTCTGACACTTTTACAGAATCAATCCACTTCATCCAACGAGGCATTTGCTCTAGATCAGACCAAAGACTCCATACTAAGTCAATGGGAACATCAACTTCGACTTGCACTTCATGCTCTAACCAGTCTGACATAGTTTATGTCCTCTCCGTGAACTACTCCTGAACTATTCCTGAACTGCTAGCTGTATCACTGTTCCAGGTAGTGTTTATATCTAAAATAACCGGACTTCAACCCGAAAAATAAAATCAAAATCAGAAATATTCTTCTTTATTTACTTTGACTCCAAAACATCAGTGATTGCAATGTAAACTGTTGCCCGGTTTTTCGCAGAGGATGACAAGATATAGATGAAGTCTCCCCAACAAAAGCTATTTTGTAATCTTAGGGACTATTTTTAAGTGAAGTTGTACCCATGACTTGCAAAATCAAATTATTTCTTTACTTTCTCCAAAACTACTTTAGCAGCACGTTTACCCGAAATCGTCGCACCTTCCATGCTATCAATATAATCCTGTTGCGTGTAACTGCCTGCAAAGAAAAAATTATCAATTGGTGTAGCTTGACTAGGACGGAATACATCCATTCCTGGTGCTTCTCGATATAAAGACTGAGCCAATTTCACAACACTATACCAAGTCATCTTTAAATCTTGTGATGATGGAAATAACTCCCGTACCTGTGCCAAAACGTGTTGAGCAATTTCTTCGTTACTCTTTTTAATAAATGGATCCCCTGGTGTCAATACTAATTGTAATAAAGAACCCTCACCTTCCTGGTAATAATCTTTGGGGCTAGTTAAAGCCAAATCCGCAAAACAAGAAAAGTCAGCATCAGGGGTATAAAGTAAGTTATCCATTCCTACTGCTTTTTCTAACTGCTGACGTTTTTCAGCATCCTGCATTTCTGTTACCCAACCATCAAACCGTAGCTGGACTGTAGCAACAGGTACAGCTTTTAATTTATAAATATTGTCAAACTCAGACCATTTACGCCAATCTGGAGGTAAGAGACGCTGAGTCCCAGGAACGTCACAAGCTACCACATAAGCATCAGCAGTAATTTTCTCTTCTTTGTCTCCAGTTGCGATTACCATTCCGGTAACTTTGGTTTTCTCTTCTTTTTCTTCGTACTGAATTTCTCTAACTTGATGACGAGTATAAGTTTTTGTACCTTTATCTTCTAAATATTTGAGTATAGGTTTAATCAAATATTCGTGGGGTGAACCTGCTAACATTCTCAGCTTAGAAGCTTCGGTTCTAGCAGCGAATAACTGGAAAATAGTTAACATACACCGAGCAGATATATTTTCACAGTCGATAAAGCCCAAAGCATAAGCTATTGGGTTCCACATTTTTTGAATGCTACCGTTATTCCCACCATGGGAACGAAACCAATCAGCAAAGCTAATTTTATCTAAACCCCGTATACTCTTCATTGCCCCATCAAAATCTACTAAGCCTCTAACGACTGGACTGGTCGCTAATGCTAATGAATTTTGTGCTTTATCTAATGGTGAGAGTTGAGAGGTTGTAAAAAACGCTTTTAATCCATTAAAAGGTGCCCCCGTCAAAAAACGAAAATCCAACTCACCTATACGTCCTGCTTTGTTAACAAAAGTGTGGGTATGCTGTTTGGGAAGTAAATAATCAAAAGCCCCAACTTTTTTCATTAACCCAAATAGCTGGTAATAACACCCAAAAAATACGTGTAACCCCATTTCAATATGGTTCCCCTCACCATCAACCCAACTTCCCACTTTTCCTCCAATAAAAGGACGGGACTCAAAAATTTCAACTTCACAACCAGCATCAGCTAAATCTACCGCAGTTGATAATCCAGCTAATCCTCCACCTACAATTGCAACGCGCATTCCATTCTCATCCACTCATTATCTTTACAAATTGTAACTGCCTCCGTACCAAATTTGCTGACAAAGTTGTTATCTAAGGGCAGTTTGGGATAAGCTGAAATTCAGTGTTTAATCGTTATTTAGGAATGTGGATTAAATAAAATACAAAGATGGGGTGCTGTTAGCTCAGCGTAACGCACCATACTTAAACAAACCAAAATTGTAAGTTATTACAGGACTTACGCAACGAAGATTTGTCTGAAGCGACGGTCACGTAGTGTAGGGTTCCCTGAAAGGGTTGTCGTAGACTAGCAATCCCAGGGTTTATTGGGTTAGCTAACGCTAGTTGCACAAAGACGGAGTCTGCTCGACAGAGCTTATACGTCGCAAACGGAAAGTCCTAATGGACATGCTACGCATTCACGTAGTGTAGCGCTAGCTAACGTCTCGGACGGAATTACGTTGATTTTGCGTAAGTCCTGGTTATTAAATTTGCGATCCTTAATACAAATTTAGAGGTGAGATAAGTACTTATTCTTGGCATCTCTACTAAAAGCGGTTAATTTATGGACTTTTGTCTAGAGCTTAAAAGCTTTTACCTGTTTGAACAAGTTAAGCTTTCAACCCTAGTTTAGTATCCCTACATTAACCACTTCATTTAGAAACATTTGTTGAAACATCTCTATTTTATTAATCTACATGGGTAGTTCTATGAAGATATTCAAAGCTAAATTTTAAAATTAAAAAAATAATAAAAAAGAAGTGAAAGTAGAATATATAATTCTAGATTTCACCTCTAATGCAATATTGAAAGTATTCCTCTAATAACAAACAAAGTTAATTTAATTAGCGATCATCTGAGAATTCTAAACCTCTAATTAATTCTCGGATAACATCTGTAGCAGGTCTACCAGTTCGCTGACAAAATTTTTCTAATTTTTCTGCTTCTAGTGCTGCCAAATTTACTGTTATTCGTTTAACAGCCCATTTCTTATTAGTCATTTTGTTATTTGAATTGCCGTATGCGGATGTAATTGAATTCATTTGATGTTTAAAGAAAAAGGACAAAATTATTTAACATTTTCAGAAAAGTGAAAATCTCAGTTGAGACTAGAAAATCAAAACTAAATAGTATTCATTTTTTTTACTAATAAGTTCAATCTAAATTACGTACAATTACTACTTTTTTCAACAAGAAAAATGCTACATTTTTGTCACAAAAGCATGATAAACATGGAGTTTATAATTATCATCATAAAACCTCAGAAGATGATTTTATAAATAGGTTAAATTACATTCTGTTATGGAAGTAACGTTTTTCTATGCATTTATGTCTTGGATTTTTAAAAAGGGCTAATTTTTCTTATTCACAAAATATCTCTGATGAAAAAATATTATCTAACACCTGACGAGATGACAGAAAAGTTTGAGCCAGTCTTTAGGTAGTTGAGAAATTTCATGTCCAGACTTCAGAATGAATGTATAGCCTTCACTTCATAATACTATGTAAAGGCTTCCAGATATGATATTTTTTTGAGAAAAGTACAGCATCATCTCGATTTAATAGTCGATCGTTGGGTTGTTTGCAGATTTATTGCTTGAGTAAATCAACTATTATATTTTCCTATTTCCCATTGCACATTTAATTTAGAATAAATCATGATGGAAAAAGAAAAATTTTTGCATCAGAACTGTGGCAATATTTTTAAGGCGCATATACATAAATGATTTGGAAAAACAGATTTGAAACATTTCTATATCTTTGGTTGCAATTTTATTTAATCTCCGGAGAGTTTAAATTGCAACTTTAAGAAGAACTATCGGAGTAAAGTGGATTATTAAACTATAAATTTTTTATGGGTATAAATGTGCTTCCAAGTAATAAGGA
>JBCCDM010000234.1:0-10242 GCA_039030795.1 Cyanobacteria bacterium P01_A01_bin.84
CTAAATTCTTACCCTTAACTTCAAAACTAGCACCTTCGAGTAGAGTCTCTACCTTACCTTCAGTTTGGAGTTGTTCTTGGTCTTTTGCACCAGGAGAAACATGATAGAGCAGAATATCTCGTAGGAGTGGAAGTGGGTCTCCATTTCCAAGCTCAGTTAGAGTGCTTGCGATCGCATCAAAAGCCTCTGCTTCGTCGGTACCTTTATAGCCGAAATCTTGAGCAAGTTTAATGAAAGCAGCATCGGTAGGGGCAAAGACACTTAGGTCTGCATTCTTGTCATCAAGAGCTTCAACTAGAGAAGTTGTTTTGAGAGCTTCGAGCAAAATATCAAAGTCCGAACTGTTTTTATCAAAACCTTCTCCACTCTTGGAAACAATACCAGCAATGCTTAACTGAGTAGAATCAAGGGATGTATCATTTACCATTGCGTGATTCTCCGGGGTTGTAATTTTTAGCTGTCTCATTATTCCCATGTAGAAGCTATTTCCTTTAACTAGGTTGTAGCCAAGGAATTGCAAGGGATTGAGCCTATTTAAAATTTAAAATTTAAATTTTAGAGATGGAAGCAAACTAATTACTTACAATACCTAACTTAAATTAGGTAGATATTATTGTCAATTGTTTTAAACGTTCAAATTACATGAAAATTTTAAGTACATAGTTACTACAATTACTGAATTGCAACTATGAATTATATTTGTGTACGTTGTGTAGAAAAGCCTCAAATTCCTGAAAAGAAATAATGATGAGGGTTTTTGGGGAATAAAAATTATGAACTTATATTTTTGACTCAGCAGTAGCAATTTCAGTGTCTAGATAGATTGTTTGATGGCTTATATATTGCTTGCATAAAGATTTTTTATAGTAGTTCAACAAACTTGAAACTTAGTTATAGGCTCGGTTATTTACAAAGATTATCGATCCAAGCTATTATCAAGGGATTTTAGACTTAATTTAAAATAAACAAATGTCATTAAAAAATATTTTCATAATTTAATCAACAAACATTTGGAATACATATTTATTCTATTAGAGTTATCCGTGTGAATAATGTAAATAAAAAAACTAGTAAAAGTTCCTCAAGAGAAGCAGTTCTTGATGCAGCAGAAGAATTATTTGCTGTTCGCAGTTATAAATCTGTGAAGCTCAGACACATTGCTGATAAGTTAGGTATTAAACAAGCCTCTATTTACTATCATTTCCCTTCAGGAAAAGAAGACTTATATGTTGAAGTAATGTTGCGTCATTTAGAGCATAGACGTATTTCATTTGAGAAATTGATTTCGGCTGCAAAGCCAACCTTAGAAAGTTGTTTATTTAAAGTGGGAATATGGTTAATAAACCAGCCTCCTCTTCATGGTGGACAAATAATAATGAGTGATTTACCAGAAATATCTTCAGATAAAGCTATTCAGTTAGAAGAAGCAATTTATAGTTGTACATTTGCTCCAATTGAATCTTTATTCCGTAAATATCGGTCTCATTTTAAAGAGCAGTTCCAAAAAGATCCAGGCTTTATAGGAGGTACTTTTCTGTGTTCTCTAGAATCTCTGTATATCGCTAAGCGCTATGGAAGCAAGACAGATGAAGAATTAGTAATTGACTTAATTGAACTCATTTTAAAGGGTGCCTTCTCAAATTAATTTTTTCTCATGAATCAGTAAAATACTAATCCGTCATCTGAGCAACCCAAGTATGTAGGTAATTAGCTGCTTTCCTCCAAGAACCTTGAGATTGTGCCACAATTTCCCTACCATTATCAGCAGATAGTTCTAGATTAATGGGTGTCAGTCGCTACGCTCCAATTCAAAATTAGTAATACCCTACGGGAACGTTTTCAAAGAACAAAATTCAAAATTATTACTCTTCCCTTAAAGGGAAGAGCTTGAAACAAGGAATATATTTTTTTATTTTTCCCCCTGAAGGGGGAAGCTTGTATCCTCACAGGAATGCGCATCCTCAAGCGCCATGCGATGGTGCGAGGTCGCACCGCTTAATTAATCAATTAAAAATTATTTATTTTCTCTTTAATGCCGGAATTGTGCATTTTGAATTTTGAATTGTTTCGGTCAAGGGAGAAAGACGCTGTGCTTCTATCAATTTTTTTACCCATTCCAAAAGATTTTCTACACAAAGAGTAGATAATCTAATAGTTTTAATTTCAAAACCAAATAAGCCAGCAATGTTGGTTAAATCATCGTGAGTTCCCACAACTACAGTCGCATTAATACAGCGTGCTTTCCATAAACTTAACATTAATAGTGGTAGGGGAATACGGTTTTGCTCAGACCATAAGATTGTATGGCTGTAATAGTGTCACAACAACTAAGAACAAGTTAAGACACAAAAATTGATAATCTAAAGTTGTGAGTGAAGTAAAAACATAAATATGGCAAGCTACTTAGTAACAGGTGCAAATCGGGGTATCGGCTTAGAATACTGTCGTCAAATAAAAAAACGAGGCGATCGCGTGATTGCTGTTTGTCGCTCCGTATCGGATGAGTTGCAAAGTTTAGATGTACAAATAGAGACTGATGTTGATATTACAAATGATTCCTTAGTTGAAAATCTAGTCAAACGACTTGATGGTCAAACAATCGATATTTTAATCAACAATGCTGCTATTGTCGAACGAGTCAGTCTGGATAACTTGGATTTTGAGAGTATTCGCAGACAATTTGAAGTTAACGCGATCGCTCCTTTAAAATTAACTCATGCTTTGTTGAATAATTTAACATCGGGTTCCAAAGTCATTATGATGACTAGCAGGATGGCTTCTATTGAAGATAATACTTCTGGGGGATCCTACGGTTATCGAATGTCAAAAGTGTCTATGTCAATGGCTGGCAAATCTTTATCTCACGATTTAAAACCGAAAGGTATTTCTGTAGCTATTCTTCACCCAGGATTAGTGAAAACACGCATGACTGGTTTTACCAATGCTGGAATTACTACGGAGGAATCAGTCAAAGGTTTATTGACTCGTATTGATGAATTGAACTTGAAAAATACCGGCACCTTCTGGCATTCTAACGGTGAAATATTGCCTTGGTAATAGTCTTCTTTTGGAGCTTAGTTACAATTAATACGAATGGGTAAATTCTACTAAGATTAGGGATTAAAATTAGAAAATATTTTAGTAACTATACAGGAAAGCAGAGGGTAAAACAACTGCCAATTTTTAACTTACTCTCAACTGAAATAGTGCCTTTATGTAGTTGAACAATTTCTTTAACAATAGCTAAACCTAACCCTGATTTACCAGTTTGATAAGAACGAGATTCATCTACTCGAAAGAATCGCTCGAATATTTTGTCTAAATACTCTGGTGCAATTCCTATCCCTGTATCTTTTACATTGACAACTATTTTAGAACTTAATAGATTCGCTTCAACAGTTACAAAACCACCAGAAGATGTATAGTAGAGAGCATTCTGTAGCAAGTTGGTAAAAACTTGTTTGAGGAGGACTTCATCTCCTAACAAATATAAATTTTCCGCAAGTTGTGCAATCAGCGCGATATTTTTTTCTTTTGCTATCAGCTCGTATAATTGTATTAAGTCCGACAAAATTAAACTTAAATGCACTGACTTTTGATAAATATTACTTACTTTGTCAGTACGTGCTAAAAGCAATAAATCTTCCGTAAGTCTAGTCATCTGGTTCGTTGCAGAAGCGATCGCGCTAAATTTTTCTTCGTCTTTTTCTCGCATTCCTTCTGGATATTTTAATGCTACTGAAGCGTTAGTTTTTATTGCCATTAAAGGACTTCGTAACTCGTGAGAAGCATCTGCTGTAAACTGTTTAAGTTGCTCAAAACTTTCTTCAATTGGTTTCATCGCGCGATTAGTTAACCAAATTCCACCGAAACCGCTTAAAGTTAATGCTACTACAACTCCGCTTCCCAATCCCACATCTAAGCTATAAATATTGTTATTTAAGTCAGTTAGGGATTCACTGACTCGGACGTAACCAATTATTTTGTCATCTTCTAGGTTAATTACAGGTCTAATCAAACTGCGAATTGGATGAGGTTCCCTTTGAATTTGTATTAAAAGTTTTGTAGGATAATTAGTATTAAGTGGTTGCTTTAAATGATATTTTCCCTGTTTTACTATTCGCTTACCTTGAATATCAAACCATTCTATTCCTTGCTTTTGTCCAACTAATATTTCATCATCATCAATATCTAATCCTCCATATTCAAGATCCATGTTAAAAACAGCAGCTTTTGCTAAGTTTCTTAATCTGTTATTGAGTTGACTCTCTAAAGTTTTAATAAAAGTAAAGCGGACAGCAAAAGCAAACCCTATCAAAATAACAGTTAATACTCCTATATAAGCTATCATTAACTGATAGCGAGTTTTTTTAAACATGGATGAATAAATAAAAAATAAGAAGTTTCAAGATAAAAAGATAATCCTTGTAAATAAAATTAAGATATTTAACGCCGATTTTTTTATAAATTAATCAATTAATAAGTTGTATTGCTTAGATTCGCGATCGCGAATCGCTTAATTAATCTATAAACCCCATTCAGCTTCTACTTTACCAAAAGGTTTAATTCTCTGATTATTAAAGGGAATTTCAGCACCAATACCTATCTCAATTGAACAGCGATCGCTAGAGCAAAAATCCCGTTTTAGTTCTGGTAATAATTCCCATTCCCCATCTGATTGTCCAATTGGTACTTCAATTTCTGTATCTTCACCTATTGAAAACACAGGACCAAGCTGCCATTCAGTAAATCTTTTCTCTTTGATGTCGTAGTCAAATTCACCGTGAATCACAGGATTAGCTTTTACCGATACTGGTATCAGTAATGATAATAGGATTGTAACTAGTTGCAGTTTCAATTTGATTTACTTGCTTGTTTATTTATTATTATTTAGGACTGAAGAATACTGAGAAATTTTGATAAATTTCCACAGATGATAAATAATTTTTACTCAGAATCAACTTCAGGAATTCGGATACTGCTACGGGGTTTATTAGCTTTAGCTTTTTCCTCTGCTTCTTCATCTTGAATGTAAAGAACTTTACCATTACCCGCATCAATAATTGCTTCTTTGTTACCAATTTCTACATCATATACAAGACCGCCATTTTCTATATCTAGCTCAACTTCATTAGCTTTTCCTCCAATTGCTGCTTCTCCCACTTTCTTGGCTTGCTCATAAGTGATTTTTGCTAGTGATTTGTATTTATTGATTCTTGTTTCTTCTCGTAAATCCTTTGCTGACTCGGATTCATCAATCATTGTTTCAGTAACAGTTTCTTCGTTAGAATTGCAAGCTGTAATTGTAGTGGTGCCGATAACTAAGGCTAAAAGGAAAGAAATATTGCTTTTATTCATTGGCTGAGACTTTGAATTTTTAACTGCAAATATTAATTTGCAGAGTAAATGTCAAGAACTGGACAAGATGATTCTTGCTTTTCAATTTTTATGCTTTTATGTATATATTTTTACGATTTATTCAAAAAACGTAAGAAAAACTCTGATATACAATCAGAGTTTAATGGTGTAAGAAATCAAGTTTCCGGTGAGAATGGCTAATTTATCTATCTTTAATTACTTCAAATTATGAGCAAGTAGAAGAGTTATCGGATGCACCATCGCTTCATGAAACCCTAAAGGGTTATCGCAAAATTGTCTGCGGTCAAACTATTTGCATCAGTACTCAGGAAAATTGCTAAGTTTTGACTACCAGTACCAATAAGAGCATTTTCACCACTTTGAGTAATACTTAAATCTTCAAATCCAATTCCCAAACCAACTAAACCAATTACATCTTCACCAATGGTAAAGTCGGTGATGGTATTAACAGAATCAGGGATAGAAGCTACAGCAATCCAAAATTGGTCTGCACCAGCACCACCAGTAATTGTGTTATCACCACCATTAGTCACAAATATTGTATCCGCACCAGCACCACCAACGAGCCTATCCCCACTACCAAGAATGAGAGTATCGTCACCACCACCAGCATAGATACGATTACCACCTCCACTACTGATAGAGGCATCAATGAAGTCAGCATCAGCACCACCAAAAATCAGTTGATTACTACCATCAACCTCAATAAGGTCTGCACCAATACTACCAAAGATAGTCTCTAAACTGGATTGTGGGGGTTCTGTGACATCTTCAACCTTAATAAGAGAGGAAGAAAACTCTACTTCACCATCATCAATTTCTTCAGTAAATACTTCACCAACACCTTTTGCATAATACTTATAGTCAAACTCATCTGAGTCAGATTCAGAAAATTCTTTAACTTTAATTACATCTTCAAAGTCAACAAATTTACTAGAGACAGAAGCATCAGTATCAATAATCTTTGCGAGTTCTTGTTCATCCTCTCCAACCTCAAATCTTTGATAGTATCCTTCACCATTTTCAGGAGTACCATCCATAATGATTCCAGGAAGATTCTCATCTTGTCCAGCTATCCAGGAATCAGATTTATCGGTATTAACTAAATTACCTTGGGTATCGTATTCATAATCAGTTTCATCCTCACCTAGTAACCAAACATTTCCTTCCTTATCTTGAGCATAGTAAGAAAGCTTTTCTTCACTGAGCAAACCATTTTCAAACTCTTTTTCTTGTACTACTCGACTGGTGATACCCAAAATATCTAAGGTATCGTTAGTAACCAGAACTTCCCGTCTTTCCAACTCAACTTCCCTAGTATCTTCATCAACTTCCTTCCCTTCATAAACAGAGAGAGTACCAGGAATCAGAGGGAAGTAGGAATTATCAATATCTGTACTATTTTCAAACTCCGTAATACTCAAAGCAGGAAGAACAGCATTTGCTAATTCGGAAGTATCAACCAATTCTGGGGAAATTTCCGGTGTTCCTCCTTCCTTAGTAATTCCTTCATCAGCTAAAATCTGTCCCACTTCCGGAGCATAATATTTAAATTCAGAAATATCTGGTTCAAGTTGTGAGAAATCGCGGATTTTCAAAACATTCTCGAAAGTTCCTAAACCAATAGTGATAGATTCATTCGTCCCTACTACTATCGCTTCGTCTTCCGCTTCACCAGGAAAAAATTCTTGATAATAGTTATCCCCAACTTGAGGATTAGCTTTCATTTCAAAACCAGCTTTCGCTCCATCTACCCCAGCTTCCCAAGAACCATCATTATTAGTACCAATGAAATTACCTTCGTCATCATATTCATAATTGGTAGCAGTTTCACCCATATACCAAACATTACCATCGGTATCTTGAGCATACCAATCAAAAGTATCTTCAACTAAAGTTCCTTCATCCCAAGCGACATCTCGAACAACAAAATTTTTGACTCCAAGAATCTCTTTAGTATCAAAAGTTGTAAAAAGTTGATTACTTTCAACGACTTCACCATCTTTTTGCGCTTCATAAGCAATAATTTTTCCACTCTCTAAGGGAAAGTAAGGGTTACTGATGGTGGTTGAATTTTCTGGGTCGAATTTCCCTTGATTAAAATCTGGTAGCAATGGTTTCATAGCTATCTTTAGCTTATATTCTCGATAAGTTTGCTTTTAGGTAAGAGTTATCAACCAAGTAAGTGTCAGTATTGTCTACTTAAATCTCAGTTTTTTCTCCGACAAACAATGTTGTATTTCGAGAACGTCAAGAAAGAGTAAAGATTTATCAAGGTTTACATTTTGATACAAATCAATTATGCAGTTTTCATATACTTAGAGAATGTCTAAAGAATTATCTCTCAACTAGCACATTTTATAACCCTTATATGGTAAGGCTTTTAGCCAAATGATAAAAATGTGCTAGTTTTATTCATTGCGAGAGCGAAAAACGCACCCGTTGGGTGCTCAAATCTTACAGCTATACGGGAAGATTATTGAATAATTTCGGTGATTTCCATAAACAAATTTACCATCGTTAACCAAGGTATATTCCTTTTCAGAAATTACCTTAAATCAATGCGGTGATTCCCAATAGTAAACCAGGGATAACAAAGAAAACACCAATATTTTTTGCTCGTTCGCAACTTTAGCTAATGTTTCTGCTCTAATAATTGGTAACTTTGCAAAGAAGGGAATCCTTGATTTTTCAATTCCTGTAACACGTAGGTTCAATTTCTAGACTTTTTCAGTAAACCCTATTTACCATATTTTCTTGACACACAAACTGCATGAAAATATCTTAAAAAAAGTTACAAATCAACAGCCTAACCTAGGTATCATAACCCGCAATTTCCCTACTAACAAATCGTTACACTTATCCCATCAAGCAGATCAAGCCTTTGAAAATTGAGAATGATTCTACTTGTTCCCTATTTGTTTGGATTGATTAATCTCCCGTTTACGCGGTATTCATTTTTTGATTCAATGAGTTCTCCATTTACATAGACTTCAGAAATACTTTTTGTAACATTTTTACTAGTCTTAGTATCTTTCTTACCATTTTTATGATATCCACCAACAACACCCTCCAGTTCTAAATCCGATAGTTCATCTGAGCGAAAAGAGAGTTGCTTTTCTTGCATAACATGAAGTAGTTCTGGCTCGCTAAATTCGTAACCTAATGTAGAGGCAATATCTAGAACATCTTCTGCTTCCTGAACACGATTGAGTTTTGAGAGCAATTCTGGATTGTTATTGGCAGCTTCAATGAATTGCAATACTGATTCTTTAGACATAATTATTGTATTGAAGTTGTTAAGTTGTTTCGTTTTCTTTACTTTCATGTTTATAGTAATAAAGGTTATAAATTAATTGTTAGAGTTTTGTGTATTACTTACATATATAAGTTAATTATCTACCTATTCCTGGGACGAAGACGATAACCTAATCCATAAACTGTTTCTAAAAAATCCTCTGACATTCCTGCATTTTTAAGCTTGCGTCGTAAATTAGTAATGTGTGTTTTTACAGTTCTGTCTCCAGCCTGTATAATTTTATCAAACTCCCATAATTTTTCTAATATTGCCGAACGATTGAAAACTTGATTTGGGTTGCTGAGAAATAATTCTAAAATCATGTATTCTTTAGCAGTCAAATTAATATTTTTGCCATCATAGGTAACTTCTGCACTACTAGAATTAAGTTGTAACTGACCATAGCTGAGAATTGGCGATTTAGTTTCCAGACTTCTCCGAGATAAAGCGCGGATTCGTGCTGCTAATTCTTCTATTTCAAAGGGTTTGACTAGATAATCATCTGCTCCAGCATCTAGTCCAATGATTTTATCAGTGGTGGTATCTTTTGCTGTCAGCATCAAAATTAATGCTTTGTATTTAACTTCCCTTAACCTTTTACAAAGACTAATACCATCTAATTTAGGCAACATTAAATCTAATAAAATTAGCTCGTATTCTGTTGCTTGGGTATATTCCCATCCTTCAGCACCATCAGCAACAATATCCACCGCATGATGCTGATGTTTTAAGTCTTCAGCCAATGGTTTGGCTATGCGGTCGTCATCTTCTACGATTAATATTTTCATATAATTTTTTACAATACTCCTAACCCAAGATTTATTCAGTCCGCTAAAAGAGGACTTTGTTTATAAGTCTGGAGAGCAGCGTGGTCAACTCCAGCAAGGGAAAGGCAATGTCAAGAGGGTTTCCACACCACTTCCTACAAGGTCATGTTCCTCCACAACGGAGTAGTTCCCCATTGGTAAATGACTGCGGGGACTTTCAGTCCTAGGCACTCAGGAATACTGAGTATTATTTATTTATACGACTTTATTGGTGCAAGATGTGAATTTAGAAGCTTTGCAAGAATACCTCCAAGTAGAAAAATTGCGGGTAACAGGTACTATTGCAGTAATGGATATTATTAATAGACAAGAAGTAGGATATTTAAATAAGATTGGTTTAGAAATTCGACATCAAGCTCTAGAAAAAAGTTTATTATTATGTCCTTGAGGAAATGTAATTTTTCTAATTTACCTTACTGCATTACTGATGAGGATTTATCTTTCGTTTATAAGGTAACTTATAGTATTAAATAGATAATGTTTTGCTAAATTATCTATTTAAAAAATGAGAATAAACAGTATTTTTAGCATATTTAGTCATAATAAAAACTTCTTGGTAGAGACGCTCTATAAAACGTCTCTATAGCTTTAAATTAGTAACACCAGATTAACTATGAGGAACTGGTGTAGGTTGATTTGTATTATAGCGTTTCTCAAAATGGTGAGATACAGTAACAAGAATGAGAAAACCAATTAGAAATATCTTTAAGAGAGACTTGACTATAAGCTTGAGAAATA